>CAZCAI010000070.1:5140-23659 GCA_964496595.1 uncultured Anaerolineales bacterium
GATGCCGAAGAAGCGCTCCAGCGATCCCAGCAGCGCGCGATGCACCATGTAGGGCCGATGCTCCCCGCCGTCCTCGCCGATGTAAGTCATATCAAAGCGCTCCGGCAGGTTGAAGTCGAACTGAATCGTCGTCAACTGCCACGAACGACCCAGCGCATCCTTGATTTTCAGGTCGATCTTGGGGCCATAGAAGGCGCCGCCGCCCTCATCGACTTCATAGTCCAGCCCTTCGATATCGATAGCGCGCTTCAGCGCCGCCTGCGCCTGCTCCCAGCGCGCCGGCTCGCCCGCCGCCTTCTCAGGCCGCGTCGCTAAGAACGCCTCGATCTCCTGGAAGCCGAAGGCGCGCAGCATCTCCAACGAGAAGCGCAGCACGCGCAACACCTCGCCCTCGATCTGCTCCGGCGTGCAGATGATGTGCGCATCATCCTGCGTGAAACCGCGCACGCGCAACAGCCCGTGGAGCACGCCGCTCTTCTCATAGCGGTAGACCGTGCCCAGCTCGGCCCAGCGGAGCGGAAGATCGCGATAGGAGCGGAGGGAGGTCTTGTAGATCAGAATATGGAAGGGGCAGTTCATCGGCTTGAGATAGTACTCCTGACCGTCCACGTCCATCGGAGAGTACATGCTTTCCTTATAGAAATCCAAGTGGCCGGAGGTCTCCCAGAGCCACGCCTTGCCGATGTGCGGGGTGTAGGCGAAGTCGTAGCCGCCCTCGATGTGCTGATCGCGCCAGAAGTCCTCGATGATCTTGCGGATCATCGCGCCCTTGGGATGCCAGTAGGCCAGCCCCGGCCCGGCCTCCTCGTGGAAGGAGAGCAGATCAAGGTCCTTGACCAGGCGCCGGTGATCGCGCTTCTTGACCTCTTCCCGCCATTGCAGGTACTTGCGCAGCTCCTTGGGCGTCTCCCAGGCCGTGCCGTAGATGCGTTGGAGCATCGGCTTGTCGGCGTCGCCGCGCCAATAGGCGCCCGCCGTGTTGAGCAGCTTCACAGCCTGCGCCGGGATCTCGCTGGAGTTGTCCACGTGCGGGCCTCGGCAGAGATCGACGAAATCGCCGCTCTTGTAGATGGAAAGCACCGCCTCGTCCGTCTTCTCGCCGTACTCATCCGTACCGCGCTCCAAAATATCCGCGATCAACTCCAGCTTGTAGGGCTGATCCGAAAAGATCTCGCGCGCCTCCTCCGGGCTAACCTCCTCGTAGACAAAATCGCGGTCTTCCTTGATCATCTCCCGCATCCGCGCTTCGATTTCCCCCAGGTCCTCCTCATTCAGCGGGCGCGGCAGATCGAAGTCGTAGTAGAAACCGTGCTCAATCGGTGGGCCAATAGCGACTTTGGCCTCCGGGAACTTCTCCAACACCGCGGCCGCCATCATGTGCGCCGCTGAGTGTCGGAGCCGATACAGGTGACTTTCGTGATATTCTTCAGGATTCATTGTGTCCATTGCACTCGTTGCATTCATTTCATACCTCCGGTACATCGATATATGACTTGAGTCAGTTTATGGGATCGAACCAGCGTCGCGATCCATAGCTCGACAACAGAAAGCCCCCCCGCCGTCTTGGGACGCGGAGGGGCCACGTGGTTCCACCCAAATTCCTGTCATCTGCTAGCTGAGATGTCAGGCACTCTCACGGCGATAACGGGCCAACCGGGTCACTTTACTGAGCCATTTAAAAAGCCGTTCCAGCGACCACTCGCGGGGGGTTTTCGCCGGGTTCGGTGAGGAAGGCTTCCAGTCGCTGGCCTTCCCTCCCTGCCACACTCCGCCGGGTACTCGTCCCGCTCAACATTTTCTCATATATTCATTGTAATTATAGCCGTCCCAGGGAATTTGTCAACGTCGCGGCTCACTTCCCTGGGGTTTTCCCATTTTGCAATTATATCCCATTCGCCCCAAGCGGATTGCCAAATCCGCGCCTCTGGGATATATTTTGAACGTGTTTTTAGCTTGCGCAAGCAAAATGGGGATCTATCGATCCCCTTGGAGCGAGCATAGGAAAGCCCTATCACTTCCCCCTCCGACCTGATCTCTTCTCATCCAACTTATAGGAGAAATGTCCTAAAAACTCGCCCGCCACTTGACAAAGCTCCCCAATCTATGCTATAGTGTTATGCAGAGCACAGGATGGCTGTCGCCAACTGTGCTCTTTTTAGGCCCGGAAAAATTGCCGCTTCGTTACGAACTGGTTAAAGATCGGGTAAAATTACCAATTCGCGCGGAGAAAAGCTCTTATACAGTTCTAATGTACTCATGTTATTCTCAAGGATGAGGCCGGACCAAACTAGAGCACAATTCGGCTGCGCTTCGGCTGCGCTTCGGCTGCGCTTCGGCTGCGCTTCGATAGGCAGCGATAAGTTTTGAAGACCATTTGACAAGTTGACACTTTTTCGCTATCCTGAAAATAGTGGAACGTATTCACATCGCAAGTACATGGAGAGGGAACACTAGTCTTGGTTGTCAAGAATAAATTGCAACGACAAATACTCGAAGAAAGTGACGAGATAGTCGGAATAGAAGAGGATACCACGCCAGAGGATTATCTCATGGCGAGGGGCTACAAGAAAGGTTACGTCACTTATGAAGATATTCTCCACGCCTTCCCAGAGGCGGAGGACAATGTACGGCGCTTAGAAGAGATTATTGCGTCACTGATGGAAGCCGGTATCGATATTGGAGAACATCAGGATGATCTGGACGACATCGAAGGCGAGGACAATGAGCCGGATAAGACCGCCAAGGACATCGATCGCGCCATTCAGGTCGATGATACCATCGGCATCTACCTCAAAGAGATCGGCAAGGTCTCGCTGTTAGATGCAGAGGAAGAGGTCAGCCTGGCCAAGCGGATGGAGAAGGCCAAGCGCGCGCAGCGTCGTTTGGGGCGCGGCACCTACAACAGCGATGAGAAGCGCCGCGAGCTGGAGTATCTGGTGGAGGATGGCGCGCGAGCGCGCGAGCATCTCATCCGGGCGAACTCCCGATTGGTGATCAGCGTGGCGAAGAAATACATCGGGCGCGGCGTGCCCTTCTTGGATCTCATCCAGGAGGGCAACATCGGCCTGATCCGCGCGGCGAACAAGTTCGATTACAAGCGTGGGCACAAGTTCTCCACTTACGCGACGTGGTGGATTCGCCAGGCGGTCACGCGCTCCATCGCCGATCAGAGCCGGACGATTCGCGTGCCGGTTCACATGGGCGATCAGATCAGCAAGATGTTGCGGATGACGCACAAGCTGACCCAGGAGCTGGGCCGCGATCCCCGGCCAGGGGAGTTGGCCGAGGAGTTGGGCATCCCGGAGAGCAAGGTGGAGCACATGATGCGCGTTGCGCGGCGTCCGCTCTCGCTGGAGATGCCGACGGACGATCAAGAAGAGAGCACGTTAGGCGACTTCGTGGAGGATCAGGAAAGCCCGGCGCCGCCGGAGGAAGTAGGGGCGGTGATGTTGCGCGATACGTTAATGGAGATTTTAGCCGATCTGCCGCCGCGCGAGGTCAAGATTCTTCAGATGCGCTACGGCTTGTTGGATGGGCAGACCTACACGCTCCAGGAGGTCGGGCAGAAGTTGGGCGTCACTCGCGAGCGCGTCCGCCAGATCGAGGCGCAGGCGCTCAGCCGGCTGCGACATCCGGCCCACGCCCGACGCCTGCGGGATTATCTCCGCGGATAGTCTTCAGAAAGTTAAGCGACAACCGGGGAGGGCATAATGCCCTCCCCGGTTTTTTGTGTGGTTCAGAGAAGTATTCCGTAAAGCGGATTACGTGATTATGTTGTGCACACCTCGATCATCTATCCATCGAAACTCGCAACTGGTACAGCGCGGCATAAATAACTCCCCAGTTGAATTTACTCCAAGGGGAACGTCAGTTCCCCGTTCCGACGTGTAGTTGCGGATCTGCGATCCACTCTGAGCGGGGCTAACTGAGGATGGACTTCCGCCGCGTTGTACTAGTTTCATTACGAACTACGCAATACGAAATACGTTCCCCCTCGCGACCAATTTTTTACCCCTCCACAGAGAACTCAACGAACAAGAAAACCCTCACTCATAATCCTTGAAGCGCCACATCCCCGCGCCGGTGAAGAGCGCGGCGAAGAGCAGCAGCACGCCGATGTGCGGCAGGACATCCACGAAGGTCGCGCCGCGCGCGAGCACATCGCCATAGGCGCGCATCGCCCACGTGGCGGGGAGCACCTGCACGACCTGCCGGTAAAGCTCCGGCGTGACCTCCAGCGGCCACCACGCGCCGCCTAACGCGGCCATCGCCATCGAGAAGCCGACGACGACGCTGCTGGCCTGTCCCCGCGAGCGCACGAAGGTCGCCAGTAGCATGCCTAAGCCCACCGTGGCGAGCGCGAACGCCAGTGAGATCGCGCCGATGGCCAGCGGCGCGCGCCCCCACCCCACGCCAAAGATCACGCTGCCGCCGACAAGCAGAATCGCAATCTGCAGGAGGCCCAGCATCAGGCGCGCGGTGAGTTTCCCCAGCAGGATGTGACTTCGCGAGGCGGGCATCACCAGCATCCGCTGGAGCGTGCCGCGCAAGCGCTCATCTACCAGCACCTCCGCCGCGCCCAAGAGCGTGATCTGCACCCAGGTGACCAACTGGCCGGCGGAGCCTTGCTCCACGCTGGAGACCATGTCGTTGGCCTGCGCTTCAATGGTTGTGCCTTCTGGCCACCGGACCTCGGGAATCGCCGCCGGATTTTCTAAGCTCGCCAACATTTCATCTAAGATCTCGCGGAAGAACTCGCGCTCCTCCGCCTCCGAGGCGAAAATCCCCGCCTCTCGGCCCTGCTCCACGCCCATCGCGGCGACCAAGGCCGCGCCGCCCAACTGCCCCTGCGCCGATTGCACGGCCTGCTCGACGGCAGTGCTGCCGCTGCTGGCCGGGAGCGTGTGCAATGTCAGCGTGACGATCTCGCCCGCCAACACTTGCTCCGAGAACGACGCCGGCACTTCCAGGCCAAAGCTCTCTTCTGGCAATTCCTCGACCACCTGCACATCCAAGTTGACCATCTCCAGCGTAGCGAGCAGCGCCGCGCTCATAAAGCCCGCGTCCTCTTGCCTGACGTATAAATTCGCCCGCGCCTCCTCGACCTCGCCCTCAGCGCTAGGATTCATGCCGCCGAGGCCGGTGCTGACCGCCGCCGTGAAGAGCAGCGGCAGCAGCACGAAGAAGACCAGTGTGATAGGCGAAGAAAATTCGCGTAAAAACTCATTGCGGATCATCGACCAAATTCTACGCATTATTTATCCCCTTCTCTATCCTGAGCTACTTGAATTGGCGGCGGAAGCCGATCAATCCTAAGATGTAATAAACGACCGTGAGCGCCAGGGTTCCGCCGAGCAGGGGTAAGATCTCCTGCAAACTCTTCCCATTCTGGAGATTGGAGAAGATTTCGATGCCCCAAGCGTTGGGCGTGACGAGGCTCACCGTCTGCACCCACGCGGGCATGTTGAAGCGCGGGACGAAGGAGCCGGAGATCGCCGCCGCGACTAAGGTGAAAGCGGTGCCAATCGCGCCAGCCTGGCTCGGCGATTGCGCCCATGCAGAGATGACCGCCCCTACCCCAGAGGCGCAGAGCACCAGCGCCGCCATCGAAACCAACACGGCCAGCGGCGCGCCCCAATATGCGCCCACCAGGCTGGTCGCGCCCCAGAGCAGGAGCATTTGCATCAGCCCGGTGACGGCGATGCCCGTCATCTTGCCCACGAGAATGGTCAGCGAGGGATTGGGCGTGATGAGCAGGCGGGGCAGCGTGCCGCCCTCCTGCTCCGCCAACAGTGTCCGCCCCCCGGCAGTGACGGCAAACATCAAGAAGATTATCGCCTGGGATGCGGCGGAGTAGTCGAGCCAGCTAAACCCCCGTCCGCTCGGCGATTCGATCCGCAGGCGGATGGGCAGGTCGTAGGATTGTTCAAGCTCAGCGGCGGATTGGCCGTCGCCTAAGCCGGAGAATGTTTCGGCAAGCTCCGCCTGAGCGTTATCCTGGTCGCCCATCGCGAGATCGTCCGACGCCATCTGCGCGCGGATGATGCGCGAGATGATGGCATCGTAGCCATGCGTGGTCAACTGAAGCTGCATCAGCCCTTGGGTGACGATGCTTTTGACGACCATCGTGCTGATGCGCCAATCGGGGCTGGCGTACAGTTCCACCTCGATTGGCGCTGAGGACGCGGTCTGTTGAGATTGCGCGTAGGCCATGATGAGCGTTTGCCACTGCTCCTCGGTCAATTCCGGCGCCTCATCCTCCTGCCAGGTCTCGAAATCCACGCCCAAGATATCCTGCGCGGTCTCGCCGAAGGGATAGAGTTGCGCGCTGAACTCCGGCGGGATGATGACCAACACGGCAGCCTCGTCGGATGCGACGCGCGCGCGGGCCGCTTCCTCCTCGGAGCCGGGCAGCGTCTCGGGTTGCACCAGATGCGCGACGTCCTCCATTGCAAAAACATCCACCAATTCCTCGCCCAAGAAGCCCGCGTCCTTATTGATCAGGAGCACGGGAATGTCGGATAAGGCGGAACCTCCGCCGTTTCCAAAAGCGCCGGCGATCACCAGCGTGATGACCAACGGCGTGACCAACATCGTAATGATCAGGCCGCGATCCCGAAAAGCGAGCCGGATTTCCTTGAGGGTCAAGATCCATAATTTACGCATCTGACACTCCCCTAATCTCGCAAGGCGCGGCCGGTCAGGTGCAGGAAGACGGTCTCCAGATTCGGCTCGCGGATTTCGATGGTGCGGAGACTGAGGCCCAGTTCGGAAGCCTGGCTCAGCACGGCAGGCAACAGCGATTCCGCCGAGGGTACATTGAGCACCAACATCTCCTCGCGGATGCTGGCCTGATCCACATCCTCCAGCGTCTGGACGGCCTCCTTCAAGTCCGCCAGGCCGTCGCCCTGCCACAGTTGCAGCATCAGCGTCTCCTGCTGGCCGACCAACTGGATCAGCTCGTCCAACGTGCCCAGCGCGATCAATTTGCCGTGATCGATGATGCCGATCCGGTCGCTCAACTCCTGGGCCTCTTCCATATAGTGCGTGGTGTAGAGCACGGTCAGGCCCTCGCCCCTCATCCGCTGCACCCAATCCAGGATGTAGCGGCGGCTCTGCGGATCGATGGCGACGGTCGGCTCGTCCAACATCACCAGCGGCGGATTGCCAAGCAGGCCAACCGCCAGATTAAGGCGGCGCTTCATCCCGCCGGAATAGGTATTCACACGATCCCCGGCGCGCTCGGTCAAGCCGGTCAACTCCAACTTCTCGTCGATCTCGCGCTTGAGCGTGTCGCCGGTCAGGCCGCGCATTTCGCCCCAAAAGCGCAAATTCTCCAGCGCGGTGAGATCGCCATAGAGCGCCAGATCCTGCGGCACGACGCCCAAGCTCTTGCGCACCGCCATCGGCTCCGTGCGGACATCGTGCCCATTGACGTACGCCTCGCCCGATGTGGGCGGCAACAGCGTGCTGATCACCGAAATGGCCGTCGTCTTGCCCGCACCGTTCGGCCCCAGCAAGCTAAAAATCTCCCCCTTTTGAATTTCAAACGATACGCCGTCCACCGCGTTCGGGCCTTCTGGCGTGTAGCGCTTGACCAACTCCTCCACCCTGACTAATGCCATGTTACTCCTCCCTCAAATCCCTTTGATTTCATTCTCGAACGGATTTTTCACCTGATGATACCCCTGCCACCGCGACAACATTTCCCGCAGCCCCTGCTCCAAGGTGTATTGCGGCTCAAACCCCATCCGCAACAACTTACTCGCATCTATTTTGAAGCTGATCTCCGTCAAGATGTCCTGATCTGTATAGCGAACTTCCGCCTCCGGCACCAAGTCCTGCAACATGTGGGTAATATCGATAGCGGAAGGATTGAGCAACGCCGCGTTGATGATCTCGCCGCGCCCCGCGCCATGCTGGAGACAAAATCGCACCGCCGCCGAAGCATCGCAGATGTGAATCAGCGGTCGCACCTGCTTGCCGCTGCCGAAGAGCACCATCGGGCGCCCCACCCCCACCAAAAAGGCCAGGCGATTGGCCACCGCGTCGAAGCGCATCGCCGGCGCGTTGCCGAAGGTTGTGCCCAGGCGGACGATGGTCGCCTTCAGGCCGCGCTGACAGCCCTGCTGCACATCCTCCTCCCCCTTGCGCTTGGAAATCGCGTAGGGGCCGATAGGATGGCACGCGGCGTCCTCGGCGAAGGGGCCGCCGGGGCCATAAACGCTGGTGGAGCTGACGTAGAGCAGCCGCTCAATCCCCATATTGAGCGCGCAATCGACCACGGAGGCGGTGCCCCAATGATTGACCTGCTCCGTCCATTCCGGGTGATCGAAGCTCAGCGGGGTGCTGACCAGCGCCGCGAGATGGAAGACCTCGCTCACGCCACACATCGCCCGCTCCAGATTGAAGCGATCTAAGATATCGCCCTCGATGAACTCATAGCGGCCCGTGCGGGGCAGATCCATCAGGCCGCAGTGATGATGACGGTGCAGATTATCATAAATACGGATGGTATAACCTTCGAAATCGGGGTCGTCGGCCAAATCGCGGATCAACTGCGATCCGATGTATCCTGCCCCGCCTGTAACCAACACAATTGGATTTTTGCTCTGTGCGCGACGCATATCTACCTCACTTTTTAGGTCTGTAGTAAGCTCCTACGGCACTCCATTTCATTGCGTGCCTGACTACAAACAGGAAGTTTACTTCTCCCAATCCAAATGCAAACCACATTCCGTCTTTTCCTTATCCGATTCCGCCCACCGCCCGGCGCGCGCGTCGCTGGCATCCCCGGCATCAGCCTCGATCGAGAAGACCGGGCGCGTGCACGGCGCGCATCCCACGCTGGGATAGCCCTGGTGATAGAGCGGATGCACGGGCAACTCGTGCGCATCGCGATAGGCCGTGATTTGCGCTTCCGTCCAGTTCAGCAAGGGATGCACTTTAAGCAACCCAGAGGTCTGGCGGATGATGACCTCCAGCCCTTGCCGGTTTTTCGTCTGATCGTGACGCACGCCCGTAATCCAGGCGCGGAAAGATGTCAGCGCCTTCTGCATCGGGCGCACCTTGTTGATGTAACAGCAGAGATCGGGATCGCGCCGGTAAAGACCCTCGCCGTACTTGCGAAACAACTCGCCCTTACTGATCGCGGGCTGGACGACGCGGATATTCAAGTCCCATCGCGCCTGTAAGCGATCACGAAACGCAAGGGTCTCTGGAAAGTGAAAGCCCGTATCGATGAACAATACAAGCATCTGCGGGCACGTTTGGGCGATCATGTGAAGCAGGGGCACGCTCTGCGTCTGGAATGAGGAGCTGGCCGCGACCTCCTCCGGCCCGAAGGTCTCCCACGCCCAGGTCAAAATCGCTTGGGGCGAGGCGGTTTCAAAACGCGCGTTCAACGCCTCCAATGCAGCCTCGTCTAAGTCCATATCGTGGATCATAGATCCATCTCGAAGTGCATATCGCCCTCCCGCACGCCTGACGCACGGAAGCCGTAGGTCTGATAGAAATCGATGACGCCCTGCCACGTGGCCGTCGTCTCCAACACCAGGCGCCGATAGCCTGCCGCGCGCGCCGCCGCGCACAACGCATCCAACAGCGCCCGCCCAATACCCTGACGCCGGCAATCGCGCGCCACGGACATCCGCACCACGCGGGCCGCGCCCTCCTCGTCAGGCTCAGGAAGAATCGCGCCCGTGCCGACTAAACGCTCGCCGTCATCCCCCTCACTCCCTCCCACAGAAGGGGAAGCATTTTGCCACACCGTGAGGAAACGGCCCGCCGCATAGGTCGCAGCGATGTCGTCCAGGTCGGGGTTCAGCGTGGGATCGAGCACGCCCCAGTGCTCCACCAGGCCCTCTAAGATGAGACCCTTCACGGCTGCCTGGTCGCGCCGCTCAAAGGGTCGGATCGTCACGGGAAGCATCTATGCCACCCGGATCACATCGCCGCCAGCCGCGCGGGTGAGCCGGTCGCGCACGGCCAGGCCCAGGCCCGCGCTGCCGAAATCGCGCGCTAAGATGACGGAGACGCCCGCCGCATCCAAAGCGCGCAGGGCCGCGAAGAGCCGTCGCGCAATAGCGGGCACGTCACCTTGGGTGCCTAACGTCTGGATGATTCCCGGTGCGTCCGCCAGCGCCGCGCGATCCTCCTCGGCGATCAACAACCCCACGCGCTCGCCCGCCGCATCCAGATCGAAGGCCGCGGCGCGCAGGGCGGGCAATACAATCGCACGTGGGCCGGTGTAGAATCGCACGCGCGCGCGCGGCGCATAGTGCTGAGCTAACGTTCCTGGTGACGGGGCCGCCTCACCCTCCTCAATCCCCCCCACAGGGGATGTGGCAGATTGCGTATACACGGCCACCGCGCCTAAGACGGCGCGCAACGCCTCGCGGCTCACGCCGCCGGGACGGAGAATCGTCGGCGTGGAGGTCGCCAGCGAGAGCACCGTCGATTCGACGCCGATGGACGTGGGGCCAGCGTCGAGCACCATAGGGATGCGCCCGTCAAGATCGGCCAGCACGTGTTCGGCGCGCGTGGGGCTGACGTGGCCAAAGCGGTTGGCGCTCGGCGCAGCGATGGGCGCGTTGGCCTCGCGGAGCAGGGCCAGCGCCACCGGATGGGCCGGGACGCGCACGGCAACGGTCTCGCCGCCGGCGGTCACTACGTCGGGGATGCGCTCGCCGCGCGGCAGTACCAGGGTCAAGGGGCCGGGCCAGAAGCGCGCGGCCAACTCGCGCGCGATGGACGATACATGCGCCGCCACCTGCGGCAGCCACGTCGCATCCGCCAGATGGACGATGAGAGGGTCGTACGCGGGGCGCTCTTTGGCCGCGAAGATGCGCTGGACAGCCTCGGCCCGCCAGGCATCCGCGCCCAAGCCGTAGACCGTCTCCGTGGGGAACGCGACGACCTCGCCGGCGCGGATCAACAGCGCCGCCTGAGCGATGGCCTCCGGCTCAGGCTGCTGTGGGTCGACAGGGAGAACGCGGGTTTCCATCACGCGGCCCCCGTCTTCGTGACGACTTGCCACTCGGTGATGCTCCGCGTCTCGGTACTGAAGGCGACGCCGATGTGGTAAATGGGTCTCTCCGCGCGTTGATATTGCTCATCGTAGCCGCGCGCGGCGATCTGCGCCAGGGCCACTTCCGCCGTCCCATCCAACTTGAACTCGAAGATGAAGACGCCCTCGTCCAACTCGATCACCGCATCGATGCGCCCGCGATTCGTCCGCACCTCCGCCCCGATTTGCAAGCCCATCAGCTTGAAGATGAGGTAGAAGACCGTCTGGTAATAGCGCTCCTGCGGAATCTGGATGTCGTAGGGAATCCCGGCGAAGAAGACGCCCAGCGCGGCGAAGAACGCCTCCCACGCCTGCGCCTGCAATGCATCCAGCAAATCCCATAGGTGGCCGCCAATCAGGCCATCGCTCGCGCTGCTGAACGCATCTAACAGATGGTGCATAAAGGCGTTCTGCACCTCGTAGTTTGGGTACGAGAGCCGGTAGAGCCGCGAGCGCGGATCGTAGTCCTTGATGGTCAAGTAACCCGTCTGCCACAACAGCGGCACCGGGCGCAGGTCTTCGATCTCGTAGCTGCTGAAGGTCAACTCGTTCACCCGCAGCGATTCCAACTCGCGCACGTCGTAGCCCTTACTCTTCAACAACCTGATCAGGAAGGTCGGCGTCCCCGTCTCGAACCAGTAGTTGCGGAAATCCTGCATATCGCAGACCAACAGCAGAGAGAAGGGATTGTACACCGGCGCGCCGCGCTTGGAGAACCGAAATCCATTGTACCAATCTCGAATGCGCCTCATCAATTCCGGGGAAGTCGCATCCGTGTTTTCCGCAAAGACTTGGATATAATCACGAAAGTCGCGCTCCAATTCCTCCTGCGTGAAACCCAATAAAGTCGCGTAGCGATTATCGAGCGTGATATCTTTCAGGTTGTTCAGCCCGGAGAAGACGCCGACTTTGCTGAATTTGCTCACGCCCGTCAGGAAGACAAAGCGCACGTAGGCATCCATTCCTTTGATCACCGCGTAGAAGCTCTTCAGCACCTCGCGAATCTCCGCCGCGGCTGCTGGATGGTCGATATTGTCGATGATGGGCTTATCGTACTCATCGATCAGGATCACGACGCCGGCGCGATCCGCCAAGGCCCGCATAAGGTCGCGAAGCTTCTTTTGATAATCACCCGCGCCCAAGACGACCTCATGATCCGCCGCGATTTCTCCCAGCCGCTCCGCCAGCTTCTGCTCCAATTGCTCAGCATTCTCCACGCGAAACAGGCTGAAGTCGATGCGGATCACCGGGTGAACGGGCCACGCATAATCGCTCTGGGCGAGCCACAGCCCCTCGAACAGCTCCCGTTGCCCCGCGAAGATCGCCGCCAGCGTCGAGAGCAGTAGGCTCTTGCCAAAGCGGCGCGGGCGCGAGAGGAAGTAAACGCCAGGGCCGCGTAACAGTTGGTAAATCTCCTGTGTTTTATCTACGTAGAGATACCCTTCGTTGATTAGCTTACCAAATGTCTGCACGCCAATGGGCAATGGTTTCAACATCTCAACATCTCCTGGCTTGGATCAACCGGTGCTTTGCTTTACAGAGGCCAGCACCCCGCGTTGCACCAACATCTCGGCGAAGTTGAGCACATCCGGCTCGACCACGTCAAGTTCCGCGCCGAAGTGCTCCGCCACAGCCGCAGCGATATCGCGCAGCGAGCGCGTCCCATCGGCCATCTGTAAGATCAGCGCGCCGGTGGCGTTGAGCACGATGAATTTGCCCTGCGTGGGCAGCACAACCACCGCTTCGCCATCGACCTCACGGGTCACGACATCGGATTGCGCAACTAAGACATCATCCCAATTGGCCATCGAGGACCTCCCAAAATGAAACATCACGTCGAAAATGAAGCGCGTAGACCGGCACATCGGCCATCACGTCCTCCCAGCGCGCCATCGCTTGCGGGAGCCAGGCTGCATCCGAGGAGAGGACGGGCGTATTGGCGATAAGTTCGCCCAGGCTCTGCGCCCGCGAGAGCGGTTCTAAGAATATCTCCATATCCTTGACCAACCACAGCAAAGAGCGCAGCGGCGCGCGAGCGACATCGCCGCGCCGCTTGCCAAATGGCGTGGCCTGAATCTGCCATCCGCGGGCTGCGTCAGCGTCGGGCCATAAGAGCACCAGGTCATCGTTCAGGACGGGATCGGGCGCGGAGAGCCTGGCAGCGGTCGTCTTGCCGCTGCCAGATAGGCCAAACATCCCATAGCCACGCTCCTGATGAACGATCCCCGCCGCGTGGAAGAGCAACCCGCCCTGGGTAAATGCTTGCACGGCGCAGGCCACGCGCACGAAGTAGCTCATATCGCCAGGGGTGGCCGCCGGGTGAGCGTGGAGACGCGCCGTTTGCGCTTCGGGGACAATATAGCCTTCGAATCCGGGGGCCTCCAGCGTGCAACGTCCGGCCTGACAGCGCGGCAATGTCTCGAAGAGCGGCGCTTCGGGCGCGGCCAAGTTGCTCGCCTCGGCCAACTCCACCGTCCATTTGCGGCGCACGAAGTCGGAACTCCAATCGGCCCAGGCGCGCGCCAACGGCGTCACCCATCGCGGGTGTCCCTGCACCGATATTCGTATCTTGCCCAACGCCAGCGACCATTTCATTCGCGCTTCGACCTCCGTCGTCGCATCAACAGCCAGCCGCCCAGCCCCAGCAACACGCCCCCCTCGACGCGACTCCAGAGGCGCGGCAAACCCGCCCGCGTCGAGACTGTCTCCGGGTAGGCGTTGACCGTGCCATCCCACTCCACCTCTTCGATGCGGTAGGTGTATTTACATCCCACCGTCGCCGTCTCATCGACGAAGCGATAGTCCGCGCCGGCGATCTCATCGCCCTGCGCGGGGATCAACGCGGCATTGACCTGCTCGAAGTGGGCGCTATCCGCCTCGGCGCGATAGACGTTAAATCCGGCGGTTTCCACCTCGCTGGCAGTTTCCCACGTCAAGGCGACGGGGGCAGGCGGGAAGAGAAGCAAGCCCAGTCCAACGAGCGCTAACAGTATGGATGGGAGATCAGCAAGCTTGATTTTCAGTGAGCCAGTCATAGAGTTGGCGTTGCGCCTTCCAAGCCGATTGCGTACCCGACTCGCGCGTCAGCAAGCGCCACAGCGCCGGACCATGATGCTTGAGTAAGCCAAATGGGCGCCGGAAGAGAAACGCTACCTTCTCCCACCCTTGTAATTGCCGCCGCGCTGGGGAATCCCCAAAAAGAACCACACGCGCATAGGAAAGCACACCTCGCAGGTCGCGACTTGGCAAATCTCGCCAGATGGCCGGCATACGCTGCACCAACTCGCCACAGATGACACGTTGCGCCGTCGTTAAAACCTCCGCAGGCGGAGAGGGGAATAGCATAGCGACCTCGGAGGGCCACGCCTCGTCCCAGAACCACTCGGCAAGCGATAGAGCTAGCCCGACGACATGCGTCATCTGCGCGGCCTCCGCTCGCGCCGCGAGGGCATGCCACTCCGTCTCGGACCAGTCCGCTGTCCAAAATTTGAGGTCGGCTAAGGATAAAAGGCCCGCATTTAAGCGATGCGTGATCATGGCATGCGCGATAAGATAGAGAAAATGATCCACCGGATGAGGCGCCTGAATACTGGGAAAAAGATTCCAGTTCTGCAAGCGATCGCGCCATCGTTCGAATGTAAAATCATCAAAATTACGAACCAGCGAAGTATGGACCTCGATCAGTAACCCCGGTTGTTTGGGCAATAAAGGTGGCATATGCCAACGACGCATCCCACTCGTTTCCATCTGATAGCCCTCCGCGCGCAACGCCGCCACCAAGGGGGAAGCATCAGAGGGCGCCACCAAGAGGTCGATATCCTTGTAAACACGCATCCAGGGGCTGGGATACCTCTGAGCCACCACGGCTCCCTTGACCAGGATGATGGGCATATCCAGGCGCTGGGCCAATTGCCCTAACTCTTTCAGTTGACGAAGGGCCAGGGCTTGTTGGGCTTGATTTTGATAGCGCGCTTGCTGAGCGGCCCGGGGAAGAGGCGTGGGGAGAGACCATCCTCGCTGATTGGCCCGCCACTCGATCAGAGGCAACAGGCGATGCGCCGTCGCCCAGGCCAGCAGCTTCGGCGCCGGCTGATCGCTCTCTCCATGCCACCACAAGGACAGCAGTTCTTCTGTCACGCTTCTCCTCTGCACCGCAATTGTATCTACGAGGTGGGCGTCGCGTCACCTTGCCGCCGCAACCAGCGCCGAGGATCGCTCACCACGCCAATATAATCAAAGAGGAACGCGCCGAAGACGCCCATCATCAGGCCGATGGCTAATCCGATGGCCGTGTTCATCATCTTCTGCGGCGAGACCGGCGAGCGCGGCGGGACTGCCGTCGAGGCGAAGCGCACCTCGGTGCTGCCGGTGGCCTGGGCGACCTCGATCTCCTGCTTTTTGGACAAGAGATTGCTATAGGTTTGCCAGGCCAAGCTCCGTTCTTTTTGTCTCTCTTCCTTCAAGTCCTGGAGGCGCACCACCTCAGCCCGCAGCAGACGCACCTCTTGCTCCAATTGATCGATCTCTTGGGTGAAGGGGGTCTCCAAGATATCCGAGTAGGTCAACAAGCCTTTCCAATCTGCCGTGCGCTCCAGCGCCTTTTCAGACTCGGAATCCGTCATATCCAAATAGTCCGGCGTCAGGGTTTGCAGAAACTCGTAGCTCTGATTTTGGGCCAATGCCGACTCGTATTGCTCGATGATGGATTCTTGAACGGCTATGTCAGCTTCCATCATCGCGATCAAATTCTCCAGATCGGCCAATTGCTCCTCGCGGCTGAGATCGACGGTCAGCACCTCTTCCAACGAGGTCGCTTGTAGCTCCAGGCTTTCCACCGGCAATCCACCTACCGCCAGCACCTTCTGCTTGAAATTATAAATGGACAACCCCATCGTACGCGCGCTGATGTCATCGCCGCTGAGCAATTGCTCGCGGATCACGCCCGCCTCATAGAGAAGCGTCTCAAAACGCTGTTTGCGCTCATAGGCGTCCGTGTATTCACTGAGCATCTCGCTAAGGCGCTTTTCAAAGGTGAGGAGATTGAAATTGATCTCCGAGCCGACGGAAACATTGAACAGGCGCTTCTGAACGTCCGCCTGGCGCGTGACAATCTCCGCCACACTATCCTGACGGCCGGTTCGCAATTTAGCCAACAACTCCTCTTGTTCGGCCACCTGGCGCTGCAACTCCCCGATGCGATCCTGCTCGGTGAGGAATTCGATCCATGCCGTTTGCGCTGTATCATAAGCAATCTTGGCATTATCCACCTGGGATTGAATATCCTCAAAAGGTATCGCGGCATCGACGCCATAGATCATATTGATATGCCGCTCGAATGCCCCGGCCCAAGCGTTCGCGATCAGGGCGGCCGTTTCGGGATCTTCATCCGTGACGATGATCTGGATCGTGTTGCTTTCGCCGCCTCCCTCAGGAGAAAAGAGTTCACCCTTCACTTTAGACGAGAGGACTGAAGGCTCCAACTCTTCCGAGGGCAACACGCCGGCCAACGCCTCGGCAACCTGGGAGGCGATGGCCCCATCCTTGACCATCCCGGTTAAGGTGTTCAATCGCCGGGAGGTGCGGTCGATCAAGGCCGAGGACCCCTGCACCTGCGTGCTGAACAACATATCCTCCTCTGTCATCGACTCAATACCGGAGCCGAACGAGACCTCGACTTTGCTCTTCAGCAGCACCACGCCCGCGTTCGCCTCATAGATGGGCGTCATCAACGAACTGACCACGTAGGCGCTGCCCCCCACCAACACGGCGGCCAATCCGATCAGCCACCACCAGCGCAACAGAATATCAATATAAATAGTTAGATCGATTTCTTCTTCCATTTTATTAAACGCTCCTATTCTGCTTATTTGTGTCTGATGTGTATATATCTTCCCAGCCTAGGGCCTATTCTACCCTATTTTCTCGGAGATGCAGCCGTGCCCCCCTACAGCAGTCCACTGGCCCTCACGGGCAACTCGATCTATCCCGATAAGTATCCCGATCACGGCCCAGGGCAAAAGTGCTCCCCATCCAATAATCCAGGAGGTCGCATCCACCATCCCATGCGCCAGCATGCCCACCAGACTTGCCAAGGCCGCCTTACTCAGGGTCGTTTCTATGCGAGACTCCCTGTTGTCCTGATAAATATTTCTAAAGCCACTCACAACAGCTATGATCAAAGTAGCGATAAAAGCGATCAAACCCGGAATCCCCACATCAACAGCGATTTCCAAAAGGAGATTGTGAGCATGCGGGATAACATTCCCCGGGGAAACCAAAAACAGCGGGTAGAGCAATGAGACAACGTCATAGTAGGTACCAGCCCCAATCCCCGTGAAAGGGAAATCCTGAATCATATAGAGGGCGCGGCTCCAAATCTCAACTCGCTCCTCCCATCCGACCACCGCGCCGCCCGTTCCTAAAGCATCCAATAAAGGGCCAAGCCGTCCTTGATACACCATCCATCCCAGCCCCAATCCCGCCAGGGGTATACTCCCCCACAGCAAAGGGAAGCGAAAAGCAAGACTGACAAACAACACCAAGACAGCCGCGATCCACCCGCCACGTGATTGGGTAGCTACCACCATCAGCAGCATCAGGGCTAATGCCAGGCTCGCCAGGAGAAAGCGAATGAGGTAGATGTCAAGCCAGTGAGCCAGAAACTCAGGCAATAGAGAGACAGATGAAGGCCAACCATGCCGCTGCCACATCAAAACCAGCGGGAACGGCAAAAGCATCACCAGGGAACCGGCGACCATATTAGGGTTCAGAGGATCTGAAAGCAGTCGCGGCAATCGACTATACCAACTTCTAGGAATGGGGTTCAAAGGGCCAGCTTGCCACTCCATCGTGAAGGGGACTAATAACGCGATGCCTATCCCTATGGCGACCATTCCCCAAGCTACTAATCCCAAATGATCTTCACCGTTGGCCCAGTTAGCGAGGCCATAAGCCAACGTGATGCCTGCTGCCAAGCGACTAACGGCAAGAAAGGTCACCTCAAGATCAGTCGTGACGAGTAGCGACACGCCTCCCATCAGGAGTAGGGATCCTACCGGCCATTCTATCGGCGTGGGTCGGGTGAAATATCCCTTTGCAGCGTAGCGCACGATCCACACGAAGGCCAGGAGACCCAATCCCCAGGGGGCCAGCGACGCGGAGAAAGAAGCTAATAAACACCCCACCAGCAAGGGGTAAATTTCGTTACGGTTAATCCACTCAATGATCAACTTCATAGTCCACTATGCCGTAGTTTGAAAACTACCTCCCGCCTTACACAATAGAAATGCCGAAAGCTTAGAAGCTCTCGGCTGAGATATTTCACGGGGGTCAGCCCTGTGAAATTATGGCCCTCGTGATCCCGCTCTCATCATATCCAGCCCCTGAGTTAACAGCCCACCCAGTGTTTCCTGCTGTTTCACGGGGTCAGCGCCTTTTCTCTCCCCTTTCTC
>CAZCAI010000071.1:0-22041 GCA_964496595.1 uncultured Anaerolineales bacterium
CTCAGGACTTCAGTCCGGGATCACAACATTTCACCCAAAAACCAATAAGAGCCTTTGTGATTCAAAAAGCTCTCCGCCCCCGTCTCGGAGACGTTTGCAAAATCACCTTCGATCTGCTTAGACGCCTTTATGCTATTCCTGCTGCTCTGCGCGGCGCTGCTGGCGTTGTAACAGCGTTTTCCAAGCGTGCATCGCCAACGTCAGGCCGATGACGCCGTACGCCACGAAGACCCGGAAGTACTCGCCGATTTGCGCGTCGCCGAACAGCTCCCGCCCGGTCGCCGGCGCTACGATGAAGAGGGTGTGGAACAGGAAGACGCCCAGCAACGCCTGGCCGATGGTCGCTTTCGTCACCGTGGCGCCGCCGATGAGGATGGCGGCGATGGCGTACAGGCCCACCTGCTCGTAGCTCCCGTAGGTACTGAAGGCGCCCATATTTTGTAGGAAGATGATGTGGCCCCACGAGGCGAAGACGGTGGAGAAGACGATGGCTTTGACGCGGATGTCATCCACTGCGATGCCGGATACCGCCGCCACGTGACGATCCTGCCCCACCGAGCGCATATCCTGGCCCAACTTGGTCTTGGAGAGGAAGTAGAGGAAGATGCACAGCCCGGTGATCGTCAACCACGTACCGGCGGGAATTTGGACATTTCGAAGCAGAGATTGACTGGTCAGCAGCCACACGGCCCACCCGATGGCCCCGATCGGGAGCAGGGTGCTGAACGCCAGACGGCGCTTGCTGCTCTGAGCGTGATCCGATTGGAAGAACCGGTACCCTTGGAAGATCAGGCCGATGAGGCCCACGATAATCAGCGTCGTCGGTAAGTTGATGCGGAGCACCCCATCCAGCCCGTACTTCAGACCCTGGGTGAGATCCACCGTCGTCCGAATCCCCACGCCGGAACTGAGCACCAACACCTTATTATCCATCGGGATGATATCGCCTACCAGTTGCAGGAAGATGAATTGGTACCAACCGGCGGCAAAAAAGCCCAAGATCAGGCCGGTGATCATCTCCTGCCCCTTGGTGCGATTGAAGAGCCTGCCGGTCAGTGTGCCGAGCAACATCGACAACGGCGTCGCCAGCGCTATGCACAACAGAATCCCGGGGAAGCCGGTCACGCCCCAGTGGCTCACGAAGATGATGACCGCCTGCGCCGCCATCGCGCCCAAGACGATGGAGAAGTTCAGCCCCATACCGGCGATGACGGGGATGATCAGCGACAATACTAAGAAGGTGTTGCGCGATACGCGGGAGATGATGTCCGTGATATAGAGGAGCGCGTTCATCCCCGAGATGTACAGACCTGCCAGACTGAGGATAACGAACATAATCGTAACCATGTTCTGGGTCAGGAACTTTATCAGGGTGCGTTTGAGATCGAATTCAGGGCCTAGCACAGATGTGAGATTATCTTTGATGCTCATGATCGTTCTCCTCCGGTCTGCGTCAGTGCGTAGAGAATAATGCCGTTCTGGATAATGATCCGCGAGATCTCCGCCATACTGGTCATATCCGTGGGCAAGATGTTGGTGATCGTGTTAGCGACGGGCATCGCCACTACCAGGATGCCTTGGAAGAGAAAAGTGCCGACGATGACGTGAGCGATGTTCGCTTTCTTGATGGACGCGCCGCCGATGAGGATCGCAGCGACCGCCACGAAGGGCATAAACATCGGCCCCTCGTAGAGCTGCAAGAAGCCGTAGCTCTGCGCGTAGACCAAAATCCCCACCGCGCCCAAAGTCGTGGAGATGACGGTGCCCAGAATGCGATTCTGGTTCACGTTAAGCCCCGCGGCCTCCGCGAAGCGCGGATTACTGCCCGCCGTCGCCATGCCGATCCCGGCCTTGGTGCGCATAAATAGCCACATCAGCAGACAACAAGCCAGGAAGAAGAGCAACAGGCCGGTGGGAATCACGAGGTCGCCGATCTCGAAGGCCAGAAAGTTGTTTAGCAGTTGCGAGAGCTGGCGATTTTCGAGCGAGACGGTGACGCGCAATCCCCGCCCGATGGGCCAGGCCATCTCCGGGCTTTTGAGGGGCAAGATCAGCCACGCGATCTTCATCACGGAGACGGCGGAGAAGCCCACAAAGGTCGCCAGCATCATCTCCGACCCCTTGACGCGGTTCAGCAGCCAGCCGTAGCCATAGCCCACGGCGACCGCAAACGGTATCGAGAAGAGGATGGCGGCGAAGAAGTTGGTGAAGCCGTCCAACCTGAACTCGATGGCCAACAGTGAGCCGATCAGGCCGCAGAGGATGCCCAGCGAGACGCCAAAATTCGGGCCGATGCCGCTGGTAATCGCCGGCAACATCGCCAGCACCAGCACCCCGTTCATCCCGATGCGCACGAGGGTGGAGGACATCAGCTCGGCAAAATCCAACTTCAAAACCAGGGCCAGACCGCACAGGAACAGAAAGAACCCCAGAATGATAAGTCTGGGAAGGCCAAAATCACGCACAAAGTCTTTGATAAATTTATTCATTGTTCAAGCTCCTTCTCGGTTGATCTTTCTGTCCGGCCATGAGCAGACCAAACTTCACATCCGAATCGTCCGGCTTCAGGATGCCGGCAAGTTGTCCTTCCGAGATAATGGCGATGCGGTCGCACACACTGCGCAACTCGCCCAACTCACTGGAAGTCATCACGATGGTCATGCCCTTTTCGGCATTCAACTGGATTAAGGTCTCCAACACCAGGCGTTTGGCGCCCACGTCGATGCCCCGCGTCGGCTCCGATACGAATAGAATCTCCGGGTCCAACGTCAACGCGCGCGCGATGCACACCTTCTGCTGGTTGCCGCCGCTGAGACGGCGCACCTCTTGGGTCGGGCCGGTACAGCGGATATCGAGGTCTTCGATCATCTTGAGGGCGTGCTCGCGCATCTCGCTTTGATTGATCTGCGTGAGAAATGCAAATTTATGAATGAAGCGATTCTGGTTGTGCATCGCGGTGATCGCGATATTCATCTCGATAGATGCATCAAGCAACAATCCCACGCCGCGCCGATCCTCCGAGACGAAGGCCAGACCGTGCGCGATGGAGGTGGGCGTATCGTTCAGTTGGAGAGGTGTGCCGTTCACCTGGACGTGGCCTTGCGCCGGGTAAAGCCCCATAATGCCGTTGGCGATGCCGACTTTGCCCTGGCCTGCCAGCCCGCCGATGCCGAGAATCTCGCCCTGGCGCACCTCGAGATTCAGCCCCTTGACCTCCTCGCCCGGCATCTCCACCACCAGATCCTGGATGCTCAAGGCGACGTTGCCGTTGGATGACTTTTCTGTCCTGCTGGATAGTTTCTCTATCTTGCGGCCGACCATCAACTCGGCCAACTCGTAGATATTCGTATCCTCCTTGGGCTTCGTCGCGACCAGGCGCCCATCTCGCAACACCGTGATGTTATCGGCGGCCTCCATCACCTCGTCCAGACGATGGGTGATAAACAAAATCGCTATGTCCTGCGCTGCGATCCGTTGCATAGCCTCTAACAGATGCGCCGCTTCGCTTTCCGCCAGGACGGCCGTAGGCTCGTCGAAAACGATGAGTTTGATGTTGGTCTTATCGATCTCGCGGGCGATCTCGGTGAACTGCATATAACCCACGGGCAGACCCGCCACCTTAACGTACTCCTCGATCCCAATATCTAAGCTGTCTAGCGCCCGGCGGGCGTCCTCGCGCATCGTCTTCACGTCCAAGGATTTTAATTGCTCGCCAAAGACGCGGCTGATCGGATTATCTTTGAGCACTTCCCGGTTGAGCTTGATGTTTTCTGTGATGGTGTATTGAGGCAACAGCATAAACTCCTGATGCACCATTCCGATTCCCAACGCCATGGCCTTGTGAGGCGATTGGATGGCGGTGCGTTGTCCTTCGAAGAAGATCTCTCCCCCATAACCGCCGGTTTCGTGGATCACGGGCATGCCGAAGAGAATGTTCATCAATGTGGATTTGCCGGCGCCGTTTTCTCCAACGATGGCATGAATTTCGCCGGGTTGAAGCGTGAGGTCTATCTCGTGTAAGACTTGGGTGCCATAATAGCTCTTGTTGATATTGCGCATTTGCAGCAGAGACTTTTCCGTCATACGTCCCCCTTATGAATAATCTTAAAATGCAAGGTTGCCGTATTCCGGCAACCTTGCATTTTTACGGTAAGTCTTGGTCCCAGTGAGGTCTATTCGAAGATGATGTGTTCCGAGAGGAAGAGGAAATAGTTGTCCGTGCCTTCATAGGGCGTTAACTTTACGCCGCCGCCTGCGATCTCTTCCATGACTGAAATGAGAGCGTCCTGATCCACGCGCTCCGTGATATCGCCCTCGATCCAGTCGATGGCATATTCCACGCCCGCCTCGATGAACATCATATTGACGGGAACCGGCCAGGTCGCGACACGACCGGCTGCACCGGCGTCGACCACCTTCGTGTTGATCTCTTCCAAAATCCAGTCCAGATCGCCCTTCTTATCCTCGGGTACTTCGATGCCCAGGGCCGCCGGCATAGCGTGATAGGGGGAGGGGCAGCACTGCACAGGGAAGATACCGCCATATTCTACAGCCTGGCGGATGAGAGGTTCCATCATTGCGCAGTTGGTGCCAAAGACAGCGGTTTGGGGGCCGTACTCTTCGATCTTGCGTGGCACATCTTCCATAATGAACTGCTGGGTGCCAGGGGTTCCGGCGTCGCCGGTGGGATCGGGGGCGTCCTCATCCACGAATTGCATCCCCAACTCCTCGGCGCGCGCCTTCATCAGTTCACGGCGCTGGGACAGGAACTCGATGGACATATGGCGCGGGAAGGAGTAGTGCACCAACACCTCGGCGCCCATTGCGTGCGCGTGCTCGGCGATCTGTGGGCCACGGCCCAGGTCGTCGGTGTTGAGAATGATGTCGCCCTTCTGGGCGATGATGTCGGGATCTTCCTGCGGAGCGCCTAACACGAAAAACATATCGGGTCGAATTTCACGCACTTTGTCCACTGCCGCCACCGTGCCGGGAACGGCCTGCACCATAACAATGGCCTTGACATCGGGATCGGATGCCATTTCCAACATGTTGGTGATGGTGGTTTCCTGCTCCTGCATAAAGCGGTCGGGGTAGGTGGAAATCAGAATCCGATCTTCCCCATAGCGCTCTTGCATCTGCTCGGCCATGCGGAACTCTTCTTCGTTCTGGGTTACGGTTCCGGTCATGATGCCGATCTTCCATTCGCCGGCTTCAGGCTCTGCGGCTTCCTGTTGGCAGCCAAACAGACTCAAGACGGTAATCAATGCTAATAACGTCAGTAACGCCTTCTTAAACATGTTCTCCTCCTGAATTGATTTGATTTGGATTGGGTATTACGAGCAGAATAGTAATTTTTAGGGCTGTCACCTCCTTTTTTCCTCTTGTGGATGTTCCTCAAGCGGCGATAGACAACAGAGGATAGGTAGTTGTTTTAATGCCGCGAGCGGGAGAAAAATAATAGGAGAGATTATGCCATAGAATGAATATAAAGCAAATGGCTTTTGGAGACTTCCTAACGTGCGGATCGCGTGAGGTTTCGATGCCATTGTGGGTGGAGATGGGAGGGGCCGTATTTTCTCCACCCACCGATGGTCTGCTGCATCTCAGCAGATGAAGCAGATGAAGCGAGTCGAGCAGATACACGGACGAATAACAGGCCACATACCACCAGGGCTTTCCCATTCTCGCTCCAAGGAGATCGCTAGATCCCCGTTTTGCTTCCGCGATCTGAAAATATGTTCGCAATATGCCCGAGAGGCGCAGATTTAACCATCCGCTTGGAGCGAATGGGATGTAATTGCAAAGTGGGAAAACCCTAACATAACATAGAGTTTCAAGGACACATTTGCTACTCAGACCAGTCTCAGAAGACGTGTCCGGTAGCTCGATATTTCCATATCACTGAGCCTGGTGTGGGAGGCTCTAAAGCAGTAGTTCTAGGCGGATGCTGGTTCCGGCCTCAGCTTCTCCTTCTCTTCCTCCTCGACGACGCCGGCCATCAGCAGGCCTAACCGCTCCGCCGTGGCATTCTTGGCATCCACGATGTCCATAATCCGGCCCTCGTAGATAACGGCGATCCGGTCGGCCAGGCCCAGAATCTCGTCGAGATCCTCGGAGATCAGCAGGATGGCCGTGCCTTTCTGGCGCTCTGCCAGTAATTGCGCGTGGACGTACTCCATCGCGCCGATGTCGAGGCCGCGCGTCGGCTGGGCCGCGATCAACACCCGCGGCTGGCGCGAGATCTCCCGCGCCAGCACGACCTTCTGGATGTTGCCGCCGGAGAGGCTCTTCGCCGGCGTCTCCCGCGAAGGGGTCTTGACCTGGAAGCGCTCGATGAGTTTGTCGGCGTACCTGGAGATGATGTTCAAGTTGAGCATCCCCGAATTGGCAAATGGGTGCTTGTTATGCTCGCGTAGGATGGTATTCTCCGCAATCGAAAATTCCTGGACCATCCCATCCTTCATCCGCTCTTCGGGGATGTAGGCCAGCTTCTTCTCGGTGAGTTCGGCGGGCGTCTCGCCGGTGACGTCCTCGCCTTCCAGGTACACCTTGCCCGCCGTCGCCGGTCGCAGGCCCGTGATGACCTCGGCCAACTCGCGCTGGCCGTTGCCCGACACCCCCGCCAGTCCCAGAATCTCGCCTGAATGGACGGTCAGATCCACGCCGCGTAAGGCCTCCGTGCCCCGGTCGCTCTCTGCTCGCAGCCCCGCGACGGCCAGGCGCGGTTGCCCCGCCTCGATCTCTTCGTGTTCCGGCTTCATGATGACCTCGCGCCCCACCATCATCTCGGCCAAACTGGCCTTGGTGCAGCCGCTGGTCGGACAACTATCGATCCGCTGACCATCACGCAACACCGTCACGCGCTGGCTGATGTCTAAGACTTCGTGCAGCTTGTGGGAGATGAAGATGATCGCGTGGCCCTCGTTGACCATCTGCCGGATGGTGACGAAGAACTCATCGACCTCTTGTGGGGTGAGCACGGCGGTCGGCTCATCCAGGATGAGCAGGGCGGCGCCGCGATAGAGCGCCTTGATGATCTCCACGCGCTGGCGCTGGCCCACAGCTAACTGCCAGATGTAGGCGGTGGGATCGACCCGCAAGCCGTAGATATCGGCCAATTCCAAGATGCGCTTAGACACGCGCTCCAGATCGGTCAGCGGCTCGCGTGAGGAGGGTAGTCCTAACGCCACGTTCTCCGCCACGGTGAGCGTCTCCACCAACATAAAGTGCTGATGGATCATGCCAATCCCCAAGTTGATGGCGTCGGTGGGAGATTGAATCTCCATCCGCTGGCCGTTAAGCCAGATTTCGCCCTCATCAGGCTCGTACAGTCCATAGAGGACTTTCATCAGCGTGCTCTTGCCGGCGCCGTTCTCGCCGAGCAGGGCATGCACCTCGCCGGCATGGACGTCGAAATCGACATGATCGTTTGCCAGCACGCCGGGAAAGCGCTTCACGATCCCTTTCATCTCCAACGTATCGATGCGAGCTTGACCCGAAGGTAATATCACGCGCTCTGTCATAGCTTGCTCCTCTAAAAATAAGTATCTGTTCTAGCTACCGGACACTTTTTCCAAGACCATTCTTAATCAGCAGATAGAGCAGATATAAGCAGATTAGTTTTTGGTTCAGATCTAAAATCTCACAAAGAAAACACAAAGAAAACACAAAGAGGTACAGTAAGGAAGATATTTCTCTGCGGATCTTTGAGAAAATCCCCGGCAACCCTGTATCAATTAGACTATCTGATTATCCATCTGCTCCATCTGCTCCATCTGCTTAATCTGCTTAATCTGCTGAGATATAGGTATAAAACCGTAAAGTGCGTTGCACCTCACCAGACTAAACGGTTACTTGTTTTTCACATTAAGTGAGACGCGACGCCCATCGTTGCGCCGCGAGCGTCGCGCCTCGCGTTGGTGCTCTACTGCCTGACGCCGGTTGAGATGCTGCCGTCGATGATGCCCTGGATGGTGTTCTCTGCCGCGTCCTTGACCTCGGCGGGGAGTTCGAAGTCGGGGTTGTAGTCCATCACCAGACCGTCGTTGGCGAGCGTGATGATGTAAGCTTTGCCGCCGTAGACGCCCTTGTCGATTTGGGCGATGATGTCGTTCAGGACGACGGTCCAATCATAAATCTGGTTGGCGACGACGATCTCCGGCGCCAGCGAGGTCTGGCTGGCCTGCGTGCCGAACCACAATACATCATTCTCCTTCGCCACGCCGACGGCGCCCACGACCATCTGCGCCGTCCCGGCCATCACATCGGCCCCGGCCTGGACGTGGGTGTTCGCCGCCTCGGAGGCCAGCGCCACGTCGGAGAATGAGCCGATGTAGTTGACGTTGACCTGGACGTCTGGATCGGTGTTCTCGATGCCGGAGATGAAGCCATCGACGTACAACTTGGCGTCCCCGGTCTCAATGGGGCCGACCACACCGACCACATTGCTCTCGGTCAACATCGCCGCCATCACGCCGTTGACGTAACCGCCCTCATCGGAGGCCGCCTCGTAGGCGAAGACGTTTTCGATGCCCTCTTCAACGAACGTATCGGCGGTGGTGCCGTGCGCGAACGCCGTCTCTGGGAAGTCGGGCGCAATCTCGCGCAGGGAGCTGCCGTACTGCGACCCGTGGGCAAGGATTAAATCATAGCCCTCCGCGGCATAGTCGCGAATGGCCGCCGCCGCGTCATCCACCACAAACATCCCTTCAGAGTAGACGACCTCCATTTTCTCCGGCCCGCCCATATCTTCTTGGATTTGCATCACTGCATCATACATACTCTGGCTGAAAGCCAGGTCATTGATGTTGCTCGGCATAATCACCGCGACGCGGAACAGATCCGATTCTCCACCTCCGCCGCCACAAGCGCTCAAGAGCATCGCTGCCAGCAAAATCAACCCCAGTCCGTGACGTAACTTCAACATATTTCTCCTCCTAAATCTATAGTTAGAAAATGAGTGTACTGTGGGATCAGCTACCTGTGCTTCGGAACTAAGGGCCTATCCATCACCTCCTTAATTTAGAATTTTGAATTGCGAATTGCGAATTGCGAATTGCGAATCGCGGCGCTGGAAAAAGATTCTAAATTCGCAATTCATCATTCGCAATTCCCTTATCACCCCTCGCGCTCGAAAGATTTAGTCAGCGCGGAGGGCGAGCGCATCCGCTGCATCGCTACGATTAACGCCAGGATGGTGAGCACGTACGGCATCATCACGGCGATGTCCGACGGGATCGGAATCTTCAAGACCTGGACCCATAACTGCAATGAGTTGACCATGCTGAAGAGCAAGGCGCCCATCAGCACGCCCTGCGGACGCCAGCCGCCGAAGTAGACCAGCGCCACCGCGATGAAGCCCAGGCCGCTGGTGAGGTTCTGCTGGAAGACGTTGAGCAGGGCGATGGACAGCGACGCCCCCGCGATCCCCGAAAAGACGCCGCCCATTGTGACCGTCAGGTAACGCACGCCGCGCACGCTCACCCCCAACGAATCAGCTGCCTGGGGATTCTCGCCCACGGCCCGAATTTTGAGGCCCAGCGTGGTCTTGTTCAATACGAACCACGCCACCGGCACGAGCAGGAATGCGCCGTAGACCAAAACGTTCTGGCGAAAGAAGACATGGCCGATGTACGGGATGGCGCTCAATAGCGGGATGGCGATGGGTTGGAAGCCGCTCACCGTCTCCACGGAGCCGATCAGGGTTCTGAAGAGCAGATCGCTGGCGCCCAATCCGAAGAGATAGAAGCCGATGCCGCTGATGCCCTGCTTGGCCTGGAGGTCGATGCTGACGAAGGCCATCGCCAGGCCCATCAGGGCGCCCACGACCATCGCGGCAAACAGCCCCAGCCACAGATTACCTGTCGAAAAGACCACGTAGAAAGATGCAAAGGCCCCCAACAGCATCTGCCCCTCGACGCCCAAGTTGAGCACGCCGCTGCGCTGCCCGAAGGTCTCGCCGATGCCGGCGTAGAGGTACGGCGTCGCCAGCCGAATGCCAGAAGCCAAAATTCCAAACAGCACAGTAGTCGAGAAAATATCCCTAATCATACGGTTCCTCCTGTTTGCGAGTGCAGCGTTACCGGCGTCGCTTCTTCTTCCATCTTCTCTTCCTCTTCCCTCGCCAACTGAGTCAGCCGGCGGGTTTGCCGCTTCCGCCGCCAAATCTCACTGCTGACGACAAAAATCACCACCAGGCCGTTTAGCGCGATGATGAAGGCTGAGGGAACCTGCATCGCGCGTTGTAATCGATTCGCGCCGACGAGCAGCGCCCCGAAGAAGAACGCCGCCGGGATCGTGCCGAGCGGGTGCAACTGCCCGAAGAGCGCCGCCACAATCCCATTGAAGCCTGCGCTCCCGGTGAAGCCGGTGGCCGAGCCGTCGGTGATCATCCGGTAGTTGAGGCCGTACACTTGGATGGCGCCCGCCAGCCCGGCGAAGGCCCCGCTCAACAGGAGCGCGACGATGACGTGCTGCTCCACGTGGATGCCGCCATAACGTGAGGCGTGGGGGTTGTAGCCCACCGCCCGCACGCGATAGCCCAATGTGGTGCGCCACAACAGGAGGTAGACCAGCACGGCCAGCGCCACCGCGATCAGCGCGCCCAGATGGAGCCGCGTGGGATTTAATCGGGGCAGATGATACGCCACCGGCAGCCGCGCTGTCTGCGGAATCTGCGAGGCCAACTCCGCCTGCGCCGGGTCGATCATCGGCCCGCGCAGCAGGAAGTTCATCAACTGCACCGCGATGGCGTTCATCATCACGGTGCTGAGGATTTCGTTGACGTTGAAGTAGGCTTTCAGCGCGCCGGGAATCCCGCCCCAGATCGCCCCGCCGATAAATCCGGTCAGCAGCGCCAGAGGCACCATCACCAGGCCGGGCAGATTGGGGAGTGATAGCCCCAGCCACGTCGCCAGCAGTGCTCCCACGATCATCTGCCCCTCGCCGCCGATGTTGGTCACGTTGGCGCGAAACGCGATGCAGATGCCCAACCCCACCAGGAGCAGCGGCACCGCCTTGACAGCGGTCTCCGCGACCGCGTTGGTGCTGCCGAACGCGCCCTGGAACAAGGCGGCATACGCTCGCAGGGGATTCGCGCCCAGGGCCAGCAAGATGAACGCTCCGATGCCCAGCGCGGCCAACACTGCAAAGACGGGTAACAGTACATCTATGACTTGTGCTCCCTCCAATTTCAGACGCCACTTCTTGGCTTTCATATCTTATCCTTCATCCTTGACTTGCTTGACTTTCAATAACGCCGGTTGCACCGGCAAGCGATAGCTTCGCTTCCCCGTCGCCGCGTGGATTGCGTTGCAGATGGCCGGCGCCGTCGGGATCGAGGGCAATTCCCCGATGCCCTTGGCGCCATACGGCCCGGTCGAGACTGGATGCTCGAGCACCTTTAAATCTAACTGCGGCGTGTGTTCCAGTAACGGTACCTGGTAATCGGCCCATTTGCGCGTCTGAGGGATGCCCTCTTCCAGTCGATATTCCTCCGTCAGCGCCGTCCCGATGCCCATCACCAGCCCGCCCTCGATTTGGCCGAGCAGCGCCTGCGGATTGATCGCGCGCCCGCCATCGCAGGCCGCGATGAGGCGCAGTACCTGCACCTCGCCTGTCTCCTCGTCCACGGCGACCTGCGCTGCCTGCGCGCTGAACCCAAACGCGACGTGCATATCGCCGCCCTGGCCCAAAGGCCTGGTCTCCGGCGCGTGATAGCGGTAGGTGAGGCGCGTTGCGTGACCCTCCGCCTGCATCCAGGCCACCGCCTCGCCAAAGGGAGCGCGCCGCTCCCCGGCCCGCACCTCGCCGTCCTCGAAGATGATCTCGTTGGGCGGCACGTCCCAGCGCTCGGCGATCACGCCGCTCATCCGCTCCCGCATCGAACGCGCAGCCAATCGGGCCGCGTTGCCCGTCACGAAGGTCTGGCGGCTGGCCGTCGTCGGCCCGCCGTCGGGCGTGAGGTCGGTATCGGAAAGCAGTACCCGCACCTGCTCGAACGGCAGCCCCAACTCCTCGGCGGTGCACTGCGCGACGACGGTGGTCAAGCCCTGGCCCATATCGGCGGAACTGCTGCGGATTTCGGCGGCGCCGGCGGCATAGACCTCGACCTCGGCGCCGGCGGCGTCATCCGCCCCGCCGCCCAGTCCCGTGTTCTTGTAGGCGGCGGCCACGCCCCAGGCCACCCGCGCGCCGGGAATCTCCGGCGGGGGCGGCGCATCTTGTACCTGAGATTGTACCCAATCTAAGCAATCTAACAAGCCCACGCTCTCATGCAACACCTGCCCGGTCGCCGTCTCCGAGCCGACGCGCAGCGCGTTTTTCTGCCGGAAGTCGAAGGGATCGAGGCCTAACTCGCGCGCTAAGATGTCCATGTTTTGCTCCACTGCGAAGGCCGATTGCGTCACGCCGAAGCCCCGGAACGCGCCGGCGGGCGGATTATTGGTGAACATCGCGTAGCAATCGATTTTGGCGTTGGGAACCTCGTAGGGGCCGGTGGCGTGGGTCGTGGCGCGGGTGAGCACCTTGGTCGAAAGGCTGGCGTACGCCCCCGCGTCGCCGGTGAGTTCCGCTTCGACGGCGGTGAGCGTGCCATCGCGCCTGGCCCCCGTCTTGATGCGGATGACGGTCGCGTGCCGCTTGGGATGCGCCCGCAGCGATTCGTCGCGGTCGTAGAGGATCTTCACGGGATGGCCGGTGGCCTCTGCCAGCATCGCGGCGTGAATCTGCCCCATGATATCCTCTTTCCCGCCGAATCCGCCGCCGATGAGCGCGCCGATGACGCGCACTTCCTTGTGAGGCAGGCCCATCGCCGCCGCGATCTGATTGCGGTCGGCGTAGGGGATCTGCGATCCGACGTAGACCGTGAGCTTGGCGTGATCGTCGTCGTAGCCGGCGGGCACGCCGATGCTGCACTCCGGCTCCATAAAGAAGTGGTCGTAGGCCGGCGTGCGGTACTCGTGCTCGACGATGACATCGGCCTCGGCGAAGCCCTGAGCCACGTCGCCGTGGCGCACCTTGATGTGCTCCAGCAGGTTGCCGGTAGCCCACGTCTCCTGGACGAGCGGCGCATCGGGTTGGCGGGCCTGTTCCGCGCTGGCGACGACGGGCAGCGGTTCGTACGCTACGGTGATGGCTTCAAGCGCCGCCGTGGCCTGTTCCGGCGTCTCGGCGGCCACGATGGCGACGGCGTCGCCCGTGTAGCGCACCTTATCGGCGCAGAGCACGGGCCAATCCTCGTAGACCAGGCCGTGCTGATTTTGGCCGGGCACATCCGCCGCCGTGAGCACGGCGTGGACGCCCGGCAGTGCCTCCGCTGCCTCCGTCTCGATGGCGAGAATGCGGGCGTGGGGATGGGCCGCGCGTAGGGTCGCGCCGTGGAGCATGCCGGGGAAGGTGTAGTCGTCGGTGAATTTGGCGCGCCCCGTCACTTTGTCCACGACATCCGGGCGCGGGTGCGAGTGGCCGATGACGCGCAGCGGCTCCAGCGTCTCGATGGCGATGGGCGGGAGCGGTTCGTCGGTGCGATGCTGGTGCAGCGCCGAATTTACCGCGCGCAGGATGCTGGCGTAGCCTGTGCAGCGGCAGGCGTTCCGTCCGAGCGCGCGCTGGAGATCGTCCTCGGAGGCCTCGGTCTCGCCGCGCTCCGCCAGCCGATTCCAGAGGGCGGCGGCGGCCATCAACATGCCCGGCGTGCAGAATCCGCACTGCACCGCGCCGTGCTCGATGAACGCCTGTTGCAATGGATGGAGTTCTGCGGGATCGCCCCAACTCGCGGCCAGTCCCTCGATGGTGAGGATTTCCTTGTCGGCGGCGCGCCCCACGGGATAGACGCAGGAGCGGACGGCGCGGCCATCTAACAGGACGGTGCAACTGCCGCACACCCCATCGCCGCACCCGATCTTCGTGCCCGTCAGGCCCAACTCGCGGCGCAACACATCGGCCAGGGGGCGTTTGGGGTCAACATCTATCTCGTATACATTGCCGTTGATGTTTAATTTCATAGGATAAAACACCTCCGAAAATAGGCGTAGGATGGATTGGCGATTCGCCAAGGCGGACTGCTCATTCCGACCTACATTGTCGAAAGTTTAAAAGTCAAACGTCGAAAGGAGTCAGGAAATTTCGCGCCGGATGTAAAAATCGAACCGCTCCGAGACGAAGTAGTTGAACGATAGGGCGATGGGGGCGTCGTCCTCAGCTAAGTACACCTCTCGTAGATGGATCAGGGCGCTGTTCTTGGCGACTTGTAGGGTGGATGCCAGCGCCGGAGAGGCGTTGAGGGCGTAAATGCGGGAGTGGGTGTGGCTCGGATCTGGCTTGCCGCGCATGATCAGAAAATCGAGCAGCGATCCCTCCGCTTGGCCCAAGGCTTCCTCATCGACTTGGTCCGCCGGGATGAGCGAGCGCAGGTAGGCGATGGGCAGATCTTCGATGGTGATGGCGCATGATACCTGGAGGAGGGGAGTGGCGGGCGGCACATTCATATCCTCGGCCCAGACCTCGGTCGCCGCGACCTGAGTGACGGCACGCTGGATGGTTTCGGTCACCAAGCCGGTGGTCCTGGCGAGGGATTGCACGCTGGAGAGGAATTGCAATCCGCTCACAATATGACTGGGGCGTGAGGTGGTCACGAATGTGCCCACACCCTGACGGCGTTCAATCATGCCTTGGAGTTCCAGATGTCCCAACGCCATCCGCAAGGTGGTGCGGGAGATGCCCAATTCGCGGGCCAGCGTACACTCCGGCGGCAATTGTTCGCCCGGCTCGTAGGGCGTCTCGATGATTAGGGTCTTCAAGACCTCGACGGCCTGAACATAGAGCGGACGACGATCCTGTTTGAGTTGGAGGTTCAAAATTAATCCTTATCAGCGCCTCTTTTACGCAAGAGGTGTGAAAAATTTGTCCTTGGAAAATAATTTATGAGGAATGGTGGTTGTCAAATGTCTGACAATACATGATAAATGTTAGATTAAATTTAAATGAATGTCAAGTCCAGTGGTAAATATCACAAAAAGGAGGTGATGTCTGGAATGAACTGGCAGGGGCGATGTATCCTAATCGCCCCTGCCGTGTGTGTGGGGAGATTTTCTGGGTCACCAGGTGCGCAGCATCTCCACGAAGAGGCGGACGCCATAGCCGGTGGCGCCGGTGGGCGTGTAGTTCTCGCCCTTGTCGATGATCTCCATGCCGGCCATGTCGATGTGCACCCACGGCACATCGTCCGGGGTGAATTTGCTCAGGAAATATCCGGCGGTGATGGCGCCGGCCGGTCGCCCGCCCAAGTGCTTGGTATCCGCGACCTCGCTCTTGAGCTGTTTGTCGTACTCCTTGAAGAGCGGCAGCGGCCAGACGCGCTCGCGCATCGTTTCGCCGGCCGCGCGCAGCTTCTCGATCAGGCCATCATCGCCCATTGCGGCGGCGGCGACCGTTCCCAGCGCGATGACGTGGGACCCCGTCAGTGTGGCCATATCGAAGACGGCGTCGGGGCCGAACTCCTCGGTGTAGGTGAGGGCGTCGACCAAGAGCATGCGGCCCTCCGCATCGGTGTTGATGATCTCGATGGTCAGGCCCTTGCGGGAGCCGACGACGTCGCCAGGCTTGGTAGCGTTCGCATCGGGCATGTTCTCTGTCGCGGGGACTAATCCCACGACGCGCAGGGGCAGATCCAACAGCGAGACAGCCCGCATCGCGCCTAAGACCGCCGCGCCGCCCGCCATGTCGCCCTTCATCCGGCCCATGTCCTGGCTCGGCTTGATGGAGATGCCGCCCGTGTCGAAGGTGATGCCCTTGCCGACGAGCGCCACAGTGGGCAGATCGTCGCGGTCGGCGTTGTGCTCCAGGATGATGAGCCGGGGTGGGGCGCCGCCGCCCTGGGCGACGCTGAGGAAGGCGTGCATCTCTAGGGCCTCAATGCCCTCGCGATCCAGTACTTGGATCGCCATGCCGCCCGCTTCCGCGATTTGCCGCGCTTGCTCCGCCAGGTGCTCCGGCGTCGCGATGTTCGCCGGGCGATTGACCAGGTCACGCGTGAAGTTGGTCGATTCGGCCAGGATTTGTCCGCGTCGCGCGCCGCTCTCCAAGGCGGCTTGTCGCTCGGCGTCGAACTCCACCAGGGTCAGGGTCTCGATGTCGGGGCGGACGTCCTCCAGCTTGGTCTTCAGCTCGTGGAAGCGGTAGAGGCCTAAGATCGTGCCCTCGACGGTGGCGGCGGCCGCATCCTCGGGGGCCAGGCCGCCGACGCCCGCGCCGTGGGTGATGGTGTGGAGTTCGGTCACGCCCAAGCTGCGCGCCTTCTTCGCGGCCGCCGCTGCGGCGCGCCGCACGCCTTCCGCGTCGAAGTCGTCGGATTTTCCCAGGCCGACGAGGATCACGCGCTTGGCGGGCAGCGCCTCGCCGGGGTAGAGCACGGCGACCTCGCCGGCCTTGCCGCGAAAATCCCCGCCCGCGATGAGCGCCTGGATTTGTCCGCCCAGCGCGGCATCGACCGCGCCGGTGGCGCCGCCGGGTTCCTCGACGCCCTCGAAGAGGTTGACGACAATTGCTTGCGCGGCTTGCTCTTGAATCCCGCCGATGACAATGTTTGTTTTCATAGTGTATGCCTCCAATGGGTTTAAGGTGGTTGTGTAATAAAATTAGCTTTGATTACGAATTAAGAATGATGAATTGCGAATCCTTGCGAAGGTTTGATGCTATCTTGTCGCAGAGAATAGACATTCGGGCCACGCGATCCACTGGCTTGAAGGCTATTTGCAACCTTCGCAAGGGTTGTCTAGACGTTCACTTCGCTTTCTTGCTCCAACGGCCCAGCAGCAGGCCGAACAGGAAGGTGAGGATCATGCCGATGGCGGCGCCGAGGGCGTAATTGCGCAGGACAGTGTCCAGCGGAGCCATCCAGTGGCCGTAGGTGCGACGCAATCGCCGGCGATATTGCCACCGGGTCAGTCCCGGCAGGATGATGTCGGAGATGGTGTAGCTCAGCCAGGGGACGTGGGCCGGGGGCTGCGGCGCTAACGGGCGCAGGGCCACGTCGGGCAGAGTGATCTTCGCTGTGATGATGGCCTCGCCCGCGTCCTGCGAGCCGGCGGCCACGACGGCGCCGTCCGCGTCGATGATCTGAGCGGCGGGGAGCATGTCGCAGCGGACGCGCAAGTGATCCGCGCGCGCGACGTGCGGGAGCAGGTGCGGGGCCAGGGGCAACATCGCCGCCAGCGTCGCGCGGCCCTGGGGGATGGCGCTTTCGAATTGCCCAGCGCCGCTCGCGCCGATGACGGGGACGCCCATCCATGCCGCTTGCTCCGTCACCAGATCGACGAAGACGCGCGGGCCTACCTTGCGCAGCGACTTGAAGATTGGCCCCATCTCGCTGGCGGTGATCTCGTGATCGCTCGGCAGCACATAGGTGGGATCGGAGAGGTTGGGCGGGCAACTGCTGATCAGCATCAGATCGACCTTGCCGGCGTAACGTCGCCATAGCTCGGGGTGCGCCACGTCCCAGCAGATGAGCATGCCAAAGCGGCCCAGTTTCGTCTCTGCCACGGTGATGCCGTGCCCGGCGCGGAAGTAGGCGCGCTCCCAGCCCCAGGGGTAGCGCTTATCGTAGCGCCAGCGCTGGCCTTCCGGCCCGATCAACAGGAGTGTGTTGTAGATTTCGTCCCGCGTTTTATCCAGGAGGAGCAGCGCGCCGGCCAAATAGATATTGTGCCGGTGCGCGGTCTCTGTCATCCAGGCGATGGTGGGGCCGTTCAGCGGTTCGGCGCGGCGATAGTTAGCATCGTCGTAGGTGTAGCCGGTGTTGAACAGCTCCGGCAGCGCGATCACACGCGCGCCCGCGTTGGCGGCCTGCGCGACTAACGCCTGCGCGCGAGCCAGCCGCTCCGCCGTTGGCGCGGGCGCGACATCCATTTGGACGGCGGCGACGTGTAGGGTTCTTGCCATAATCTTATCCCGTGCCCCTGGCGATGCGCTCCAGCGCCATACGGGTATCGCGCGTGCCGGGGATCTGGGCCGTGCGCTCGAAGCTTTCCAGATGTTGCCGCACGATGCGCAGCATCGCGGGGTTGACGCGCTGTAGCTCGCGCACTTGAGCCAGCCATTGTTCGCGCACGGCGGGATTTGAGTGGGTGTAGAGCGCGACGGCGATCCGGCCCGGATGGGTGCGTCCCGGCGAGAATTGCAGCATCTCGTCGTTTTCGTTGGCCGCCACGGTGAAGTAAAAGGAAAGGAGCGGCTCGACTAAGCGTTGGATCTTCTCCCAGACGGCCTCGGTCTCGCGGGCCAACGCGAAGAAGGCCAGGTAGTAGGTCTTTGCCTGGTCGTAGTCGAAGCGGAAGAAGTGCGCGCCGGCGCTGGCCGCGCAATAGCTCGAAAGATACCACTCCAGATCCATCTGGCTGGCGCCGGGGGTGTGGGATTGGATCAGATTGTAGACCATGCGCGCGGCGCGGATGAAATAATCGCGCGCCTCCTCGAAATCGGTCATGCGGATGCGCAGGCCCATGTCGTTCAGCTCGGCGGCGCGCGCCAGGGAGGGCGGTTCTTTCAACATGACGGCTTGCAGATCCTCCATCACGACGCTTAGCTCCGGCGTCTGCGCCGGATAGTCCGGGATGTCAGGCTTGCCGATTCCACTGGGCACAGCGTCCGCGCTTTCTGGCATAGGCGTCGTTGCGCACGCCTCACGCGCCAACAGGATCAGCCGTTCCACACGCGCGCGCTGATCCACCGTCCCGAAGAGCAACATCGCCAGCGCGTCGGGGCGCAGCTTCAGATGTTTCCGAATCCAGATGACGAGGTAGGCGCTCTCGCAGCAGTCGACGAAGGTCTGGACGGAGAGGTTCGGCTTGAGCGTCAGTAGATCTAACTGCCAGGATTGGGGGCGCGGCGCGAAGACATCGGCGTACTTCATCAGCTTGGCGACGGCGCGCACCTCCTCCCGCGAGCGCAAGACGTTGTCCGCGTCGTATTTGGCCTTGAGGTGCAGGACCGTCTCCTCCAACGTGTAGGCGCCGGAGGATTCTGAGAGCAGAGCGAAGAGGTCTTGCAGGATGTCGGTGCGCGTGTGCGGGTCCATCAGGCGGAGGCCGGCCGTGCTCAGCGCCACGCGATGCTCCAACAGTTCGTCATCGGGCGGGCGCGCCGTCACCTGGGGTTTGAGCGCGACCCAGAGCACTTTGTCGTGCATCTTGGAGTTCACCAGATCCGACTGGGCCTCCACAAAATCGCGGAATTGACGGTAGCCCAGCTCTGTCTCGTTGAAGGTAGGGTCTAATTTGAGCATCATCACTTTGAGTTGGCTGGCGTTGACCTCATCATCTTCGACCTGCGGGAGCAGCGTGCGCAGCGCGTCTAGGAGCAACTGGCGACTGCGCTCCAGGCGATAGGCGGCGGTGCGCGTCTCGGAGCCGATGAGGGTATCGTAGAGGATGAAGTGATCGCAGGATTTGACGAGCACCTCGCTAGTCGATTGGCGCAATCCCAGGCCCACGACGACTTTGCCGTAGGTGCGCAGCTTGCGCGCGACCGCGCTAAAGTCGCTGTCGCCGGTCACGAGGAAGAAGACCGCGATCTCCGGGTGGGTGAACGCGGCCTCCAGCGCGTCGACTACCATTTGGATGTCGGCGGCGTTTTTGCGATGGCGCGGGCTGTAGCGGAACATCTGCGTCAGTTCGATGGCGTGGGCCAGCAGATCCTGCTGGTAACGGCCGTAGCTGGTCCAATCGCAATAGGCGCGGCGGATGGTGCAGCGTCCCCATTGCTGGGCTGCTTCCATCAACACATCGACCTTGCATTCGCCGTAAATCTCCTCGGCGGTGATGACAATATTCTCAAAGTCGATGAAGACGGCGACCTGGGTATTATCATCCTGCCTGGCGTTTTGTGCGAGTGTGCCGGGTATGAATTGTGGAACTCTCATTGTTAGCGCTCCTCTTGGACTTCTTGGCGCTCCAGGTAGGCGTGCATGGTGCCGCGATAGAGCGCGCGCTCCAGGTAATTGGTGCTGGCGACAGATAGTTCCTCGTAGGGCTTGCGGAGGAGTATGTCCAACATCCAGCCGACCTGCCGCCCGTAGCGGCGCATGCACTCCTTGGGATTCAGGCCCGGCCACGAGTAGCAACTCACCGTCGTCCGCCGGTGCTCGGTGCTCACCTGCGGGGGTAATTCGTCAAAGGCGGGGTGATCGGGCGGGAACTCGTACTCGTCTAAGTCGCCGGTGGGGAGGCCCTCGATGGCTTTTACCTGGATGGGATCGGTCTCGGTGATGTAGGGGTCGGCGGTCACATCGACGACGACGGCGTGCTCCGGCAGCACGCCAATCAGGTCGTTGGGGAAGATGTAATGCGTGGGATCGGAGCGGAAGGTGGTATCGACGAACATATCGGCGCGGGACATCAGGTCGATCAGCACGGGGCGATCTTGGGTGATGTTGCGCCCGATCATGTGGACGATGACGCCGGGGACGCCGCGCAGCAGGAGCGCGCGATGGAGCGCCACGTCGCCGTATTTGGTGGCGGCTTCGGCGGCGAAGCGCCCGACTGCTCCGGCGCCCACCACGATGACCTCGATCACTTTGCGCGTGCGGGCATCGAAGTTCGGCAGGGTCTTCTGTAGCGCGCGGAATCCGGCCCAGATGGCATTCCAACTGGTGCCTTGGATATTCTCAACCAGGCGCTTGCCTTCGTCATCGACGATGCTGTCCATCGAGATGGGGCGCAAGCCCAGTTCCTGCATCAATTGGAGACGGGTTGGGTGGGTGGGATAGTGCAGCATCGAGAAGAGAATGGCGCCCGGTTGCATCCGTGGCATCTCGTAATCCTCTGGGGAGCGCACCTGGAGGATGATGTCCTGTTCGTAGCAGGCTTGATTGGGCGCAAATCGGACGTTGGAAAAGCCCTCGGTGTAGCGCGCGGGCTTGATGTTCATGCCAGAGCCGTAGCCTTTTTCTAACACGACCTCGCGCGCGAGCGGGGCGATGCGGTGGATCAGGGCCGGCAGAAAGTCGCGCACCTCGCCGGGTTCTTTGTGCATCCTTGGAAAACCAACTGAGTGTGGGGGCATACGTCGCCCTCCTTTCGGTTCCTTAAAATAGGTTGAGATTGTTTGCTCAAGAAAACGTATTGCGTATTTCGTATTGCGTAAAAATTAAATCGCTATGTAGATCTCGGTTGTTTTGGGGAATTGTGTCGTTCCAGGAAATAATTGAGTGTGCCGCGATAGAGCGCGCGCTCGAAGTGCGTTTCGCTGCTGAGGGTTAATTTGGCGAATGGTTTGCGCAGGAGGATGCGGAGGAGCGGCTCGATCTGCTGGCCATAGCGCTGCATACAGGCTTGGGGGCGCAGGCCGGGCCACGAGTAGCAGCTCACCGTCATCCGCCGGTGCACGGTGCTCACCTCGGCGGGGAGCGCGTCGAAGGCGGGATGATCCGGCGGGAACTCGTACTCGCTCAGTGTGCCGGTGGGGAGGCCCTCGATGCCCTTTACCTGGATCGGGCGGATCTCGGTGTTGTAGGGGTCGGCGGCCAGATCGACGACGACGGCGTGCTCCGGCAGGTAGCCGATCAGCTCGTTGGGGATGATGGCTTGGGTGGTATCGGCGCGGCCGGTCGCATCGACTAACATATCGGAGGCAACGAGGAGCCGTTTGAGCCAATCGCGGTTGCCCGTGACGCGGCGATCCACCAGCAGGGCGACGACGCCGGGGATATTCTGCTCCCACATTCCCTTCAGCGCGGCGATGTCGCCGTACTTGGCCGCGGCCTCGGCGGCGTAGCGGCCCACCGCTCCCGCGCCGATGATGGTCGCGCGGATGGGATCGCGGTGCGGGGACATAAAGGCCGGGTAGGTCTTGAGGAGCGCCTGGAATCCGGCCCAAATGGCGTTCCAACTGGTGCCGCGCAGATTCTCGATCAGGCGCGCGCCGTCATCGTTGGTGACGCCGTCCATCGCGATGGGCCGCACGCCCAGCTCCTGCATCAACGCCACGCGCGGGGCATGGGTGAGGAAGTGGAGCATCGAGAAGAGGATGGCGCCAGGGCGCATCCGC
>CAZCAI010000071.1:22141-23627 GCA_964496595.1 uncultured Anaerolineales bacterium
CGTGCGTGATGAAGAATTGGCTGCCGTTGGTGTTGGGGCCGGCGTTCGCCATCGAGATCACGCCGCGCTCGTGGCGGAGCGGATTGCCTCGGGTCTCGTCCTCGAATTTGTAGCCCGGCCCGCCGCGCCCGGTGCCCGTCGGATCGCCGCCCTGGATCATAAAGTTGTCGATCACGCGATGGAAGATCACGCCATCGTAAAACCCCTCGCGCGCTAAGAAGATGAAGTTGTTCACCGTCTTGGGCGCGTGCTGCGGGTAAAGCTCCAGTTCAATCGTGCCTTTATCCGTCTCGATCGCGGCGCGATAGGTTGTGTCGGTATCGATTTGCATCTCTGGGGGGCTGTTCCATTGCTGTTGTCGTTTTGCCATCATTGTTAGTGTTCCCTCCTTGGGTTTTGGATTAGATTGACTAAGGATCCTAAGATCCGTTGTAACAGTGTGGGGCGCAACTCTGATTTTAGCATTTGGGTTGCCTCATAGCCCGGCCCTATCTCCCGAATGATGTCGTAGTATTTTTGGGCTGCTTCACGGTTCCCCGTCCTGGCAAAGTATAGGCCTATCACGCCTATAAAATTGACTACCTCTGTGATATGGAAGCGATCCCTCTCGGGATAGAGCAATTTCAGGTCAAACTTATGATCGAATATCTCCGGTATTTTCTCATATTCGCGCCTGTGGAGACAAATCTCAGCGTAGTTGATGCGGGCAAATAGGTAATCGGGGATGCGGCGATATTGCTCCAGGATAACGGCTTCCGATTTCTTTTGCTGGCCGCTCCGGTTATAGGCCACGCTGAGATAGTTATATAGCATTGGCATATCAGGGTACTTTTCAATTAGTTTTTTGATCTTAGGGATTGCTTCTCGCGGGTGGGTATGCACCTGGTAGTAAAGTTGATCCATAATAGCTTGGGCGCGACGCGGTAGTTGATTGTAATCACTAGTGTAAATTGGCTCTGTAGTGACTTCGTACTCGGTCGTATAGATAGGTTCCGGCTGCTGTGGTTTGATTGATCGTCGTGACGATTGTTTTCTGCGTTGCTTGGACATCGTTTTCCTTTGCTCTTGCATCAACACTTGCATCTAGTCTTGTATCAACAAGTTTATATGCGAGTTCCTCATTAAACAACGGCTAGTCGTCGCACCCTAAAGATATCGTTTTCTGTCAGAGAGGAGATAGCCGATGCTGGTAAGGTGATCACGGCTACGGTTTCCCCAACAGCGTTGAACACCTCTAAAGAATAGCCTTCCTCTCCACCTGGCACTACGTGATGTGCAACGATAGTGGCTACATCGCCTTTTTTTAGGTTTTTTTCTGGTATATTTTCCAATAAAACGACTTCTTGAAACAATTGGTAGGCCATTTTATTTTCCTTTGTCTGGGTACATCGTGATGGATTTCGTGATACCCGTCGCGAATTCTTTCATCCATGGCTCATATAGGGAATTGGGTGAAAGATTGGGGATGAATTTGGCCGGGGGGCGA
>CAZCAI010000072.1:0-10254 GCA_964496595.1 uncultured Anaerolineales bacterium
AGAATTGAGAATTGAGAATTGCGAATTTTGAATACTTTGCGCACTTACCAATCGAATCTCGCAATTAATTGATTACGAAATACGGACTACGCAATACGTTTCCTGTTGTGGTCACCCTTGCGAAGGTTGGGGGAGGTCGTGCAAACCAATGTCTCGTGATTCACCAGAGATTATTCTGATGCCAAAATCATCCGCAACCTTCGCAAGGTTTAGGCCAAGACCCCCGCCTCGTCCACGATGGCCATCGCCTCGAACAGCCGCCGCACGCGCGCGACGATGCCCGGCGCGGCGGTGATCTCCCGCGCTTGGCGGAAGGCGTCCGCTGCTGCTGAAGCCGCGCCCGGCTCCCCGCAGAGCGCCAGCCCGCACAGGGCGATGCCCTTGGCGTCCAGAGCCTCGTAAAGTTCCGGTGTGTGCTCCAGGAGCGCATCCGCCGCTGCAACAGCCTCCGTGAAGGCGGCGCGGGCAGCGGCTTTGTCGCCCTGGCGCAACGCGATCAGGCCGCGCAGTGCGTGCGCGTAGGCGTTATGTTGCGGCACATCGTAGGTGCAGGCCGCCTCGGCGGCAGTGCGGGCAGACTTAAGGTTGCCAACATAGAGATGTGCGAGAGCGAGGTAAGCATTGATAGCATTACAGATCATCGGACTGCTGATTTCTTCGCCGATTTTCACACTTTTCTGCGCCTGCGTAACAGCTTCCTCGTGACGCTTGGCGTCTATCAACACATGTGCCAGGTTGCCCAGATTGATCCCCTCGCTGCGCCGGTCGCTGATCTTTCGGTGAATCGCCAATGCTTGCTGGTAGAACTCGATGGCGCGCTGGGTCTCGCCCAACTCGGCATAGCGGTTGCCCCGGTTGCCCAGGTCGATTCCCTCGCCGCGCCGGTCGCCGATCTCGTGCTCAATTGTAAACGCCTGCTCGTAGAACTCGATGGCGCGCCGGGTCTGGCCCCAGTCTGCGTAGCAACTACCCAATCGGGATAGATTGTATCCTTCTTCGCGTTGGGCACCAATGTCGCGGGCAATTGCCAACGCCTGCTCGTAGACCTTGATGGCGCGCTGGGTCTGGCCTAAGTCTGCGTAGGCCAGACCCAGGTTTCCTAACCACACGCCTTCACCCCATCGATCCTCCTGCTCCCGCGCGGCAGCTAAAGCTTGCTTGTAATAGTAAATGGCTCGGCGTGCGTTGTCAATGCTGATGTAGGTCGTCCCCAGATTGCCTGCGCTGATTCGCTGCAACGTTGGATCATCTAACTTGCCCTGCAAGCGCGTGTGGCGGCGGATCATCTCGTGGTAGTGGCCCCAGAGCAGCAGGTAGTCGAAGTCAATGCTTCGCAGCACGCGGGCGGCGGCGTCGTACTCCCCGGCGGCGCAGCGCAGGTCGAACTCGGCCAGTTGGGGGGCCAGGTCCTCGATGGTGTGCCATTCATCGCGGGGGAGGCGGGCCTGGCGGTAGTAGTCGGCGGCGCGGTGGTAGAGCGCGGGTTGGGTCCAGGCCACCTCCCCAACCCCCATCCCTGGCCCTTCCCCCGAATCCGGAGGAAGGGAATCGGCGGGGATCTGCGCCAGGGCGTAGGCTCGATCCACGGGGTGGAGGTAGTAGCGTCCGCGCTCGCGGCGGGCGAAGTGCATCGTCACCAGGCGGTTGAGGACGCTGACGCTATCGACGCCCGCGACGTGCGGCTGGAGGAGATAATCGACGGCGGCGGGCGTCACGGGCCGGTCGTAGATGGCCAGGGCCTGCATCACGCGCTGGGCGGTCGTATCCAGGCGCGTGTACGCCTCGCCTACCAATTTTTGGACGACGTAATCTGGTAGGGGCGAAGCATTCCTGCGAGGGCCTTTCTGCGACGATGATCGATCATCATATATGGAACCTTGGAATCCCGTTGATGATGCTTCGGAATGCTTCGCCCCTACTACCGGGTTCGGGGAATGCTTCGCCCCTACGGTAACGGTATCCCCAACAATTTCCGCCACCGTCGTAAACCGGTCGGCGGACAGAATCGCGTAGAGCGCCTCCAGGGCGCGGGGATAACCGCGCGTGCGCTCGCGCGCCGTGGTCAGGAGGGCGTCGGGCGCGTCGCGCAGGCCCACGGTGCCGTCGGCGTCCATCGCGCGCAACACGGCCTCCGCGTGCGGGGAGGGCAGCCCTTTGTGCAACTCGATCCGCCGGTGGCGCTCATGCCGGTGCAACAGCAGGTCGCGCGGCGCGATGCGCGTGGTCAGGATCACCTTGACGGTGTGACCAGGCGTGTCCAAGATCGCGCGCAGGGCCTCGTCTAGCTCGTCATCCGTGATGGCGTGTGTCGCCGGATCGACCACGTCCTCGAAGTTGTCCAGCAGCACCACCGTCGGCGGCGCGTCCTCGCGATGGGGACGCCGCGCGGGAAAATGCGCCAGCAACGCGCGGAACTTCTCCGCCGTGGAGGTGTGGGGATCGCGATAGCGGGCGTTCAGTTCCTCGGCCACGGCGGCCTCCAACAGCTTGCTCAGATCCTCGTAGAGCGTGGGGACGCTGACGCGGCGCGTGCCGACGGCGCTCAGGTAGACGATGCCGCGCACGGGGAAGGGCGCGCCCGCGTCGGCGCCGCCCAGGTCGGGCAGGCGACCGCGCTCCAGCGCCTTAAGCAGCTTGCAGACCATCGCGGTCTTGCCGACGCCCGCGCGGCCCACCACGGAGATGACGCGGCAGGCGTCTTCATGCAGGAAATCGCCCAGCAGTCCCAACTCTACCGTGCGATCCTGGAAGTAGTCGGGCACATCGGCGGGCGGCGGATTGATGAAGCGCGTGCTTTGGCGGCCCACGACCGGGCGCGCGGGCTGCTTTTCGCGTTCCAGGCCGCTTTGGATGCGCTGCTCGGTCTCGCGCGCGACGGCCTGCGGCTCGGCCACCTGGCGCGCCAGCGCGGCGATCTCGCGGTCTAACTGGGCTATCTCTTTGCGGGCGCGGGCCTTTTGCTGCGCGTCCTGAAGATCGCGCAGGTCGCGGGCGGCGTCGGCGCGGCGATCTTTGAGCGTCTGCAAGCGCCCGGCGTCGGTCTCGAGCCAGCGCAGGTGCTCGGAGAGGCGCGCGACAGCGGCGTCAAATTCTCCAGTCGCTCCTGTTGCGTCAATGGCGCGGCGGTTGCTCAGGTAAAAAGGGACGTCGGCTTGCGCTGTGCAGCGCACGGGCACGATGGGCTTCTTGTATTGCAACGCCCGTCGCCACTCGCGGGCGCAATCGCAATCCGAGGGGCTGGCATCCGGCGTCACGACCAGGAGCACGCCCTTGGCCCCTTTGAGCGCCGATTCGACCTGGGCATCTCTGGGCGGCCCGGCCTCCCGCACGTCGCGGCGGTCGAGCCAGACGGGCACGCCCCGGTTGGTCAGAGCATCGTAGAGGCGCTCGGCGTGCCGCTCGCCATCCGTGGGCGCATAGCTGATGAAGTAGCGGTCGCGCGTGCCGGGCAACGGCCCTATCGTGGGCGCCGGGCGCGGATTGTATGCGATGATGAGCGGGGCGCCCTCCTGCTCGCCCACCCACTTGCGCGGATGTTGCGGAATCGCTTTGGACGTCCGCTCCACCGCCTGGCTGGCGTAGGTGTAGAGCGCGTCGATGGTGATGGTGGCTTCGGTGTGATGTCCACCCAGGCCACTTTCCAGCCCCTGGATGAGGTAGTGCGTGAACAGCGAGTGTTTGATGGGCTGTTCATGCGCATCCTGCATCTGGCCGCCATCCCACGCCCGCTCATTGGCGCGGGAGGCCGTGAGCACCACGCGCCCATAGCCGCTGTTGAAGATCGCGCCCAGATCGAGCGTACCCTCGCTTTTGGTGCCGCGTTCGAACGCGCCGCTATAGCAACAATCGAAGATCAAGATGACGCGGCTCAATTGGTGCTTGTCCAACTGCCGCGTGATAAACGCCGCGGACAGCCCATCGACATCGGGCGCGGTGACCTGGGTCTCTTTGAATGCGAGGTAGAGCTGTCCATCGTGCGTCGAAGCCACGCCGTGTCCAGAGAAATACAGGAGCGAGAGGGCGTGGCGGTCGCGTTGGGCGAAAAAGTCGGCGATCGTTCGGCGGGCCGCTTGCAATGCGGGATTATGCAGCTTCTCCACCTCAAAGCCGCCGATGTTGGGATCGGCCAGCACCCGACCGAGATCGTCGATGTCGTTTTGGGGAGCGCGCAAATCATCCAGGCGCTCGTCATCATAACGATTGTTGCCAATCAGCAGCGCGAAGCGATTGGATTTCTCACTCATTGGGGCAAGATGATCCCACGACACCGGCTCATCCATAATTCGATGGCCATCTGTTGTTCTTTGGTGTATGGCCCGGTCCCTGAGATTTCCAATTCGTACTCGCCGCACGTGAGCGTGACGCTGGTCTGCTGGCGGTTCACAATCCACGCCTGGATAGCGGCAATCAGGGTGGTTAGCACGCCCCCGGAGGCGGCCAAGGTGATCAGGAGCGTGTTCCAATCGATGGCCACCGCAGCACTTTTTATGCCCTGCTCCGGCGGCGCGATCTTCTCCATCGGCTGCACGGTTGTGATCTCCGGGGCTTCTGCAAGCGCTCTTTGCAACTCGCGGGAGAGGGATTCTATATCTGCGTCTGAGGGTGCATCTAACATCAAGGTGAAGGCTGGATTTTTGTCAGGCATTTTGTCCTCCGTGTGACTTTATGAGTGGATGATAGCATAAATCTATTATAGCCTAGGCCCGGCGAGGATCAAAACCGATGGAGGCGGATTTCTCGCAAGGTGCAACGCACTTGAACTGAAGGAAAGGCAACCTTATACAGTATATGCTTGACGATAAGCCCAAAAGTGCGTTGCACCTCACAAGACTAAACGGTTACCTCGCATTTTGTCAGTTTTCGTAAGCAAGGTACAATGAGTGGGCACGATTGTAAATATTAGACCCGAAGGATTTCGATGGACTTTAAAAACTAATTCGGTCATAGCGTTGCGTATCGAAAGACGTTGGCTGATGAGACCGCCAGGCAGTGAACTACCCGTCTCAAAGCTGAAGTCGGCTAAAAGCCGACTCAATGCCGAGAATTATCTTCCATTTCAGTTGGCTTCGAGCCGACTTGAGCTTGTAGCCCGCGATTTATCTGCGGGCTTACTTCCTATTAGCGGATCAATTTTTAATCTTCAGCCAAACTCTTCGAGTCTGGATAAAGGAGACAACGCGATTTATGGAAATCAAACGGATGTTCAAGATTGTTCTGCGCTGGTGGTGGCTGGGCGCTATTCCCGTCTTAGTAGTAGCGCTCTATCTGGGCCTGACCTATCGCCCGCCGGGGACGACCTATCAGGTGGTGATGCGCTTCACGACCGGCGGGGAGCCGGCCGGCCTCTCGACGGATTACGACCGCTACTATGCCTGGTTGGCCTCCGAGTACATTGCCAACGGCCTGGCGGATATCGCCAACACGGGCGCGTTCGCCGAGGCGGTGGCCCGGCGCGCCGCCGAGCGGGGCGTGGAGGTCGATCCCCACGCGCTGCGCGGCGCCATCATCAGCGATAACGAGCAATCTATGTTGGTCATCTACCTCACCTGGCCCGACCCGGAGCAGATCGTCATCCTGGCGGAGGCCCTCAGCTCGGAGTTGACGCAGAACGGCGCGGCCTACTATCCGCAGATGCAGGACATCGGCCTCTTTGCGCAGCAGATGGACCCGCCGGCTCCCGCCGCGATGCCGCCCTCGCTCCGGGCGCAACTTCTGGGGCCGGGGATGCGCCTGCTCTTCGCGGCCGCCGTCGGGCTGGGATTGATCTTCTTAGCCCACTACCTCGATCCGATGGTGCGCGAGCGCGCCGAGGTCGAGGCGCTGGATCTGCCGGTGTTGGTCAGCATCCCCGCGCGCCGCCGCTTCCCGCTCTCGCTCTTTACCACGCTGCCGCTGCCAACAAAAAAGAGGACTGGATAAGCTCCAGTCCTCTCGCTTAAAAAGAATGCCGTCGCGGGTCTAACTTAACCCCAGGATGCGGTCGATCTTCGGGCGGTTGAATCCGACGATAACTTGCCCGCCGATTTTGATCACCGGTACTCCCTGTTGCCCGCTCAAGCGCACCATATCACGCGCGGCGCTGTGATCCCGGGAGACATCCACATCCCGAAACTGTACGCCCTTCTTCTGCAGGTAGCGCTTCGCGTTCCGACAATGCGGACACGTCGGTGTAGAAAATACAATGACTTGCGGCTGTCGTTTCTGCTTCTGCATCACATTTCCTCCCACAATATTGATTAATGGTGTGATTATGCTACACTCTTATCTTAGCCGAAGATAAAGATTTGTCAAACAAAGGCTAAGAGTGCTAATCTAACAATTTGATTTATACACGCGCTTTTTTATTGCCGAAGAGGAGTTATTGCTATGAAATGCCCTCATTGTCATTCCACCGATACCCGCGTCATCGATACCCGGCACGATGCGCAGGGAAATGTCCGGCGTCGCCGGGAGTGCCAGGCGTGCGAGCAGCGCTTCTCCACGCTGGAGCGACCGATCCTCACCACGCCGTTGGTCATCAAGAAGGATGGCCGGCGCGAGGAGTTTGATCACGACAAGCTCATCAGTGGCCTGCGCACCGCGTGTGCGCGTCGCTCCGTCGGCGCCGATGAGTTGGAGCGGATCGCGGATCGCGTCGCTTACGCCATCAATCAGACCGGGCGCACGGAGATCCCCAGCCAGATGATTGGCGATTTGGTCGTCGATGAATTGCGTCAACTGGATGAGGTCGCCTACATTCGATACGCCATCGTCTATATGGGGCTGCGCGATCTGGAGGCGGTGCGGCGCGAGATTGATCGCCTGCGCAGTCAACATTAAAAATGCATCAGGGCGAGATCAGAGCCTCGTGGCTCGAATCTCGCCCTGGTGGATTCATGTTGGGCGGTAATCTTCTCAAGCAATCTCCACGATTTTGAAGTTGATCTCCCCCGCGGGCGCCCGCACGGCGACGGTATCGCCGACCTCGCGACCCAGCAGCGCCCTCCCCAGCGGCGATTCGTTGGAGATTTTCCCTTTGGCGGGGTTGGCTTCCGTCGCGCCGACGACGTGGTAGGTCTCCTCATCGTCGTAGCCCTCCTCGACGACGGTCACGTGGCTCCCCAGGCGGACGTGGTCATCGCCGCGGCCTTCGCGCTCTTCGATGATCACGGCGTTGCGTAACTTTGATTCCAACTCTTGAATGCGTCCTTCCAAGAAGCCCTGCGACTCTTTCGCCGCGATGTAGTCCGCGTTCTCCGAAAGATCGCCCTGCTTGATGGCGGCGTGTAAGCGCGCGGCCAGCTCCGGCCGTTTGACGTTGAGCAACTCATCCAGCTCGGCGCGTAATTCCTCTTGTCCTTCTTTCGTTAAATAAATGGGTTTCGACATTCTTCATCCTCCAATTGTATCGTCAAATTTCTTTTCGGGAACCCTTGCGCAGGTTCACGGAGGCTCTGGTAAACAGATTAACCGGCTCGTTGCATCTAATACGGACTATTTGAGGTCACTTGCATAACCTGCGCAAGGGTAGGTCTAAAAACTGTCCCTTAGATTTCAAAATCAAAAAGCCCCCTGGTTGAGATTTGAGACCAGGGGGCCACAAATCCTCCGTTGCGATTACGGCGTCTTTTTCTCCACTTCCCTTACGATAAAGGGCGCGCGCGGCAACGTTGTCAACGTCTCCGCGCCCTCGAGCGTGACAACGACATCATCCTCGATGCGCACGCCGCCTAACTCCGGCAGATAGATGCCCGGCTCGACTGTGAAGGTCATCCCCGGCGCCAGCGCTTGCTGGTTGCCGGCCACGATGTACGGCGTCTCGTGCGCCTCCAATCCCAGCCCATGTCCGGTGCGATGCATAAAGTGTGGGCCGTAGCCCGCTTCTTGAATCACGGCGCGGGCTGCCGCATCAATGGTCTGAGCTTCAACGCCCGGCTTGACGGCGGCGCGTCCCGCCTCGTTGGCGCGCAGCACAATCTCGTGGATCTCGCGCATCTTGCCGCGCGGCTCGCCCAGTACGACCATCCGTGTGATGTCGGAGGCGTAGCCGTCAACGAAGGCGCCCCAATCCACCACGATCCAATCCCCGGTCTCGAAGGGCCGCTCTCCCGGCACAGCGTGGGGAAGCCCGCCGTTCGGCCCGCCCGCGACGATAGGCTCGAAGGCCAAGGCCTCGGCGCCGTGGGTGAGAATCGAGGCCACGAGCCGCGCCGCCGCCTCGTGCTCGGTCATCCCCACGCGAAGTTGGGGTAGCCACGCCGTGAATGCCTCTTCGGCCACGGCGACCGCCGCGCGCATCCGGGCGAGTTCATCCGCCGATTTGATCATCCGCAGGCCGGCTACGATCTCGTCGACGGGGGTGAGCATCACGTTGGCAGCGTGTTGCTCCAGCAAGCGCGCCTCCAGCACGCGCATCCGCAACGCCTCGACGCCCACGCGCTTCCCGCTCAGCGAGAGCGCCTTGCAGGCCTTGGCGTAGGCAGGATGGTGGCCCATCTCGTCGTCGTAGGCGAAGACGCGGTAGCCGGCCCGTTCCGCCTTCTCGGCCTCCAGCGCCGGCAGCACGAACGCCGGCTCGCCCGCCGCCTCGTCCACGGGGAAGAGGGCCATAATGGGACGTTCACCAAAATAGAACGACAGGCCGGTCAAATAGCCGAGATTTGGCCCCGGCATCAGCGCCAGGGCGTCGCCGCCTTGGGCCTTGACCTGAGTTAGCACCGCTTCGATACGTTTGGTTCTCATAGGGTCTCCTGTTTTCGATTTTATTACTGTCACAAAGTCTTCGCCACTTGGCCCCCTGGCTCCAAGGGGATTGTCAAATTCCCGCCTAACCGCCGGATTGCTAAATCCGGCGAGAGCCTGGCACGACATGGCGAATACTTTGAGACACAAGCCGATTTTCAATCAATAAGGTTCATCAGATAAATCGGAATGCCATTCCGATCTACATTTCGATCATTACGAATGATCAAGACCGTACTGGATGTTCTCTTTAAGTTCCGCCTCGGTATAATGTCGTGGGATTTTGTGTTGACCGAGTAGTTTTTCGAATTCCCAACGTCTCATTTGTGCCAAACGTCTGGCCTGGCCCAAGGATAGTCCCCCTTTTTGGTAGAGAGCTATGGCTTTCTCTTGGCGAAACTTAGCTTTCATGCTATCTCGCTTGTATTGTTTGGGATGTGGTAAAATAGGGCCAATACGAAAACAAGTACGGAGGTGAAGTTTCTTATGATCATCAGTCTGCCGATTGGCATTCTACAATCGAATTGTTGTCTCGTCTATGATAAATCGACGCGCGATGGCGCGATTGTCGATCCGGGCGGGGATACGGCGCCATTGATGAAGGAAATTGAGGAGCGCGAGATCGAAGTGCGCTACATCATCAACACCCACGGGCACTTCGATCACATCGCGGCCAACGGGATGCTTCAATCACTCGACGCGCCGCTGGCCCTCCATCCCGCCGATCGCGATCTGCTGGCGGAAGGCGGCGGCGCGTCGTGGTTCGATGTCGCGTACGTCCCATCCCCGCCACCGGATATCGATCTGCACGATGGGCAGGTCTTGACGGTGGGGGAACTGCACATGCACGTCGTCCATACGCCGGGGCACACGCCGGGCAGCATCTGCCTCTACATCCCGGAGGATGCGGCGCTCATCACCGGGGATACACTCTTCGCGGGTAACGTCGGGCGCACGGATCTGCCGCAGGGCAACCCTCGCGCTTTGACCGAGAGCCTCAAGAAGCTACTGGCGTTAGATTACCCGCCGGAGACTAAAATCTACCCCGGCCACGGCCCCGCCAGCACATTGGCCCGCGAGCGACAGCGAAATCCGTGGCTGAGACGACTTCGGGCTTCCGGTTCAGGGGATTAGGCTAGATGTGAAATCTCAGTTGTAAATATGATGCGTAAGACGTATTGCGTATTGCGTAATACGTCTTACGCATTGGCGCTTTGTTGCTTTGAAGATTTGTTATTTTGCTGCTTTGCCGCTTTGCCGCTTTGTAACGTCAGCCCGTCAATTGCCGCATTACGCCCAACATACTCACGCCCAACTTCAGCGCGCTGGTCACCGAGGGCATCTCGATGTGTTCCTCGCCTTCCTCATCGACTTCGACGGGATGCGAGTTGAGGTACATCCAGCCGGCCAACGCGCCAAGGGATGCGCCGATCAAACCACTGATTAACAACGTCCGTGTTCGTATATTCACCATTCCCTCCTTGTTAATTTGTTAATTTGTTAATTTGTTAATTTGTTAATTTGTTAATTTGT
>CAZCAI010000072.1:10354-23473 GCA_964496595.1 uncultured Anaerolineales bacterium
TCCTTGTTAATTTGTTAATTTGTTAATTTGTTAATTTGTTAATTTGTTAATTTGTCGCTTTGCTGATTGGATTATGTGGACTTGGACTTCGAGAATATTGCGAAAAATCGATTAACGATGGTCGTGACCATCGCCGCCATGGCGTAGACCCGCACGAGCGGATCGACGACGGCGCGCGAGGCCTTCTCCACGTGCTCGTGGGCCGTCTGCGCGTAGGCTTGCGCCGTCTGCAACCCGGTCTTCGTCCAGCCGCGCAGGCGATAGACGCCATAGGCCAGGCCGCCGAAGATAGCCAGCGGTATCAGGCTGACTATGAATGCCTCTATGCTCAAAAAGATAAGTGCGATGTCCCGTGCTGTGCCCATCCCTCACCCCTTTCCAACTTCCAGCTTTTATTAAATGAACTTATCCCAAGTATACCGCGATTAGGCAAAGAAACAAGCATTGAAATGAACGATGAAGTCGTTGAGGAGCGTTCCAGATGATGATAAACAGGCGACATTGGTGGATGGCGATCTTGCTGGTGGGGATGTTAGTCGGCGTGCTGATGTTGGTCGATGCGCGGCCCGCGCGGGCGCAATCTTCACCGGATTTTGAGACGTTGGCCGGGCAGATGGGGCGCGTCGAGGCGTGGTACGTGCTGAACGAGACGACCTTGCCCACTGCGACCGTGATGCAACCGGCGGGATCGTTCACGCTGATGCTCACGCACACGGTCTACCTGCCGCTGATTGCGGGCGGCACATCGTCGCTGCCGATGGTGGAGCGCCGCGCGATCTGGGTGACGCGCTACGATTGGACGAGCCTCTACCATCCCGCGCAGCCGGAGACGTTAGATTTGATGGTCGCCACCGTGGCTAACGCCGGCTTCAACACGATCTTCTTCCAGGTGCGCGCGGCCGGGGATGCGTACTACACGCCGGGGCTGGAGCCGTGGGCGTCGCGCTTGACCAACAGCGCGGTCGCCACCCAGACGCTGGGGCAAGATCCCGGCTGGGACCCGCTCGCGCGGATGTTGACCGTCGCGCACGCCGCCGGGCTGGAGGCGCACGCCTACGTCAACGTCTATCCGGCGTGGCTGCCGCCGCCCAATGCGCAGTTCGGCCCGCTCGCGCCGCCTGCCACGACGCCGCCCCACATGTTCGACCGCTTCACCTATGGGCCGGACTACGCGGCCCATCCCGGCGAGCTGGGTCTGGGCTACACGTGGCGGCAGTACAGCGCGCCCGATGCGCCGATGCCGTTGGCGTGGCGCGAATATCTCTGGGCCAGCCCCGGCGTGGACGCGGTGCAGGCGCACATTGAGGCGGTCGTAGAGGATCTGGTGGCTCGCTATCCGGTGGACGGCATCCATTTGGATCTGGTGCGCTACGCGGGACGCGACTATTCCCGCGATCCCTTCAGCGAGGCCGCGACGGGCACGCTCCTCGGTCCGCAGCGCGCGGATTGGCAGCGGGCGCGCGTCACGGCGTTGGTGCGCGCGATATCGCGGACGACGCACGCACAGCGCCCGACGGCGTGGGTCTCGGCGGCGGTCTGGCCCTACTACAAGAACAATCTGGGCCTGAACACCAGCTCCGGTTACGATGACTACTACCAGGATTCGCAGGGATGGCTGAGCGCGGGCGCATTAGACGCCATCGCGCCGATGCTGTATGGCAACGGGAGCAGCTTGCCGGACGATGTGGCGACGTGGGAACTGTTGATGACGGATTTCGTCGCGGCGAACGCGGGCGGCGTGGGGCATATCTATCCGGGCATCGCCGGCTACTACGAGGACTTCGATGCGATTGCAGCGCGGATCGCGGCGGCGCGGACAGCGGGTGCGCCGGGCCACGCGATCTTCTCGTATGGCGCGCTCACCACGGGCGGCCACTGGGCCGATCTCCGCGCCGGCCCGTACGCGATCCCGGCAGTCGTCCCCGCGCGCGAGTCGGGCCGCTGAGGTGATCAAGGCGGGAATATGTGATGTGATGCTTGCGAGTCAAGGAACGGAAACGGAATGCGGACATCCTGTCCGCCGGCGGACGAGACGCCCGCGTTCCCCAACATTTTTCAAGGAGGTTCGCTCTATGTGGTGCGAGCGTATTTTTGGGATTCGATGTGGTTGGTTGCTGGTGTTGATATTGTTTCTCGCGGGGTGCTTCCCGCCGTCGCCTTTCCCGGAGATGACGCCGACGTCTGCGCCTATGATGGGGACGGCGGAGGCGACGCCATCCGGGGATGACGAAGCTGTTGCGGATGCCACCGAGGAATTCGAGGCATTTGCTTCAGAGCGGCGCGCGATGGTGGAGGAGACCATCGCTGCGCGAGGCGTCTCCGATCCCGATGTGCTGCGCGCGATGCGCACCGTCCCGCGCCACGTCTTTGTCCCCGAAACCTATCAAGATGAGGCCTACGCCGATCACCCGCTCCCCATCGGCCACGGCCAGACGATCTCGCAGCCCTACATCGTGGCGTGGATGACGGAGTTGCTGGAGCTGCAATCGGGGGAGAAGGTCTTGGAGATCGGCACCGGCTCCGGGTATCAGGCCGCCGTGCTGGCGGAGCTGGAGGGCGTGGCGGTCTACAGCATCGAGATCATCCCGGAGCTGGCGGAAGACGCCCGCGCGGATTTGCGCTCGCTGGGCTACGATGCGGTGCATCTCAAGCAGGGGGATGGTTATTTCGGTTGGGAGGAGCACGCGCCGTTCGACGCCATCATTGTCACCGCCGCGCCGGATCATCTGCCGCAGCCGCTCGTGCGCCAACTGGCGGATGGTGGTCAAATCGTGATTCCGATTGGGCCGCCGGGCGGGTATCAGACGTTGTGGCGCTTCACCAAAGAGGGAGAAGATCTGAAATCGGAGAATTTGGGCAGCGTGGCCTTCGTGCCCTTCACCGGGGAAGGCGCGCCGGGGCCCGGCGGAAACCCGCGACCGTGACCCAGGCGCCCGCGTAGCAGAGCGCGCCCAGGACCAACACCCATTGGAATCCCCAGGTGAGGGCGACCAGCGAGGCCAGCACCGAGGCCACGACGGACGCCGCGCCGTTCACGCCCCACGCCCACGGAATCCATTGGGGCGCGCGCGATTCGAGTAGTCCCAGGCCCTTGGGAAACGGCATCCCCATCAATATCCCTAGCGGCGCAATGGTCGCCACTGTGACCAACATCCGCCCAATGATCGGCAGGCCCAGGCTCACGGCGAAGAGTCGGGGCAGGAGCAGGGGATAGACCAACGCCAGCGCGATCAGCAGGGCTAACGCCGGGCGTAATGGCGCGCGCGACGAGAGCAGGCTGCCGATCCCCGAAAAGAGCAGCACCGCGAAGAGCACGGCGGTCATCGCGTAGGCCGGGTGGCCCAAGAAGAGGATGAAGCGCTGCATCAGCGGGATTTCGACGCAGAGGAATCCCAATCCCAGTAAGCCGAAGTACAACGCCACGGAGACGCGCCCGCCGGCTTTGGCGTCTGCGGCGGATGGGGAGGCGCGCCGGAAAAGAAGCGTGGGCAGGAGAATCAGCGCCGTCGCTGCGACTAACGCCAGTCCCAGCAGCAGGAGCAACACGAAGTAGCCCGCGCCGCCGAAGGGGTGCCATTGCTTGCCCAACGTCGCGATCATCTCTCGCGCCTGTGACCACTTGAAGAAGTGCCAGAAGAACGGATGCTGGTCGGTGGGCGGCGTCACATCGAAGGGGTAGGCCGCGTACCACGCCGCGCGATCCTCCGCGCGGAGCAGCGCGGTGAAGCTCTCGTGATAGAGCGGGCGCTCCAACACGTTGTATTGATTCGCCTCTGATGCCGCCATCCCCGGCGCGATGACCAGATCGAAGGCCAGGCGCGCGGCGAACGCGCGCACGGCGTCCACCTCTGCTTCGGTGAAGGGCTGCCGCTTGACGAGCAGGGTCAGCGTCTGGTAGCCGCGAAAGGCGACAATCTGTTGGGCGGGATCGCCGCCCTCGGCCTCCACGGCGGTCACGGCCAGCGCGAACGCCCGCAGCGATTCGCTGGGCGGCATCTGCAACCAGCGCGTGACGACCAGCAGGCCATCGGGGCGGAGCGCGGCCAGGTCGTCGCGGAAGGCCTCGACGGTGTAGGCGTAGTCCTCGGCCAGGCTGTACGCGCCGGAGCGGACGGGGTGATAGGGCGAGGTGAGCGCCAGCTCCACCACATCGAATTTCGCGTCGGTGTGGCGGACGTAGCTGCGCGGCGTCTCGATCTGTGGCGTCACGCGGGGATGGTCGTAGATGCGCCCCGCGCCCTCGATGATGAGCGGGTTTGGCTCGACGGCGGTCACATGCGCCGCGCCCTGCGCCAGCGCGATCCACAGCGCCAGTCCGCCGTGAGGCGCCAGCACCAGCGCATCGCCGCCGGGCCGAAGCTGGTAGGCGATGGCCGTGGGCATAAAGTCGGTGAAGGTCAGCGCCGCGGTGTGATCCAACGTGGCGAGCGGCAGTTGGATCGCCGGGCTGGGATCACCGCCATCGACGAAGACGCCGTGCTGGGGCGGCGGCGCCGCGGGGCTTTGGTAGCTCATCCCGGCCAGCGAGCGGAGGCTTTCGCTGGCGACCACGTCGACGCGGGAGAAGCTGTTCCACGCCTGGAAGACCACGCGCGCATCGGGGAGGCGCAGGGCGTGGCTCAGGCCCTTGTAGGGCGAAAGCTCCAACGTCAGCGGCGCGGGGTGCGTCGCGCCGGCGATGCCCAGCGCGATGATCAGCAGCCCCGCCGCGACGCGCATCGTCCGCGCTGGAGCGAAGCACAGCGCCGCCGCGCCGCCCAGCGCTCCACATAGCAGAACGATGCCCGCGCCGCCCAACCACGTCGGTACGAGGAGGGCCAGCGCGCAGCCGGCCGCCGATCCGCCGAAGTTGAGGGCGTAGAGATGGCTGATGGCCTGGGGATGCTGCGCGAAGAGGAGGCCCAGCGTCGCGCCGCTGCAGAAGAAGGGCGCGGCCAGGGCGACGTAGTGCAGGGCCAGGATGCCCACCTGGCGGCGCTCCCAGGCGATGCTGAACGAATCGAAGGGCACGACGTTGGTCAGCGCGTAGGCGCCCACGCTCGTCACGCCGTAGGCCAGCGCCAGGAGCGCCAGCGTGCGGCGCGGACGCGCGCGGCCCCAGCGCGGGAAGAGCGCCAGCCACGTCCCGCTCGCGCCGAAGCCCAACATCCCCAGGCTGATGATCATAAAGGCGAAGTGGTAGAACTGCGCGACCGAGAAGATCCGGGTGAGGGTGATCTCCAGCAGCAGCGTGGCTGCCGAGAGGAAGAAAAGCCCGATCAGTGAGGCCGGCGCCAGGTGCGCCTCGCGCGCCGGGCGGATCAGCTTAGCTAAGAAGTCACGCATCCGTGGGAAAGACCACATCTTCTTTGCCGGCTAATCTATCCTGGATGCGATTGACCACAATATCCAAATGCTTCGGCTGGTGCACGAAATCTAGATCCGCCGTGCGGATGGTGAGCACCGGGCAGGCGTTGAAGGCCGCCATCCACTCATCGTAGAAGGTCTCCAGCAGCCCCAGATAATCCGCCGAGATACTCCGCTCCATCTCGCGCCCCCGCTGGTGAATGCGCTCCATCAGTACGGGGACGGGCGCCTTGAGGTAGATCAACAAATCGGGGCGGGGCAGGTTGCCGACCACCAGATTGAAGATGGTGCGATAGGCGAGGTAATCCCGCTCGCTCAGGTTGCCCAGATGATGCAGCGCCCGCGCGAAGATGTGCGCGTCCTCGTAGATGCTGCGGTCGGCGATGGCGGATTGGGCATCGTTTGCCAACTCGAGATGCTGCTCGGCCCGATGGCCCAGGAAGAAGATTTGCAGGTGGAAGGCCCACTGTTGCATATCCCCGTAAAAATCGGCCAGATAGGGATTGTCGGCGACGGATTCGAAGGCCGTGCGCCAGCCCAATCGCCCGCCTAAGCGCTCCGTCAGTGAGGTTTTGCCCGTCCCGATATTGCCGGCGACTAAGACGAGGTGTTTGGTCATAGCGTGTCTCCTTGAAAATCAGTTGAACGTTACAAGTTGCGAGTTGAACGTTGTCAAACGTCAAAGGTCAAAAGTCTGAAAGTCAAATGTCAAGTGGGTGTTCCGGTGGGTGATGTTTGTAGTTAGGCACGCAATGAAATGGAGTGCCGTCTTTTTTAGAAGGTGGAGATGATACGGCACTCCACTTTGTTTCATGCCTGACTACGAACCAGAACTTGAGCTACTCATAGGAGGTGTACGCTCTCCCCGCCTCCTCCGACTGGAGCCGCGCCCGTAGATGGGTGTTGCGGTGGGCGATTTTGTCGTTGTTGACGGCGATGGCGATGGCGCGGCGGCTGCCGACCAGGACGACCAGCTCGCGCGCCCGCGTGATGGCGGTGTAGAGCAGGTTGCGCTGGAGCATCATATAGTGCTGGGTCAGCAGCGGCACGACGACCGCCGGGAACTCCGATCCCTGCGATTTGTGGATGCTCACCGCGTAAGCGTGCTCCAGTTGATCCAACTGCAAGAACTCGTAGCCCACGTAGACGCCGACGAAGTCGACGACCAGCACCTGCTCCTCCAGGTCGATGGCCGCGATGCGCCCCATATCCCCGTTGAAGACCTGGCGGTCGTAGTCATTGCGGATCTGCATCACGCGGTCGCCGACGCGAAAGACGCGCGAGCCGTGCGGCGTCTCGGCGCGCTTCTCGGTCGGCGGATTCAGCGTCGCCTGGAGGCGGCGATTCAGCGCGCTCACCCCCGCCGAGCCGCGATGCATCGGGCTGAGCACCTGGATCGCCTCCTGGGGATCGTAGCCGAACTTGCGCGGGACGCGCTGCGCCACGATGTCGATCACCCAATCCGCCGCGTCGTCCGGGTCGGGCCGGCGAAAGAGGAAGAAGTCGCGCGCGTCCTGCGCGAAGATGGGCAGGCGGCCCTCGTTGATGCGATGCGCGTTGACGACGATGTAGCTGTCCTCCGCCTGGCGAAAGATCGTCTGCAAGCGCGTCACCGGGATCGTCTCGCTGGCAATGAGATCGCGCAGCACGTTGCCCGGCCCGACGGAGGGCAGTTGATCCACGTCGCCGACCAAGAGCAGGTGCATCCCCGCCGCCACCGCCTTGAGCAGGTTATTCATCAACAGGATGTCGATCATCGAGGCCTCGTCGACGATCAAGATGTCGGCGTCCAGCGGATTTTCGCGATCCTTGAGGAAGCGGTTGCCCTGATGGGGGCTGAACTCCAGCATCCGGTGGATCGTCTTCGCCTCCAGGCCCGTCATCTCTCCCAGACGTTGCGCCGCGCGGCCCGTGGGCGCCGCCAGCAGCACGGATTTGCCCTTCGCGCCGAGCACCTGGATGATGCTGCCGATGATGGTGCTCTTGCCGGTGCCCGGCCCGCCGGTGAGGATGCTCACCTTCTCGGTCAGGGCCATTTGGATGGCGCGCCGCTGTTGCTCGGCCAGGCGAAAATCGGCGCGGGTGTCCAGCCACTCGAAGGCCTTCTCCCACGCCATATCCTCAAAGCTCGCCAGCCGATCTCGCGGCGTGCGTTGCAGGAGGCGCAGCTTGTTCGCGACGCCGCGCTCGGCATAGTAGAACGGCGGCAGATAGATGGCCTCGCGCTCCTCGTCACTGTTTCCCTCTTCGTCCGATTTATCTGAGGCCCCGATCATCTCAATGATGATCTCCTCCTGCACGACGAGCGCGGCCAGTTGCTCGCTGCACTGCGCCGCGGTCACCTCCAGCAGTTGCGCGGCCTGGGTGAGGAGGCGCGTCCGCGTGGCGTAGCAGTGGCCGTCGTCGCTGAAAGTACCCAGCACGTAGCGAATCCCGGCCTGGATGCGCGTCGGCGCGTCCGGCGCGATGCCCAGTTGGCGCGCGATCTTATCGGCGGTCTTGAATCCGATGCCGTAGATGTCCTTCTCCAACTGGTACGGATCGTGGCGCACGATGCCGATGGCCGCGTCGCCGTAGGCCTTGAAGATCTTCACCGCCAGCCCGGTGCTGACGCCGTGCCCTTGGAGGAAGAGCATGATCTCTTTGATGTGCTTCTGCTCCTCCCATGCCCGCGCCACTTTCGAGGCGCGCTTGGGGCCGATGCCGGGCACCTCGCGCAGCCGATCCACGTCCTCTTCGATCACGTCCAGCGTTTGGAGACCGAAGTAATCGACGATGCGACCGGCGTTCACCGGGCCGATGCCTTTGATCAAGCCGCTGCCCAAGTATTTGCGCAGGCCCTCCAGCGTGGCGGGGAGTTTGACGGTATAGGCGCGTACCTCGAACTGGCGCCCGTATTTGGGATGGGTCGTCCAGAAGCCTTGCAACCTGACCGATTCGCCGACGTTCACGCCCGTCAGCGGCCCGATGACCGTCACCTCGTAGGATTTATCCGTGGGGATCAGCTTGGCGACGGTGTAGCCGTTCTCCTCGTTCTGGAAGGTGAGACGCTCCAGCGTACCCTCCAGGGTGTGGAGGGTCTCGGCGGCGTCTTCGGTTATGGGATTGGGGATTGAATAGTTCATAGTGGTAAAGCGACAATCAGTAAATTGCGAATTGCGAATTTAGAATTTTGAATCTTTACTCGATAGTATTATTCATAATTCGCAATTCTAAATTCCAAAGCTTGCGCTTCGTAGCTTACTACGAACGGGATAACATGGCTTGCACATCCGCCAGGGAGGGGAGGATGCGGTAGGCTAACGCGGCGGTCTTCGCCGAGGGGGGCTTGAGGTCGGGGATCATGATGGGCGTCATGCCGGCGGTGTGCGCGGCTGCGATGCCGTACTCGGAATCTTCCAGCACCCAGCAACCCTCCGGCGCGATGTCCAGGCGCTCGGCGGCGGCCAGGAAGATGTCGGGGGAGGGTTTGCCGCGCCGCACCTCATCGCCGCCGATGATGATGGGGAAGCGCGCGCGCAATCCCGTCATCGAGAGGCGCTGTAAGACGCCCGCCTTGGGCGTCGAACTGGCGACGGCCTTGGGGCAGCCCTCTCGCTCAAGATGATCCAACAACGCGACCGCGCCCGGCTTGAGCGGGATGCCCTCGGCGGCGATGATCTCCTTGAAGAGGGCGTCTTTCCGCGCGCGGACTTCCAGGATCGGGAGGTCTGGCCCCAGCGTTTCGGAGAGGATGCGCATGGTATCCGCCACCGTCCGCCCGACCAATTGCAGGTAGATCTCGTCTGCGAGCGTGGCGTCCCACGCCTCAAGGGCGCGCAGCCACGCTCGCTTGGAGATCGGTTCGGTGTCTAGAAGTACGCCGTCCATATCGAAGATCACGGCCTGGCAGGGTGCGGGGGATAGAGGAGCGTGGGTCATTTGATCTCCCACTCGCTGTAGGGGTGCTGGACGAGGTTGGAGTTGAAGTAGCGCGGGTCGTCCGTGACCTCCTCGCCGATCCAGGGCGGTTTCTCGAAGCTCTGATCCTCGCTCTCCAGCTCGACCTCGGCGACGATGAGGCCCTCGTTTTCGCCGAAGAACTCGTCAATCTCCCAGGTGAGGTCGTCGTGCTCGACCTTGTAGCGGCGCTTCTCGATCAGCGGGCGCTCGCAGAGGTCGTCCAACATCGTGTCCGCATCTGCGACGGGGATCTCGTACTCGAACTCCAACCGCGTCGCGCCGACGGTCAGGCCCTTGATGGTGAGATAGCCCTGGTCGCCGATGGTGCGCACGCGCACGATCCGCTCCTTGGTGGTGTTCAGGTAGCCCTGGCGGTATTGTGTGCCCGACTGGCTCGTCCAGGCCGGGTCTTTCTGGACCAGGTATTTTCGCTCGATTTCTTTTGGCATGGTTCCTCCGTTTCAGTTGTAAGTTGCAAGTTGCAAGTTTAAAGTTAGAAGTTGGAGGTCGGAAGTTAGATAATTGAGGGTTGCAGAAGGGCGAGGTTTGCTCAATTGGTAAGGTTTTGTTCTTTGAGCTTGGATCTTTACGTCCGGGCGTTTGGTAGCGGGGCGAGGCCCATGATGCGTTTGATGGCTACGAGGTAGTTGACGTTGTCGTAGGCGTCGAGGCCCAGGGTGGCTTGGGCATCTAAGACGGCATCGATGTCCTCGGATTCGACGGCGACGGTGCGAATGGCCGCGCCGTTGATCTCCAGGTGGGCGATTTCGGTGATGCACTTGTGGATGGTGAAGCTGAAGCGCAGTTTGTAGACGCGCGCGGTCAGCAGCGCGGGGTGGGGGCGGATGATCTCGTCCAAGTATTGCGCCTGGGTGTAGGCGTCGCGCGTCAGCTCCGGCATATCGACGCGCCAAGCGGGGAAGATGTACTCTCGCAGATCCGCCGCCGCGATGGGGAACTCGGCCTTCACGCGCGGCGTCCATTGCTCCAAGCCCTTCACTTCTTTGACGAAGTCCTTGATGTCCATCTGGTTGTCGCGGATTTTAGTGTTGTGCTCATTTTGTCTATCTGTACCGGCGGAGATGATGTAGATGTCGGTGCTTTCGCGGATGTTTTCGCACGGCGAAAGCTCCCGAATCCGCTCGGCCACGCGCCCGAAGGTCTGGGCGAAGGCCCGGAATTCATAGCGCGGCACGATTTCTCCCATTTGATCGACGGTGATGATCTCTCCCATCGGTGATTCCTCCTTATGGAAATGATGAATTTTGAATTGCGAATGCTGAATGGTTCCAAAGCGCGGGTTTGTTTGCTTGTTGAGGTGCAACGCACTTTTTGGCTTGTCGCCAGGCGTAGACTGCATGAGGTTGCGCCTCTCCTTCTGCTCAAGTGCGTTGCACCCTGGTCTGCTCGGAAAGCAAAACATATACAAGGCTTTATCATAGCAAGCGTTATTGCGCGGATTTAATCAGCTTCTGCTTCAGATCCCACAGCCCTTCGGTGAGGGAGACGTGGTAGATGTGCGGGTTCATGATCCGCCGGACGCCGGCATCCAAGCGCGCGAGATCCGCTTCGCGCTGCTCGCGCATCGCCTCGATGGGGGGTAGCTCATAGACGAGGTCGCCTTCCTGTAGAATATCGACCAGTAGCGGTTCGACCTCCGAGATGCACTCCTGGGTGAGCGTGCGATGCATTGTGTGCTCGGTGGGATGATGCAACGTGAGCGGGTCGATTTCGGCGGGGTTTTCATCCTCCCGGCTCAACACGTCGGCCACGGCCTTGTCGCGCTGGTCGTAGAGCCGCCACACGCGCTTGTGGCCCGGATTGAGGATTTTCTCCGGCGTCTCCGAGATCTTGATCGCCGGCGCCCATGCGCCGCCGTCTTGGACGGCTACCAGCTTGTAGACGCCGTCCAGCGCCGCATCCCCGCCGGAGGTGATGAGCCGCGTGCCCACGCCGTAGGTCAGGCGGTTGATCAGGCTGTCGGGATCGACGCCGTAGTGCGCGGCCTCGTCCTGGATCTGGGTGATGATCTGGAGGATGACCAGCTCATCCAACTGGTTGGAGAGCACGATGCTGACGTCGGGGAAGCCGGCGTCGTTCAGCATCTTGGCGGCCTTGATGCTGAGGTGCGCCAGGTCGCCGGAATCCAAGCGGATGCCGATGGGGTTATGGCCCGCGCGGCGCAGCTCCTCGAAGACGCGGATGGCGTTGGGGATGCCGCTCTCCAGTGTGTCGATGGTATCGACCAAGAGCAGGCAATCGTCCGGGTAGACCTCGGCGTAGGCGCGGAAGGCGTCGATCTCGCTGCCGCCCAGCGCCATAAAGACCTGCACCATGCTGTGAGCGTGCGTCCCTTTGGGCGGATAGCCCAGCACGTGCGAGATGCCCACATTAGATGTAAAGTCCGCCCCGCCGATGAGGGCCGCGCGCGCGCCGGCGTTCGCGCCGCGCTCCTGCGCGCGGCGCAGCCCGAACTCCAACAGCAGCTTGCCGCGCCCGCTCTGATGGAGGCGCGCCGCCTTCGTCGCGATCAGGGTGGGATAGTTAAGGTGATTGAGCAGCGCGGTCTCCAAAATCTGCGCGATGGCCAGCGGGCCTTGCACCACAGTCAGCGGCACGTTGGGATGCACGACGCGCCCTTCGGGGATGGCCTGCATGGTGATTCGATTGAAGAACGGCGCCTCGGATTGGAGCCACGCTAAGAAGTCGTCCGCGAAGATGCGATCTCCCTGGCTTCCCGTTTGAGAGCGCAACAAGGCGATCTCCTCATCGCGGAAGCGCGCGCGTTCGATCCAATCCACCAGCCATTCCAATCCCGCCGTAACCGCGTAGCCCGCTTGATGCGCCCCGTAGGCTGGATAACTGCGGAAGAAGTGATCGAATTGCGCTTGCTTCTCGTGCATCTCCATGCGATAGTAGAGTTGCGCCATCGTCAATTGGTATTGGTCGGTGAATAAGATGCCCTCTGCCAGGGCTTGTTCTGAAGGTTTCATAGGTGTTATTGCTCCTTTGTTGCTGGTTGCTGGAAGCTGGAAGCTGGATGGACTATGGTAATAGGCCAGTCGCTTCGACTAAGATGGGGATTTCCGCGCGCAGGCGTTTTTTCTCCCACGAGATGCTCTTCAGCCAATGCGGCGCGACTAAGATGCGCTTGAAGGGCAGCCAGTTGTGGGTATCGACTAAGAGGTAGCGGATGCGCCAGTCTGCATCCTCCACCACGAAGTCTTCCACCTCGCCCACCTGTTCGCCGCGTTCGGATTGGACGTGGTAGCCGATGAGGCGGCGCATACTTCGCGCGCGGAGGTTTTCTATGATGATGGCGTACGAGGTCTCGTGGCGCAGATCGACGCGCGAGAGGTGTAATATCTGCTGTTGCCGGATCGTAACCGGCAGGCAGCGCCGCGATGCATCCGGTGGCGTGATGAGGTCGATGCTGAGGATTAAGCCGTGGCTATCGGGTTTATCTTTATCCGAGGATTGGCGGCAGATGATGTAGCGAATGGTCCAATCCTGCTCCTTGAACCAGAAATCGTGTACCTTGCCGATGGGTGCATCGGAAGCGATCACACGATATTTTTGTAGATCCTGACCATTGTGTAAAATAGCTCCCCCTCCCTACCGAGTGAATTGATCCGTAGTTTTACTTTAACATATTTTGAGCAGAAAAGAAAGTGATCAGCAGATGGAGGGGATGAAGCGGATCGGTTTTCAGGAACGACGCCCGCAGGAATTGCTTCTTTGGGGAAATTGGCTATGATTTTAGGGAATGGGGGGAATTGGGGGGAATTGCGAATGATGAATGGGGGGAATTGTGAATGATGAATTGCGAAT
>CAZCAI010000073.1:0-23394 GCA_964496595.1 uncultured Anaerolineales bacterium
GCTTTGTTGCTTTGTATCCCTATCCCCAGGAGGACAAGATATGACTGGATTATCGTCGCAACAGATGAACTGGCTCACGGCGTTGTTTGGCGACCGGGCGACGACCCGGCGGGTGGAGCGCAAGCTCTACAGCCACGATGTGGGCGAGATGCCGAGCATGATCAAGCCCCTCATCGGCAATCCCCTGGCCGATGCGGTCGTGCAACCGGCCTCGGAGGAGGAGATCATCGCGCTGGTCACGTGGGCCGCGCGCGAGGGCGTCCCGCTCATCCCGCGCGGCAAGGCCACGTCGGGCTACGGCGGCGTGCTGCCCGTGCAGGGCGGCGTGGTGGTCGATTTCTTCCGCATGGACGAGGTGTTAGCCGTGGACACGGCGGCGCAGACCGCGACGCTCCAACCCGGCATCGTGTGGGAGCACGCCGACCGCGCGCTCAAGCAGCAGGGGATGACGCTCCGCACCTACCCCAGCAGCTACCCCTCGGCGACGGCGGGCGGCTGGATGGCGCAGGGCGGCGCGGGCTTCGGCGGCTACGAGGCCGGCTGGTTCCGCGATAACGTCGTCAGCGCGCGCGTGGTGCTGGGCGATGGCACGCTCGCCCACTTCGAGGGCGAGGGCTTGGATATGATCTACGAGGCCGAGGGCACGACGGGCATCATCACCGCGCTGACGATCAACATCCAGCCGGATGCGCCGCTGGAGGTGCTCTCGCTGGGCTGCCCCGACGCGCACGATCTGCAACATCTGCTGGAGGGGCTGCTGGAGGCCGATCTCCCCATCTGGTCGATGCACTTCATCAACCCCCGGATGGCGGAGATGAAGAACCGCGCGCCGCTGCGCACCCATCACGGGGAACCGGCGGAGGAGCGCGTGCTCTTGCCCGCCTCCTACATCTTGACATTGGCCTTCCGCCGAGAGGATGCCGAGCAGGTGCGCGGCGCGCTCGCCGAGCGGATGTCGACCGAGCGCTGCGAAGCGGAGCTGCTCAGCGAGAAGATCGCCCATCACGAGTGGTCGCAGCGCTTCCGCATTATGACGGTCAAGCGGCTGGGACCGAGCCTCGTGCCCGCCGAGGTCGTTGTGCCGCTCTCCGGCCTGGGGCAGATGATGGCCGATGTCGAGCGCCAGGTGGACAAGCCTGTCGTCAAGGAGGGTGTCCTCATCCGCAAGGGACGCAATCCGCAGGGCGAGCCGGAGGTCGTCATCTTGGGCTTCATCCCCGCCGACCAGCGCAAATTCACCTACAACTTCGTCTTCCCGCTCTCGCTCACCATCAGCCGCATCGCGGAGAAATACGGCGGGCGGCCCTACGCCACCGGCCTCTACTACACCAAAATGGCGGATAAGATCCTGGGCCGGGAGCGGGCGCAGGTGATGCGCGAGTTCAAAGCGATGGCCGATCCGGCCGGCGTGCTCAATCCCGGCAAAGTGCTGCCCCCCAGCCTGCGGGATGGGCTGTGGAGCGGCGCGCTGATCAGCAACGCGCTCATCGCGGCCAACGCCTTCGAGCCGCTGATCCGCCCCTTCGGCAACGCCGTGGTCTCCAAGGTGGGCGAAAAGCCGCCCGCAGGCGAGGTGCGCGGCATCCCCGGCGACGTGGCGTGGTACGCCTACGCCTGCTCGCAGTGCGGTTACTGCGTCCAGGAGTGCGATCAATATTACGGGCGCGGCTGGGAGAGCCAGAGTCCGCGCGGCAAGTGGTATTGGCTGCGCGAGTTTATGGAGGGCCGCGAGGAATGGGATCAATTTATGGTGGATACGTTCTTAGTCTGCACGACGTGCGAGCTGTGCAACCTGCGCTGCTCCGCCGTCCTGCCCATCGAGCCGGCGTGGATGAAGCTGCGCGGCAAGTTGATCCACGAGGAGGAGCGGATGACCTTCCCGCCGTTCGAGATGATGGCGGCGGCCACCCGCGCCGAGGGCAACATCTGGGCCGGCTACCGCAAGGATCGCGACGCCTGGTTCCCGGACGATCTGCGCGAGGAGCACTACCCCCCGACCTCCCCCCTATTAGGGGGGACTGAGGGGGGTGGGGCGGTGTATTTTGCCGGATGCACCGCCAGCTACGTCGAGCACGACATCGGCCAGGCGACGGTGCGCTTGCTGGACGAGGCCGGCGTGGAGTTCACCTATGTCGGCAAAAAGGAGAATTGCTGCGGCACGCCGATGTTGGTGGCCGGCAAGTGGGACGTCTTCGCCGAGACGGTGAAGAAGAACATCGCGGCGGTCAAGGCCAAGGGCGCGGATACGGTCATCACCTCGTGCCCGGCCTGCAATATGATGTGGCGCCACGTCTACCCCGAATGGGCCGAAAAGCTGGGGATCGAGTACGACATCACGTCCAAGCACTACAGCGAGGTGATCGCCGAGCAACTGGAGACGGGCGCGTTCGAGTTCCCGACCCCGACCCCCACCGGCTCCCCCGATATCGGGGGAGAGGAGAAAAAGGTTAAGGTGACATGGCACGATTCGTGTCACATGGGGCGCGTGTCGCATATCTATGAGGAGCCGCGCCAGGTGATCCAGGCGATACCGGGCGTGGAGTACGTGGAGATGGCATACAACCGCGACGACGCGCACTGCTGCGGCAGCGTGCTCACGCTCATCAAGGAGCCGCCCGTCGCCGCCGATATTGGCGAGCATCGGTTGGATGAAGCGGTCGCGGCGGGGGCGGATACGATGTTGGCCGCTTGTCCCTGCTGCGAGTTCCAGTTCCGCGTGACGCGCGACAAGAAGCAGATGGAGATCGAGGTCAAGGATTTGGCGCGCTTCTGCGCCGAGGCGCTGGGCCACGATGACTTCCCCGATCCGCATCCGGAGGTGCTGCGCCAGTGGGCCGTCTTCGAGGCGATGATCGCGCTGATGACGCCGGAGGGCTTCGCGAGGCTGATGGACACGATGTGGCCAGAGCTGATCGACGCGATGCCGATGGGCATGGGCCAGATGATGCGCCAGATGGGCAAGATCCCCGGCGCGCTGGGGATGATGAAGCCGCTCTTCCCCACCCTCTTCCCCAAACTGCTGCCGCTGATGATGCCGAAGGTGATGGACACGATGTTGGCCCGCATCGAGCAGATGGTCCCGATGCCGGATTACATGCGGGAGCAAATGCCGGAGTTGATGCCCAAGGTGATGGACAATCTCATGCCGCATATGATCGACGACCTGGTCCCCCTCGTCGCCGACCCGATGATCGCGTATCTCAAGACGTCCGCGGAAACAGAGGCTTAACGTTCCAATCGAATCACCCGTACCCAAAGACCCGAAGGGTGTTTTGAACACCCTTCGGGTCTGACCTGTTCCAGTTCGCAATTCCTCAAGGAGATCCTTTCAACCTATGAACGACACATCCAATAAAATTCCCCGCGATGCGATGCTGTTTCGATTTTCACTCTACGGTTTTCTGAAGAACCTGCGCCTTTTCGAGCCGTTTCTCATCCTCTTCTTCCGCGATGCCGCGATGAGCTTCTTCCAGATCGGCGTGCTCTACGCCGCGCGCGACATCGCCACCAACCTGCTGGAAATCCCCGCCGGCGTCTTCGCGGATGTCTTTGGCCGCCGCCGGTCGATGGTGCTTTCTTTCTCAGCCTACATCATCTCCTTCGTCATGTTCTTCACCTGGCCGGGATTCGGGCCGTTCATCGTAGCGATGATCGTCTTTGGCCTGGGGGAGGCGCTGCGCAGCGGGACGCACAAGGCGCTGATCTTGGAGCACCTGCGCCTCAGCGATATGGAGCACCTCAAAGTGCCCTACTACGGCACGACGCGCGCGGCCTCGCAAATCGGATCGGCGCTCAACGCGCTGATCGCGGCGGGCCTGGTCTTCTACACCGGCGACTACCGCTACGTCTTCCTGGTCTCCATCCTGCCCTACACGCTCGATCTGATCAACCTGGCGACCTACCCCAAATCGTTGGACGGCGATCTGCAAACCTTAGTCTGGCGCGAGATCCCCGCTCAGATCAAGGCCACCACGACGACCTTCCTGGGCCTGTTCCGCAATCCGGGGGCGCTCCGCGCGATCTTCAACAGCTCCGGCTTCGACGCCTTCTACAAAGCCACCAAGGATTACCTCCAACCCATCTTGGAGACCTTCGCGCTGAGCCTGCCCATCTTAGTGGCGTTGCAGGATGACCGCCGCAGCGCACTGGTGATCGGCGGCGTCTACTTCATCATCTTCCTGCTCTCCAGCTACGCCTCCCGCCACGCGGGCGCCGTGAGCGAACGCATCGGCAACGTGGGGCAGGCCATCAATAGGACTTTTTTCCTTGGCGCGGGGCTGCTGGGCGTGGCGGGAATCGCCGCGTGGGCCGACATTCCGGCGCTCTCCATCCTCGTCTTCCTGGGATTGTATCTGCTGCACAACGTGCGCAAGCCACTCAACGTGGCCTACATCAGCGACCAGATCGAGAACGAGGTGATGGCCTCGGGCCTGTCGGTGGAATCGCAATTGGTCACCCTGCTGGGCGCCGTCATCGCGCCGGCGCTGGGCGCACTGACGGATGCCTTCGGCGTCGGCGTGGGGCTGGCCGCGCTGGCGCTTTCGATGGTGGGGCTGGCCGTCGCGGCGCGTGTGGCGGAATAGCGAAGCCGCGCTCAATAGCAAAAGCGAAGCCCGGCGCTTCTCTCTCGAGAAGCGCCGGGCCTTTTTGACAGCCTCGCCAATCTAAAGTTGAAACGCGCGCCGGAGAAGTCGGAGATTTTTTGACATTTACCCTACTCGAAGTAAGATTGTTATACATCAAAGCACGTCATTGCCCCAATCCAAAACAGGAGTCACTCAAGAGATGCTTTTCAATTTCGGCTTTAATTTCAAAGCGTTTCTGGCCTTCACCTATCTCTCGCTTTTTAAAAGTCGAGGTACGCCCTTTCGCCTGTCATTCCGGCGGATCGGATGGCTGATCCTGCTCCACACGGTGTACCCGCTGCTGGAGGTGGGCATCTGGCTGAGCTTTCTCTGGGATGAGATCTTCTATCGGGATTATCGGCAGATGAAGATTGAAGCGCCGATCTTCATCATCGGCAATCCCCGCAGCGGCACGACCTTTTTGCATCGCCTGCTGGCCCGGGATCGCAAGAACTTCACGACGATGAAGATGTGGGAGATCCTCTTCGCGCCGTCCATCGCCGCGCGGAAGGTCATCTGGGCCGCGCGAGCGCTGGATCGCCGCCTGAACTATCCTTTCCGCAAGCGCATCCGAGAGTTGGAGGAGGAGTGGGAGGAACAGAACGAGATGCATCGCGTGGCGCTGCGCGCGCCGGAGGAGGATGAGTATCTGCTCTTGCATATCTGGGCCACGCTCAAAATCTGGACCTTCAGCGCGATCCTCTCCGAGGCCCAATCCTATACCTACTTCGATCAACAGATGCCGGCGGCGGACAAGGAACGCATGATGACCTTCTACACCCGCTGCCTGCAACGCCATCTCTATGCCCACGGGGCGCATGACCAACACGAGCGCACCTATCTGGCGAAGAATCCCTCGTTCTCGCCGATGATCGCCACGCTGCTCGACTACTTTCCCGACGCCAAATTCATCTACCTGGCGCGCAACCCGTTGGATATGATTCCCTCCTACATCAGCCTGACGGAGACCGAGTGGAAGATTTTGGGCGATCCGCCGGCGCCTTATGCCTCGCGCGATTATATCTTAAAGATGGCGGAGCACTGGTATCGCTACCCCTTGATGCAACTGGCCCACCTGCCGCAAGATCAGTATATTGTGGTAAACTTCCATACGCTGGTCGCTGACGCCGAAGCGGGGGTGCGCGAGATCTACCAGCGCCTGGGCCTCGAGATTAGCCCCAAATTCGCGAAGATACTGGCGCGGGAGGCGGAGCGGGCGTGCCAGCACGAAAGCGATCACATCTACACGATGGCAGAGATGAGCTTGACGCGCGAGCAGATCGTCGCGCGCTATGAGGATATATTCGAGCATTTTAGTTTTGACCGACGAGAAATCGAAAGTAAAAACCAGCCACCTGAAAGGATGGATAATCATGAAAGTCGTTATGATTTCACTATTCAAGCCGGGGAGCGGCGGGGGATCGGGGCGCGTGGCCCACGAATTGACGCGCGCTTTCGCCCAACGCCACGAGACCGCGCTCATCCGCCCGGCCGAGCGCACCGGCCCCCAACCCAGCGAGGATAGCCTGACGATCTTCGGTGTGCGGAGCGCGGGGCAAGATGAGGTCTGGGTGCCCTCGCTCTCGGCCAAAAATGTGGGGGGGATCACCGATTTTTTAGATGAGTTCGAGCCGGACGTGATCCACGCCCACGAGCCGGTCTCCATCAGCATCATCGCCCAAATCTGGGCCAGGATGCACCGCGTCCCCTTCGTGCATACCAGCCACATTCTACCCAACAAGATCTTGGACTTCGGCACGGTCGACGCGCTGGACGTGAAACTACTCCAGACGACCCTCAGCGAGACGGTCGCGCACCAATTGCTCAACAACTTCTACAAAAACTGCGATGCCATCATCGCCCTCAATCATTATGCAGAGAAAGCGCTGCGCGACTTTGGCTACCAGGGCCGCCTCTTCATCATCCCCAACGGGCGCGATCTGAGCCGTTACACCCAATGCGACCCGGCCAATATCGAAGCGGAAGAGAAAATCCTCTCCTTCATCGGCTACATCGTGCCGCGCAAGAATCAAGCCTACTTAATCGAAGCGCTGCGCCATCTGCCGGCGCACTACACCCTCAAGCTCATCGGCAAGGCGCTCAATCCGGAGTACGGGGAGAAGTTGCGGGAGATGTGCCAGACTTATCATCTGGATAACGTCGTCTTCACCGGGCAGGTGGAGCACGAAAAGATCTCCCCATATTTAGCCGCAAGCCACGTCTTCGTCTCCGCCTCCAAAATGGAGGTGCAGAGCCTGGTGGTGATCGAGGCGCTGGCATCGGGGACGCCGGTCGTCGGTCTGGGCAACGAGACCATCGATGAATTGGTGGATGACGCGGTCGGGCGGCGGCTGCCGGGGGATGCGGAGCCGGCAGCGTTCGCGGAGGCCGTGGAGCAGATCTGCGCGTTAGATCCTGCCGCCTACGAGGAGATGTGCCAGCAAGCGCGGGCGCGCGTCAGCGACTTGGATTGGGCCAACATCGTCCACAAGACCGTCGATGCCTATCGCGAACTGATCGCGGAAAAGAAAGCTGAACCCGCCGCGAAACCCAAATCTCAACTCAGCAGTCAATTGAACAATCTTCTCGACAACATCCCGGCCGGCGAGGGAAAGCAGAACCTGGCTGATAAGATCCGGGCGTGGGAGCAGGATCATGTAGATCGCACCCTCCTCCAGAAGCTAGCCATCGCCCCCAAACTCCGGGCGTTGCGGCGGGTGCCCGGCTCGACCTGGCTGCTGGCCGGCCTCACGATTGTCATCTCCTTCGTGGGCTACGTCTTTATGAAACTCACCTGCCTCCGGCGCTCCGATTCATAGCCCGGCCCTGGACATCGGTACGGTAATCTTGCATTTGCAGCCGGCGAATTCCTGAAGCGCCACGGTTACGCGATCAGAATATGAGAAAGGGAAAGAGAGAAGTGAGATGAATACCTTACCGCCCGCGTCCTCGCGACGCGATGGTTGGCATAAAACCCAGAGAATTAGCTTAAATCATACCCTCCTCAAAATTCTACTGGCGAGCCTGCTCTTGATGACAATCTATGAAGTGATAAAACAGCAACTTTTCCCCCAGATCACGATCTGGCAATCGCACATCGTGACCATCATCTTCAGTTCGACCGTCACAACTTTGATCGCCTTTCTGGTACTGCGGCGCTGGAATCTGCTCTACGACCGCGCCATCGAGGAATTGGGACGCCGCGTCGTAGCCGAGACCGCGCTGCACACATCGGAACAGCGCTACCGCGAACAACTCCGATTTTTGCAATTTCTGATCGACAGCCTCCCCACGCCGCTCTTCTACAAAGACACGAACGGCATCTACCAGGGATGCAACCGGCAGTTCGCGGAGATGTTAAACCTCAGCAAAGAAGAGATCGTCGGCAAGACCGTCTACGAAATCTCGCCGCCGGAGCAAGCCGCCAAGTACGAAAAGATGGACAACGCGCTCTTCGAAAATCCCGGCACGCAGGTCTACGAGTACACAGTTATCGGAAGCGATGGCTCGCGACGGGATGTCGTCTTCCACAAAGCGACCTATGATCGCGCCGATGGGACCTTGGGCGGGCTGGTGGGGGTAATTTTGGACATCTCAGATCACAAGGCGACCGAGGAAACGCTGAGCCGGCGGGCGGCCCAACTCATCCTACTCAGCAACATCAGCAGCGAAATCGCCGCCCTGCTCCAACTGGAAGATATTTTCCATCACATCACCGCGCTGGTCCAGAGACGCTTCGGCTATCACCACGTCGGCCTCTTCAGCGTCGATCACGAGCGAGGCATCTTGGAGATGCGCTCCCGCGCCGGGGCCTTCGATCACCTCTTCCCGCCCGAACACAAAATCACCTTTGGCGATGGCATGGTCGGCTGGGTGGGCCAACACGGCCAGACCCTGCTCGCCAATGACGTGGCGGCCGAACCGCACTACGTCAACTTCTATCCCGATGTAATCCCCACCCAATCTGAGCTGAGCGTCCCGATTCGCCTCGGCGAGAATGAGGAGCTGGTGGGCGTGCTGGATCTCCAAAGCCCCGAGCGCAACGCCTTCGACGAGATCGATGTGATGGTGATCGAGACCCTGGCCGATCAAGTCGCCGTCGCCATCGCCAACGCGCGGCTCTACCAGGAAGTCCAACGCGAATTGCGCGAGCGCGAGCAGGCCGAGGCGGCGCTCCGCGCTTCGGAGGCGCGCTATCACACCATCTCCGATTTGATCTCCGATATCGCCTACGCCTTCCGCATCGAGGCGGACGGCACGCTGTATTGCGAATGGATCACCGGCCCCTTCAGCCGCCTGAACGAGATCAACACCACACAGGCCTCCCGCAAGGAAATCGAGCGCTGGATTCATCCCGACGATCTCCTCATCTTCCAGGAAGCGAACGAGCGCTTGCTGGCTGGGGAACCTCAAGAGATCGAGGTTCGCTTGAAGGACGGGGACGTCGAAGAGACGTGGCTCCACATCCGCAACCACCCGGTATGGGATATGGCATCGCAGCGCGTGGTGCGCGTCATCGGCGCGGCCCAAGATATCACCGAGCGCAAGCAGATGGAACAGCAGATCCTCCGCACCGAGCGCCTGGCCGCGATGGGCCACATCACCGCGACGTTGGCGCACGAGATCAAAAATCCCCTCCAGGCGATTCGGAGCAATCTGGAGCTGGTGCGCGATTTCCCGCTGGAATCGGATGAGCGCACCGAATCGCTTAACCTCAGCTATCGCGAGATCGAGCGGCTGACCGAGATCACCGAGCGCATCCTGAGCTTCAGCCGCTCCGGGCAACTGAAGAAGCTCCCGGTCGAAATTCCGCATCGAGTGCGCCACATCCTCAATCTGCTTCAGCCCTCGCTCCACAAGAACGATATCGCCGTCAAACTCGATCTCCCCTCGGATCTGCCGCCGGTATTGGGCGAAGCGGAGCAAATCGAGCAGGTGCTGCTCAATCTCGTCCTCAACGCCATAGAGGCAATGCGCAACGGCGGCGCATTGGAGATCACCGCCCAACCAAAACCAGAAACGGTAGAGCTACATTTCATCAACAACGGCCCGCCGATCCCGGAGAAACGCATCCCTCACATCTTCGAGCCATTCTTCACCACCAAGCCGGAGGGCATCGGCCTGGGGTTATTCATCAGCCACCACATCATCGGGCAACACAACGGCGCGCTGAGGGTGGAAAATCTGCCGGATGAGCAGGGCGTCGCCTTCACCGTCCAACTACCCCGCGCCGATGTCAATCAAAATGATGAAAGAGAGGCGATGGCGTGAACGAAAAACCCGAGATGACGCGCGTCCTGCTGGTAGAAGATTCCCAAGGCGTGGCGCGCGCTCTCCATCGCGCGCTGGGCCTGCACCAAACCAGCAATTTTCACGTCGAAACGTGCGAGACGGGCGAGGATGCCTTGGAACGCCTCTTTGAGACCTCCTTCAACCTGCTCATCTCCGATCTCCGGCTACCGGGCATCAATGGCCTGGAACTTCTACGGCGGGCCAATCAACTGCGCCCCGCCCTGCGCAGCATCCTGATCACCGCCTACGGCTCGCCAGAGATCGAGAGGGAGGCGCGGGAGTTAGCCAACGCCTATCTCCCCAAACCCTTCCGCCTCCACGATCTGATCCGCCTGGTGGAGCGGGTAATGCGCGAGCCGATGACCCCCGCGCCAGAGACGGGGACGCCGCCCCCACCCCCCGCCATCACCGAGAAGCCGCCAAAGCGGAAGAGCGCGCACCTGATCGTCATCGCCAGCGACTTCGACGGCACGCTGACCCAGACGGGCGAGATGCCCACCCAAATTTGGACCACCCTCCGGCGCGCAAAGATGGCCGGCCTGCCCATCATCTTAGTCACCGGTCGGACGCTCAACGCGATCCTCAGCAAAGGCCCTTTCTCCGAACTGTGCGAGGCCATCGTGGCCGAAAACGGCGCCGTGATCTACTTCCCCAAGCGGGATGCGATCCTCCTCCCCTTCGGGCGGGTCTCCAACGACGTCATCCAGCGGCTGGAGATGATGGAGGTGCCGATAGAGCGCGGGCTGGCCATCGTCGCCACATACACCCCCCACGATAGCAATGTCCTCAAAGCGATGCGCCAGACGCGCAGCGCGGGCAATATCGAGTACAACCGCGAGGCGGTGATGCTCCTGCCCCAAGGCGCGACCAAGGGCATGGGGCTGCGCTACGCTCTGCAAGAGTTAGGCTACTCCCCGCGCAACGTCGTCGCGTGCGGCGACGCCGAAAACGACCGCAGCCTCTTCGAGATCGCCGAGCTATCCGTGGCCGTCGCCAACGCCCGCCCGCTGCTCAAAGAGGTCGCGGATACGGTGCTGCCCCAACCCGACGGCGAGGGCGTCCAGGCCCTTATCGAGCAACTGATCGCAGGCGAGGCGCCGCCCCGCGCCCCCCGTCCCGAACGGCGTCTGGTGCTGGGCGAGCGGATGAGCGGCATGCCGGTGCACATCGACCCCTTCAAATTAGTGGAGCAGAACATCGGCATCTTCGGCGCGAGCGCCAGCGGCAAATCATGGTTGGCGGGCCTGGTGGCGGAAGAGTTGCTCAAGCAAGGCTACCAGGTCGCCATCATCGACCCGGAGGGCGATTATCGCGGGCTGAGCACCTCGCCGCACACACTGCTCCTGGGCGGGCCGGACAAGCGCCTCCCGATGGTCTCCGATGTGATCAATTTTTGCGAGTGGAACACGCTCAGCCTCGTGTTGGATCTCTCGCTCTACACCTTGGAGGAGCGCGTCGACTATCTGATCGAATTTCTCAACGCAATGCGCGGCTTGCGCACGCGCCGGGGGCGGCCCCATTGCTTCTTAGTTGATGAGATTCAGAGCTTCTGCCCGGCGACGGGCGAGCGGCTCACCGATCTCTTCTTAGATGCGATGGCCTGGGGCGGATTCGGCCTGATCAGCTATCGGCCCAGCCACATCGCGCCAGCCTTGATGGAGAAGTTAGACCACTGGCTGCTCACCCGCCTCTCGCTGCCATCGGAACTGGAGATGCTCGAACCGGAGTTGACCCAATACAACGGCGGAGCAGCCGCGATGGCCGCGCTCCCTTCGCTGCCGCGCGGGCAAGCCTACCTCTGCCTCAATCGCCCCGGCGGCCCCTCCGCGCGCTCCGATGGTAAAGAAGACGATACGTTGATCAAGTTTCGGGTAGGGCCGCGCTCGATCCCTCACATCCGCCATCTGCATAAATATCTGCGCGCCCCGCTCCCAGAGCACAAGCGCTTCTATTTTCACACCAAGGAAGAGGAGTATCTCCATCGCACCGCCGCGAACCTCTGGGAATTCCGCAAGGCGCTGGCCGAAGTCCCGCTCGCCTCGATTCAACATCACCTGGCGCGCGGCGATTTCCAGCAGTGGGTGCAGAACGTGCTGCACGATGACGAACTGGCCCGCCGCATCCGAAAAATCAGCCACCACAAACTCACCGGCGAACCACTCCGCCGCGCCCTGCTGGAGACCGTCATCAATCGCTACGAGGAGCTGGAGCGCCTGGCGTAACCGGCGTGAATGAGCACGCCAACCCTTGCAAAGGTTATGATGTAGCTCGAATGACAAGGGGATACTCAGGGAACAAGATGATATGAACGCCGGCGTTATTCCGAAACCTTCGCAAGGTAAGGGTTTTTACGCAATACGAAATACGCAATACGAGTTACAATTATAAAACATAACCTCAAATACCATCATCAAGGAGACACTATGACCCATCAAAACCACGGTATGCATACCCAGGCCATCCACGCCGGGGGAGAACTGGAACCGCGCGACGTCGCGCCGCCGATCCGCATGGCGAGCACCTATCTGTTCGCGAGCGCCGAGGAGGCCGCGCGCGCCTTCGAGACCGAGGGCCAGCCCATCTACACGCGCTGGGGCAATCCCACCATCGAGGTGATGGAGCGGAAAGTCGCGGCGCTGGAGGGCGGCGAGGCCGCCGTCGCCACGACGTCCGGAATGGCAGCGGTGAGCGCGGCGCTGCTGAGCGTCGTCGCGCAGGGCGATCACATCGTCGCGACGACGGGCCTCTACAGCGGCACCTATCACCTGCTGATGGAGGACTTCCCCCGCTACGGCATCGAGACCACGTTGGTCGATGCGACGCGCCCCGAGGCCTTCGCGGCGGCGCTACGCCCCAACACCCGCGTACTCTACCTGGAATCGCCCGGCAATCCCACGCTGGCGCTCAACGACATCGCAGCGCTGGCCGCGCTGGGCCAGGAGCACGATCTCATCACGATGATCGACAACACCTTCGCCACGCCCTACAACCAGCAGCCCCTCAAGCTGGGCATCGACGTGGCGCTCCACTCCGCCACCAAGTTTTTGGGCGGGCACGGCGACGCAATCGGCGGCGCCGTCGTCGGGACGCGCGACTTTGTGCGTGGCGTGCTGGCCGGGCCGGTGCGCAGATTCGGCGGCTGCATCAGTCCCTTCAACGCCTGGCTGATTGCGCGCGGGATCCAGACCTTCCCGCTGCGAATGGCGCGGCACAACGCCAACGCGCTGGCCGTCGCGGAGTGCCTGGGCGCGCATCCGCAAATCGCGTGGGTGCGCTACCCGTGGCACCCGGATCATCCCCAGCACGATCTGGCCCGGCGCCAGATGCAGGGCGGCGGCGGCGTGGTCGTCTTCGAGCTAAAGGGCGGATTGGAGGCCGGCGCCCGCTTGATGGATCACGTCCAACTCTGTGCGCGCACCGTCAGCTTAGGCGACGTCCGCACGCTGATCACCCATCCGGCCAGCACCACGCACCACAGCGTCCCGCGCGCGGCGCGCCTGGAGGCCGGCATCACCGATGGCCTGGTGCGCTTCGCCGTCGGCCTGGAGGATGTGGAGGATATTCTGGCGGATTTGGATCAGGCGCTAAGGGAATAACCCACAACATCAAGTTTTGTTCATAGTTAGCCTCGAAGCGAAAGCGGAGTGGCGTTTATTCCGTTTGGGATTGACGGCACTCCACTTTGTTACGTGCCTTACTACGAACTTGAGGTTATCAAAAAAAGAGAGAAAACTATGACACAGGGTGACATCATCGGCCTGATCACGTCCTACATCTACGCCTTTGGGCTGCTCTTTGGCGTGGAGTTCATCAGCAAGAGGTTGCGTTGGCCCCAGTACCTGACCCGCAAGATAGTTCACATCGGCGCGGGGATGTGGGTTTGGGGTATTTTGGGCCTCTTCGATCACTGGTTCTACGGCGTCATCCCCTTCGCCACGTTCATCGTCCTCAACTACATCTTCTATCGCTACCAGATCTTCAAGGCGATGGACGCGACCGACTCCTCGCCGGGGACGATCTACTTCGCGATATCGATCACGGCGCTCTTCGCGCTCTTCTGGCGCACCGAGGGCGGCGTGGATCGCGCGCCCGTCGCGGCTGCCGCCGTGATGGCAATGACCTGGGGCGACGGCCTCGCCAGCATCGTCGGCCAGAGTCGCGGCCAGAATGGCTACACCGTCTTCGGCCATTACCGCAGTTGGGAGGGCACCATCGCGATGCTCACCTACGCCTTCCTCTCGATGCTGCTGACCTTGCTGCTCCTGCCCGGCTCCGCGTGGAGTCCCAACAGCATCATCTACCCGCGCGCGGGCGTCGTGGGGATGAGCCTGGTCGGCGCGGTGGTCGCCACCGTGGCGGAGGGCCTCTCCCCCGCCGGCGCGGACAACCTCAGCGTGCCCCTGCTGACGGGCCTGACGTTAGCTCTGCTGCACGCCCTATAGAACGATCTCATCTTTGACCTGAACCACTCGTCATTCCATACAAGGAGTCCTTTTTATGAATGCTGATCCAAAATTTTGTAGTCAATGTGGCGCCGCGCTCAACGCCGGTGCGCGTTTCTGCGCTCAATGCGGTCAACCAGTGACCGCCGCGCCGCCATCCCCATCCCCACACCCGGCCCCTCCATCTAACGAGCCGATTTTAGGCATCGTGCCCCTGGCCCAACGGCGCAAGGGTTTTTTGGGATTAGGCGTCGAGACCTTCAACATCATCATCACGCCCCATCGCTTAGTCTTCGCAATAGTCACCAAGGAGCAGACGAACCAAGCCGTCGCGACCGCCCGCGACCAGGCTCGCAGCGAGGGAAAAGGCTTCTTCGGCCAGGCTGCCGCGCAGATGGGCTGGGTGAACATCCTCTGCCAGAGCTACGCCAGGACGCCGATCCCCACCATCCTCAACCGCCACCCCGATAGCTTTGCCATCGCCAACTCCGCTATCCAAAAAATCCGCCTGCGCAACCGTCAAACCGATGAGGACAACACGATCACCACGGAGTTGATCATCAAGACCACGGGCGGGAAGCACAAATTCACGCTCCAGACGATGAACCGCCGACAGGCGCGCGAGATTCTCCAGCAGACATTGGGGCCGGTCGTCAAATGATCGCGCGGATCGGGCTGGGGCTGCTGATCAGCGCCGGCATCGGATGGGCGGCCTATCGCCGCGCGGCGCTCGATGCCAGCGGGGTGGCGGGCGCCATCCTCACCGGCACAATCATCTTCGGCTTTGGCGGGTGGGTCTGGGGGATGCTCCTCATCACCTTCTTCGTGCTCTCCAGCCTGCTCTCCCACTACAAAGCCGGGCAGAAAGAGAGCCTGGCGGAGAAGTTCGCCAAAGGCTCCCGCCGCGATCTCTGGCAAGCGCTGGCGAACGGCGGCGCGGGCGCGCTGATGGCGTTGGCCTACGGCCTGGCGCCCCACCCCGCGCTCTTCTTCGCCTACCTCGGCGCGATGGCGACGGTCAACGCGGATACGTGGGCCACGGAGTTGGGCGTGCTCAGCCGGCGACCACCGCGCCTCATCACCACGGGGCGGATCGTGGCGCCCGGCGCCTCCGGCGGCATCTCGCCGCTGGGGACGTTAGCCACGCTCAGCGGCGGCGCGACCATCGGGACCGCGGCGCTGGCGTGGATGCTCATCGATGGCGCATTCGGCGGATCGGGCATCGCGCTGGCGGGCGGAGACAGCATCGGACGCGCGGCCCTGCTCGTGGCGGTGGCGACGCTGAGCGGCCTCGCCGGCTCGCTCTGCGACAGCCTCTTGGGCGCGACGGTGCAGGCCATCTACTACTCACCCACGCGCCGCAAAGAGACCGAAAAGGTCATCGATCCCGACGGCGCGCCCAATGAGCATCTGCGCGGCTGGCGCTGGCTCAACAACGATTGGGTCAACTTCATCAGCTCGCTCGTCGGCGCGGGCGTGGCGGCGCTGTTTGGATAACGGGGGCGTATCGATTTGGCGCGCTGCCTGGCGATAGAGGCTATTCATCCGGCCCGGACTGACATCAATTCGGTTGCGCTTTGGGAAATATCTGGCAAAATAAAAGCACGTTGTAGCTCACAACGAGGTTCAAATTTCTCTTCAAACGCTCACCAACTCAGGAAATGGGATCAGAAATCTGGAAAGGAGAAACATCATGCTCAGAAATCGACGCACGCTCCGCGCCCTTGGCGCTGGCATCATTATGACGCTCCTCATCGCCGCGTACATCTCGCCGCTGTTAGCCCAAGGCGGGACGCACGTGAAGTTCGAGCCGGAAGAGACCACCATCGGCGTCGGCGAGACGCAAGAGGTCGCGGTCGTCATCGAGAACGTGACCAATCTCGCCGGCGTGGAAATCTACATCGTCTTCGATCCCACTGTGGTCGAGGTAATGGACGCCGATCCAGACAAAGAAGGCGTCCAAGTCGCGCGCGGGGACCTGCTGGGGCTAGGCTACGAGATCAACGAAGTCTCCGAGGGAATGATGGAGTACGTCCTGACGGTGCTAGGCCAGGAACCGGCCAGCGGCAGCGGCGAGATCATTCGCATCACCTTCCGGGGGATAGCGGAGGGATCGACGCACCTCACCTTCGATTCGGTACTGTTAGCCGATCCGCAGAGCAGCGGCATCGGCGCTTCGATGCAAAATGGCTACATCACTGTGGGCAGCGACGAGGGTGCAGACGATGTCACGCCGCCCCCACCGACGCCCACGCGGATCTCCCCTCCCATCGAGGAGACGCCAACGGAAGAGGCGCCGCCTTCGGCTTTACCCACGCCCACGCCGCCACCTCCTATGCCCACACCCACGCCTCAACCCGAAGCCGTCTCTGAAGAGACACGCGCCCCTTCAGCCGCTACGGCCAACTGCGGCGAGATTCTGGGCTATCACATCGTGCGGCGCGGCGAGACGCTCTATATGATCGGGCGGGCCTACGCCACGCGCCCCGACGCCATCGCCGCGTGCAACCAACTCCTCAATCCCAGGGTGGTCCACGTCAGCAATCGCTTAGCGATCCCCAACGCGCCGTGGATTCCCACGCCCGCCGGCATCCGGGCGAATCGGCAGTTCGGCCCGCCGCAACCGCCGCCATCCTGCCGCTACATGCACACCGTCCACTATGGCGAGACGCTGACGCTGCTCAGCGCCCGCTACGGGACCACCGTCTGGCGGATCGCAGAAGCGAACCACCTCTCGAATCCCAACCTCATCATCGCGGGGCAACAGCTCTGCATCCCCTGAGAGTAACCTACCCTTGCGAAGGTTACGCAAGTGACCTCAAACAACGCGCATCATGTCCAACCAACGGGCTAATCTGTTGTCCAAGGCTCCCGTTAACCTTCGCAAGGATTCCCGCCGCTATCCCCCACCTTACCGCTATGCTTCGCTATCGCGCGGCTCCGGCAAGGTGAGGGCCAGCGGCCAGGCGAGCGCCGTCCCCACCAGCGTGATGCCAAAGAGCACGATGTAGTTCTCGTTGGTCCACGCCAGGATCAAGCCCCCCAACGCGGAAAAGAGCATCGTCACCCCATTGACCGTGTTGGTCAACCCCACGTAGGCCGGACGCTCGGCTTCCGGCGCTAACTCGAGCACGAAGGCCATCCAACTGGGCATCAAGCCGTTCAAGGCTAAGTTCAGCACGAGGAAGACCAGCCCGTAGCCCCAGGCCAACTGATCGAGGTCCGTGATGAGCGCCGGGATCGCCATCGCCGTGATGGGCGTCAGCATCATCAGCGCGATGCTGAAATAGATCGCCCGGCGCGTGCCCCATCTCTCGTTGACCCACGAGAAGAAGAGCGCCGCCACAATCGTGCCTATCACGCCAATCGACGTGTAGCGCCCCGCCACCTGAGGGGGTAGCTCCAGTCGCGTCAGCGCGTAGGTCATATAGAACGGCTCCGCCAACATGCTGAAGTTGAACAATTGGCGAGCGATGACGTAGCGGCGATAGTCGCTATCCTCGCGCAGCACCTGCAGGAGTTGCGGAAAGTAGTCGCGCCACGCCGGCACATCGCGCGCGACCCGCCCCGGCGGCTCCACGATCAACGAGATTGCGATCAGAGAGACCATCAACAGCAGAAAGCCGATCAAGAAGAGCGCCGCGTAGTTGGTGGGGAACGCCAGGCCGCGATCGCTCAACATCCATTCCACGACAAATCCAGCCAGGAAGCCTAACAACCCGGCGGACATCTGCCCGACGCCCGTCAAGCGCCCGCGCCGCCGGGGCGGGATGACCTTGCTCATCAGATCGAACCACGAGACGCTGCACGTGCCATCCCCCAACCAGAACATAGTGAGGATGAGAATCACCAGCGGGATCAGGACAGAGGGCGCCCCCGCGCCAAAGGCCCAGACCAAAATCGCCAGCGCCAACATCAACGAGCGGCTGATCATTCCCGGCACGACCACGTAGGGCTTCTTGTAGCGTTTGTTCGCCAAATAGCGCGCGGCGAAGAGTTGTGGCAGGAACCACCCGGCCCGCTGCAAGGTCGTCGCCAGGCCGATCAGGGCCGAGGATGCGCCTAACGTGTTGAGGAAGCTGGGGATCACCGTGGTCGAACCAATGAAGGCCATCGCCACGCCGAAGAAGCAGAAGTCGGTAGCCAGGCATAAAAAATTACGTCGATAATGGGATGGATATTGAATTTCTCTCAATGAAATTGCTCCGTTATAAGCTTTGAAAAACGCCGCGCCGCTAGCGCTCCGAGGCTGACTACGAACCAGGCTGACTACGAGCCAAGAAAGCAGGCGCGCGCGACCGAGACGAGGAGGGAGTTCTCCGGCAGGCCAATAGACCTACTTACCGCAATCGATAGTGATAGAGCGAGACGCGGTGATAGTGCTGCGCCGAGGGCGCCTCGCCGTGGGCATCCAGCCAGGCTTTGACCAGCTCGCGCTCGTCCCAGAGGAGCGCCTCGGAGTAGATGAGCCACACCTCATCGTGGCCCTCGGTCAGGCGCGCCATCTCCTGATCCACATACGCCGCGCCGACCTGATACTCGCCAGAGGGCAGCCGCCAGTTGGAGAAGGGCGCGGCCTCCCAGGGTCTTAAAGGCGCCGTCAGGTAATAATCCACCACGTAGTGGTTGTACGGGATCTGGAAGAGCAACAGCTCATCCGGCTCCCGATGTTCGGCTAAATAGCGACTGGCTTTATTAAATTCGGGCTTGATGGGATGGGTCGCTTGGGCATGGAGCACCCGGCCATTCGCGCCGATCACGAGCAGCAGGAGCAACGGCGTGATCCACGCGGGCGCGATCTTCTGGAGCCGCGCGCATCCGGCGCCGATGAGAAAGTAGAAGGCGGGCGCGCACCAGATGAGGTAGCGATCGGTGAAGAGCGGGCCGTGGAGCAGCGAGACGCCCCAGAGCAACAGGAGCGGCAGGCTCATCCACGCCAACAGCCGCACGAGGACGCGCACGCGCCGGCGCAGCAGCAGATCGATCAGGCCGACGAGCGCCAATCCGCCGAAGAGGGCGAACAGGGCACGCTGCCACGTTAGCATCGCAGGCAGGGGGAGAGTGGCCCACATCCCGCTGCTCCATCCGCTGAAGAGAATCTCGATCATCTGACGCAGTGTGTACGCCGGGAAGCCCGTCTCACGCTGCTGGAGGAGCAGCGGCGCTTGCCAGCGCAACAGCGGCAGGGAGATGAGGCCGATCACCAGGAGCAGCGCCGCGATCCCGCCGACGGTGCGCCAGTCGCCGCGCACGTGGGTCAGCCCCCAGATCATCGCGACGGGGACGATCAGCGGCGCAAGGATGTGGCTGTAGACCGCGAGGCCCAGCGCGCCGACGGCGACGATCAGCCAGGCCCAGCGCCGGCGCTCGGAGGCGCGATCCACCGCGTAGAGGATGATCAGCGCCAACATCGGCCACCAGGTGTACATCTTGACCTCCTGGGCGTACCAGACGAGGTAGGGCGCGGCGGCGGCCATCAGGGCTGACCAGGCGGCGGCGCGCGCGCCTAAGAGGCGCCGGCCCAGCGCATAGACCAGCGCCACGCCGACGACGCCCCACAGCAGCGAGAAGTAGCGCAGCGCGAAGACCGATTCGCCGGCTAAGGTGATCCAGCCGCGCAGGAGCGCCTGGTAGAGCGAGCCGTTCCAGCCGGGCCGGGTGAAATTTTCCAGCAGCGTATCCCACGATTGGAGCGCAAAGCGCCATTGATCAACTTCATCGCGCCACACACCTTGCGCATCCAACGCGATGACGCGCGCAAAGAAGGCCAATCCCAACAGCCAGATCCACCAAATCCACCTTAAAAAAGAAACCGGGGAGTTTTCGCGTGGTTTATAATGACGTTCTAACATTTTCAAATCCATTGTGTTACACTATAGTACAAATGATAAAAACGGCAAAGCAACAAATGGACAAACCGGCAAAGCAACAAATGGACAAACCGGCAAAGCAACAAATGTGAGGAGGCGAATGTAATGAAGGTACTGGCTTTTCATCCTGAGCGATGTGACGGCACGCGCGCGTGTGAGGTCAAATGCGCGCAGACCTGGTTCAAGGTCGATGACGCGGAGAAATCGAGCATCCGCATCCGCGCGACCGACGGGGGCTTCGCGGCGGAGTTCTGCATCCAATGCGGCGCATGCGTCGAGGTCTGCCTCACCAACGCGCTGACGCAGGATCGCAATGGCGTGATCCACGTCAACAAGCGGCTCTGCGTGGGCTGTATGTCGTGCGTGGGATTTTGCCCTTACGGCGTGATGTATTATGATACGGAGGAGGCGGTGACGTTCAAGTGCGTCGCCTGCGGGCAGTGCGTCAAGGCATGCCCCAACGACGCGCTCGAAATCGTGGAGGTGGACGAGGTCTCCACGGATCTATGGCAGGGCGTCGTGCCGGGGTAGAAACTTTCCTAACCCTTGATAGGCTCCACTGAAAAAAGCTAAAGGGTCTCGCAAAGCCGCAAAGACGCTAAGGGAAAATAAGGTAAAGGTTAATTTTCGTGATCAGAGATGGCGATATGATGAGTAAAATTAAAAAACTTGGCGACTTTGCGTCTTGGCGTGAGATAGTTCCTTTCTTTCAGGAAAGCTGTAATGATCCAAGCATGAATCTTATGGAGGTACTATGAGCGAACACAATTTACAAGTCTTAGCAGCATTCGATTATGACGTCCCAACCGTTGAGCATGGCTACACGGGACAGACGCTATACGTGAACGTGGACAGCGGCGAGGTGCAAGCGAGGCCCGTCACCGAGGATATGAAGGAGAAGTTCATCGGCGGGCGGGGCTTCGATCTGTGGCTGCTGTGGCACGGCGTGGAGGACGACACCGACTGGGATGATCCCGAAAATGAGATCGTCATCGCCTCCGGCCCGTGCGGCGGCACCACGCAATATCCCGGCTCCGGCAAATCCATCGCGGTGACAATCTCGCCGCTGACGCATATCCCCATCGACAGCAACGCGGGCGGCCACTTCGGCCCCTACCTCAAGTTTGCCGGCTGGGACGCCATCGAGGTGCAGGGCAAGGCCGAGGACGAGGTCATCGTCTACATCGACGGCCCGGCGGGCAAGGTGCAGGTGCTGACCGCGCCGGAGGATTGCCCCACCGATACGCACATGTTAGGGCACTGGATGATGGAGCATTTCGCCGCTAACGAAAGAGACAAGCAACAGCTCTCCTTCGTCAGCGCCGGGACGGGGTCGGATCACACGCTGATGGGCTGTCTCAACTTCAGCCTCTACGACCGGCGACGCCAGGATCTGCGCTACAAGCAGGCGGGGCGCGGCGGGATCGGGACGGTGCTGCGCGATAAGAAGATCAAGGCCGTGATTGTCAAGAGTCCGCCCGTGCGCGGCGATTCCAATCGGCCGGCGGATATGGCGCGCCTCGCGGAGACCGGCGCAGAGATGCAGCGCGAGGTCGCGACCTATGATCCCCAGCAAAATCACATGCGCACCAGCGGCACCTCCTACCTGGTGGAGATTATGAACGATTATGATCTGCTCCCGGTCCACAACTTCAAGTTTGGACGTCATCCCAAGGCAGAAAATATCAAGCGCGAGGTGTGGGAGGAACGCTACACGCAGGGCATCCCGGATGGCTGCTGGTACGGCTGCACCGTCGCGTGCGCCCACGCCGTCGATGGCTACGAGGTGCGCACCGGCCCGTACAAGGGCCAGACCGTCATCGTCGATGGCCCGGAATACGAGACCATCGCCGGTTGCGGTTCCAACTGCGGCATCTTCGAGCCGTGGTATCTGCTGGAATCCAATTTCTACTGCGATACCTACGGCATCGACACGATTTCTTTCGGCACCGGCATGGCCTTCGTGATGGAGTGCTACGAGGCGGGCATCCTGGATAAGGAGAAGACCGGCGGGCTGGAGCTGACCTTCGGCAACGCGGAGGACGCGATAGAGGTGCTACATCAGATGGCGCGCGGCGAGGGCTTCGGCCTGATCTTCGGCCAGGGCAGCCGCAGGATGAAGGATTATTTCGTGGAGCACTTCGGCGCGGATCGCGACTTCGTTGAGGACATCGCGATGGAGGCCAAGGGCCTGGAGTACTCGGAGTATATGACCAAGGAATCGCTGGCGCAGCAGGGCGGCTACGGTCTGACGAACAAAGGCCCGCAGCACGATGAGGCGTGGCTGATCTTTATGGATATGGTGAACAACGAGCTGCCCACCTTCGAGGACAAGGCCGAGGCGCTGCACTACTTCCCGATGTGGCGCACGTGGTTCGGGCTGTGCGGCTTCTGCAAGCTGCCCTGGAACGACGTCGTCCATCCCAAGAACAAGACCGCCGATGAGCCGCAGAAGATCCCCCACCACGTCGAGAATTACCGCCAGATCTTTATGGGCGTCACCGGCCAGGAAGTCACCACCGAGGATCTGATCACCCAATCGGAGCGCGTCTACAACTTCCAGCGCGTCTTCAACATCCGGCTGGGCCGCGGACTGCGCGCCAACGACGCGATCCCCTACCGTTCGGTCGGGCCGGTCACCGAGGAGGAGTACACATCGCGCCAGGAGCGTTACGACAAGCAACTCCGCGAGTGGCTCGATCTCGACCCGGAGGCGATGACGTTGGAGGAGAAGATGGTCGCGCATCGCGAGCACCGCACGCAGCAGTACGAGCACCTCATCGACGCGGTCTATGAGCGCCGAGGCTGGACGAACAACGGCGTCCCCACCCCGGAGAAGCTAGCCTCGCTGGGCGTCGATTATCCAGAGGTGCTGGCGGTGGTGGAGAAGCATTTGTAAGAAGTTGAAAGTTGGAAGTTGAAAGTTGGTTACTGTGTCACAAAGTCTTCGCCACTTGGCCCCCTGGCTCCAAGGGGATTGTCAAATCCCCGCCTAACCGCCGGATTTAGCAATCCGGCGAGAGCCTATCACGACATGGCGAATACTTTGAGACACAAGCAAAGTTGCAGGTTGAAAGTTAAAAAGGTGCAACGCACTTGTCTCGATCATGAAAAGAATAGACACCCACAAAATTATGGCCGGCGTCCCCGCCGTGCCGGTGCGTT
>CAZCAI010000074.1:0-22802 GCA_964496595.1 uncultured Anaerolineales bacterium
TTCACGGTCAAACGCTGGTCCTCCCGCGTTGCCAAATGGCCTTGGCGCCCGCCGGGCCTGATGTTGGTGGAGCAGATCCTCGCGCTGGCGCGGCGATTAGCTCGCGAGCGCGCCGACGTCTACCACGCCCACGATGCTAACGCGCTGCTACCAGCTTTCATCGCCGCGCGTTCGTGTGGCGCTAAACTGATCTACGATGCGCATGAGCTGTGGGAAGGCGCGCGCGCCAACTCAATCGTAGCCAAGTGGCGCTTGCGGGTCTGGCAACAAATCGAACGGTTCTTGAGCCAACGGGCCGATGCCGTGATCACTGTCAACCCCTCCATCGCTCAGGAACTGAATGACCTTTTCGGTGTGCATCCCATTGTGCTGATGAATTGTCAAGAATATGTCGAGGTTCCCAAGAACGACGTGCTACGTCAGGAACTCGGTATTGCTCCCTACCAATCCATCGTCATCTACCCAGGACTATGGACCTATGGACGCGGATTGGAGCAGCTTCTGCAAAGTGTTCCCTATTTGGATGAGAACATCGTCATCGTTTTGATGGGCCCGGATCGCCTGAACGGCAAGCTACAGAAATTGGCGCGGACGTTGGACATTGAAGATCGCGTCCGATTTCGACAGCCGGTGCCGCCGCAAGAGGTGCCGCGCTACGTCTCCAGCGCCGATTTAGGCGTCATGCCCACGCAGGCAAAGAATCTAAGTTACTATCACAGTAGTGAAAATAAGTTATTTCATTATCTTGTAGCAGGTATTCCTGTAGCTTCTAGTGATCATCCAGAAAAGCGCCGTATTGTCGAAACATATAATGTAGGCGGGGTTTTTGACGAGACTGACCCAAGGAGTATCGCGCGAACTATCAACGAACTGCTGAATGATAAAGATCGCTATCAAGAAATGTGTGTCAATGCTCACCGAGCTGTCAGGGAAGATCTGAATTGGGATATCGAGGCGAAAAAACTCATAGCGCTGTATGGCAAATTCGAGCGTGACCTATGAAACACGTGACCATGATTGTCATCAACGCCTTCACACATGACACGCGCGTGCAAAAAGAGGCCAAGACCTTAGCCCAACAAGGCTACAGCGTCATTGTATACGCATTACACGGAGCGGGATTGCCCGTCCGGGAAGTGCGAGACCACTATCAAGTGGAGCGCATCCAGGTGCATTCTCGAAGTTGGGGCACCCATCTGTTGATCCGCATGCTTAAATATCTGGAATTTTGTGTGCGCGTGATTTACCAGATCTATCACCAGCACCCCGATGTCGTCCATGCCCACGATGTCAACGCCCTCATCCCCGGGTTTGTAGCAGCTCGACTTGCTCGTGCTAAGTTGGTCTACGATGCGCACGAACTATGGGCCGAACGCCAAGCCCCACTGCTGCGCTCTGATCTTCTCCGCAAAGGCTTAGGCGCTATCGAAAGATTATTGGCTCGCAGGGCGGATGCCGTGATCACCGTCAACCCCTCCATCGCCAACTTCTTGAAAGACAGTCTAAGGCTCTCAGCCACACCCACCGTATTGATGCACTGTCAAGAGTATCAAGAGGTCCAGCGCAATGATGTCTTGCAGGAGGAATTTGATATTCCCGCCGATCAACGGATCGTCATCTATCCGGGGCTGTTTGCAGAGGGGCGAGGATTGGAGCAGCTCATTCAGGCCGCTCCCTATTTAGATCGAGCGGTCGTGGTCTTGATGGGGCGCGATCAGCTAAATGGGAAATTACACGCTTTAGTTCAGCAGCACCATCTTGAAGATCGGGTGTTTATCCGCCAACCAGTGCCTCCCCATGAAGTACCGCGCTATGTCGCTTCGGCTGATGTCGGTGTAATGCCTACTCAAAGCATCGATTTGAGTTATCATTATGGAGCGGGGAATAAGCTTTTTCATTATATGATGGCCGGCATACCGTCAGCGGTCAGCGATCAACCCGAAAAACGTCGCATCGTCGAGACGTATGGCGTCGGCGCGGTGTTTGACCAGACCGATCCCCAGGATATAGCCCAGACCATCAATACTCTGCTCAATCACCCAGAGGAATATCAACACATAAGCCGGCAAGCCAAGCAAATTGCACGCGAACGCTTCAACTGGCGTGTGGAGTCTCAAAAGCTAATAGAAAGATACGCAGAACTGACGAGGGATTAATGATTAACCTGACAAATGGTTTTCAACGCATTCTTATTCTTGCCCCACATACGGACGATGGCGAAATTGGTTGTGGGGGAACAACGGCGCGTTTTTTGGATGAAGGCAAAGATGTGCATTGCGCTGCCTTCTCCACGGCGCGCACCTCAGTCCGGCCAGAATTCCCAGATAATATCTTAGAAACCGAATTCAAAGCAGCCACTAAGACATTAGGGATCCCCTCAGAAAATATCAGCATCTATGATTATCCCGTGCGCCATTTTCCCGAATATCGCCAGGACATTCTCCAAACGCTGATTGACCTCAAGCGGGAGATTGATCCAGATTTAATCCTGATGCCATCATTGCACGATATTCACCAGGATCATCAGGTCATCGCTGCAGAAGGGTTACGCGCCTTCAAACGCCACACGCTCTTGGGATATGAAATGCCGTGGAATAATATTGTCTTCGAGACGCGCTGTTTCATCCCACTCACCAAGCAACACGTGGCCAAGAAAATCGAGGCGCTACACTGTTACAAAAGCCAAGCGCATCGCTCCTATCTCAGCGATGAATTTTTGTGGAGTATGGCGCTCACGCGCGGCACACAAATCGAGGGCGGCTACGCTGAAGCTTTCGAGGTCGTGCGGTGGGTCATGCGTTTATGACCCAGGTCTGTGTTGTCACGTCCGTCCACAAGCCTTTTGATGGACGGATCTTCTATCGAGAGTGTCGCACCCTGGACCAAGCTGGGTATGATGTGACACTCGTCGCGCCGGCGGCGTTCGAGCGTGAGGAGCGCGAAGGCGTCACCATCTTGGGTGTCCCACCGGCCGCTTCGCGCGCACAACGGATTCGCGTGTGGCGCGATGTCTTTCGCCGTGTGCGCGCCCTCAAGCCAGAGGTCATTCACTTCCACGATCCCGAACTGCTGCTCTTAGTCCCCCTCTTTCGCCTGCACTTTGGCAAGCGCGTGAAGATCATCTATGACGTCCACGAATATTTCATCGCGGCGCTCACCTCCAAATACTGGATTCCCCGTTGGTTACGGCCTATCGTTGCCCGCACAGCCGCCATCTTAGAAAAACTGATCGTCCGCCAGACAGATGGGATCATCTGCGCCGTAGAAGGGCAATTGCCTCTCTACGAAACGGTACCCGGTCCCAAAGCCGTCGTGCGCAACCTGCCGTTAGCCAGCCTCTTCAAAAACGCCGAGCCGCATCCCGCGCTCGATGTCCCAGGCCTCAAGCTCATTTACGTGGGTCTGATTCTTCCCAAGCGAGCAATTGATATTTTGTTAGAGGCGATGCGCCTCCTGCGCGAACAAGATCATAACGATATTCACCTCTATCTCATCGGCCCCGAAACCTCACCGGCGTATATGCAAACGCTACAAGCCTTCATCGAAAAGCACAATTTGAATGCCCAAGTCCAATGGCTGGGTTATATCCCGCCCCACGAACTTAAACACTACTTAGCGAACGCCGACGTAGGGTTAGTCCCGGGTCTCTACACTTCCCAATACAAAAATCCTGGGCTGACCACCAAGCTGTTCGAGTACCTGCTGATGGGCTTGCCGGTCCTCAGCGTGGATTATCCACATCGCAGGATATACATCGAGGAATCCGATTGCGGTATTGTCGTGGAGGCCGAAGACGTGCAAGCCCACGTCGACGCGATTCTCTGGTTTGCTCGACATCCAGAAGAGCGCCGTGCGATGGGGGAACGCGGCCAGGCGATGGTCAAAGATCATTATATTTGGGAAGCGGAAGCACATCACTTACTTGAATTCTACGAGCAGATTGTGAGTTAACTATGGCTATGAACATCCTTTCCATCATCGGCGCCCGCCCCCAATTCATCAAAGCCGCGCCGGTCAGTCGCGCGGTGCGAGAAATCGCCCGCGAGACGCTTCTTCATACCGGGCAGCACTATGACCGCGAAATGTCGCAGATTTTCTTCGATGAACTGCACATCCCCAAGCCCGACTATAACCTGGGCATCGGCTCCGGCTCCCATGGCTGGCAGACCAGCCAGATGCTGATCCACATCGAGGAAGTGCTGCAACAGGAGCAACCCGATTGGGTGCTCGTCTACGGGGATACCAACTCCACCTTAGCGGGTGCGCTGGCCGCCGTTAAGCTGCACATCCCCGTCGCCCACGTGGAAGCCGGGCTGCGCAGCTTCAATCGCGCGATGCCGGAGGAGCACAACCGCGTGCTGACCGACCACGCGGCAGATCTGCTCTTCTGCCCCACACAAAACGCGGTGGATCTGTTAACTCGCGAAGGAGTCACCACCGGCGTCCATCTGACCGGCGACGTGATGTACGATGCCTATCTCTACAACGTGAAATTGGCAGAGCAACGTTCTACCATCCTCGCGAAGCTGGACTTAGCACCGAAAACCTACGCCCTGGCAACTGTGCATCGACCGGCCAACACCGATGACCCGGATCGCCTTCGCGGCATCCTCGATGCGCTGGCCGCCTTAGAAACCTCGGTCATTTTGCCCGCGCATCCCCGCACGCGCCAAGCGATGGAGCGAATCGCATATCGGCCCAGCGGGAGCTTGCGGATCCTCGATCCCGTCGGTTATTTGGATATGCTGATGCTCGAGCAACACGCCACGCGCATCTTCACCGATTCCGGCGGCGTGCAAAAGGAAGCCTACTTCGCCAGCGTGCCCTGTATCACCCTGCGCGAGGATACCGAGTGGACGGAAACCCTCGAGGCAGGATGGAACACCCTCGTCGGCGCGGAGCCAGCGCGCATTTTGGATGCGGCGCGCAATTTCTATCCCCCCGCTAAACAACCGCCGCTCTACGGCGATGGCCAAGCCAGCGAGCAGATCGCGGCCATTCTCCAAACCCAAGCCAGCTAATGCGCGTCCTGTATCTCAGCCAGTATTTTCCCCCCGAAGCCGGCGCGACGCAAACCCGCGCCTACGAGATGGCTACCGGCCTCATCCGCGCCGGACACCAGGTGACGATGCTCTCCGAAGTACCCAATCATCCCCAAGGCATCGTCCATCCCGCCTATCGGCGCAAACTCTGGGTGCGCGAGGATCTGGAGGGCATTGACGTCGTGCGCGTCTGGGTGAAAGCGTCCCCCGTCAAAACGATGCGCACGCGCCTGGCCTTCTACCTCACCTATATGACGAACGCCGCTCTGGCGGGATTGACACTACGTGGGAAATACGACATCATCTACGCGACATCGCCGCCGCTCTTCGTGGGAGGATCGGCCTTAGCCCTGAGCCGCCTGCGACGCACGCCGATGGTCTTCGAGGTGCGCGACCTCTGGCCCGAATCCGCCGTCGCGCTAGGTGAATTGCGCAATCCACGCTTTATCCGCTGGGCCACCCGGCTGGAAGAAGCCTGTTATCGTCGCGCACGCCGCATCGTCGTCGTCACCCACGGCATCCGCGAGCGCCTTACCGAGCGCGGCTTTGGTGATAAGGTCGAATTTATTCCCAATGGCGCGAACACAGATCTCTTCCGCTATCAGCCAGAAGCTGGTGAGGCGATTCGTCAACAACTAAACATAGGGGACGCTTTCCTCGTGATCTACGCCGGCATCCATGGGATCGCGCAAGGACTGGAGACGGTGCTGCACGCGGCCCACCGTCTGCGAGACAATCCCTCCATTCGATTCGTGATGATCGGCGACGGGCCATGCAAGGCGGACTTGATCACGCTCAAATCCCAGTTAGAGCTTCCCAATGTCACAATGCTCGATGCGCAGCCCCGCGAGACCATCCCCGCCTATCTCTCCGCCGCCGACGTCGCGCTCGCGCCCTTGCGCAAGTTGGAGCTTTTCAAGGGCGCACTTCCTTCTAAAATCTTCGATGCCTGGGCCTGCGAGTGCCCCGTGCTCCTCAGTATGGAAGGAGAAGCCCGCCGCGTCCTAGAACGCGCCCAAGCTGGTCTCCATATCGAACCGGAATCCCCAAAGGCGATGGCCAAAGCCATCCAAGCCCTCGCAGCCGATCCAGTGCGCTGTCGAGAGTACGGTCAAAATGGACGGCGCTTTGTCGAGCAACACTACTCGCGTCAGGCGCAAGCTCGACGCTTGGCAACGCTATTAGAAAGATTGATTTCCTAAGCGCCGCGTGTTATCATATAATCAAAAGTGATAACACTAACAGGAGGAGCAATGATCCGCACCCAGATCCAATTGACCGAGGAACAATCCCGGCGCGTTAAAGAGGTCGCACGACGCGAGAATATCTCGATGGCGGAAGTGATTCGTGACGCCATTGACGCATGGCTGGAACAACGTCCCGATCTGACAGAAGAGCAACGATGGGCGCAGTCGCTAAACGCCATAGGAAAGTTTCACAGCGGTGTTACTGACCTGGCCGAAAACCACGATAAGTATCTGGCCGAAGCCTATGAGGCCATCCAAGAGAGATGATTATTTTCATCGACACATCGGGCATCCTTGCCGTGATGAATATGGATGATCAATACCATTTGGCCGGTGCTGCCGCGTGGCGCCAATGGGTCAAAGAGCGCCCTCAGTTGATCACCAGTAACTATGTGATTCTAGAAGCTGTATCGCTTCTTCAGCGACGTATGGGAATGGATACCGTGAGATCCTTTTATCAGCACATATCGCCGGTCGTTCAGATCAAGTGGATCACCACCGAAATTCACCAAGCATCCGTCGTCGCGTTGCTGACGGCCAACCGCCGTCAACTCAGCCTCGTGGACTGCACCAGCTTCGAGATGATGCGCGAGCGGGGTTTGCGCAACGTCTTCACCTTCGATCACCACTTCGCCGAGCAGGGATTCACCTGCTTCCCTCCGCAATGACCATTTTTTGATGTTCACCTCGGCCAGGGGCAGCCATAGACCTGCCACATAACCGTTCCCCCGCGCTCTCAGATTGGATGAGGGCGCGTTGCTTATTGCCCTTGACCATGCTATGATGAAGCCAAGGAGTACACGCAGCTATGAAAAAACACACAACCCCACCCCAATTAGACGAAGCAGCGCTGATCGCGCATCTGGAGAGCCAATCCGACATTGTGGCCGCCTATCTCTTCGGCTCGATGGCGCAGGGTCGCGCGACGTCGCATTCCGATGTGGATTTAGCCGTGCTGCTCAACCTCGATGACGATATGGAGCGCTTCCATCGCCGCCTGGAACTGATGGGCGCCTTAGACCGTTTCGCCGACCGCGAAGTGGATGTCATCGTGCTCAACGATGCGCCGCCTCTGCTCTGCCATCAAGTGCTCAAAACCGGGCGCTTGCTTTATGAGGCGGATCGCATGGCGCGGGTCGAGTTTGAGGTCTATGCCGGAAAAGTCTACGCAGATTTGAAGCCGATGTACAACTTATTCAATCAAGCATTGATTCTCGAGCTTAAAGAAGGAGGCTTGGGTGGCAGGCTATGACGTGATTTGGGAGAGGCTGCGATCATTACGCGACGCGGTAGCCTACTTGAAGAGCGAAAGAGATCAGCTTTCTTTCTTTCAAGACTACGAAGCGAATCTAAGACTGCGTCGCGCAATAGAGCGTTGCTTGCACATCTCCATCGAAAGTTGCCTGGATATAGGAAGACATCTCATTGCCTTGGAAAGCCTTCCATTTCCAGAGACCAATAAAGAGGTTTTTCAAATCCTCGCGCGGGCGGGGATTATCCCTCGAACTTTGCTCCCCAGCTTGCTGAGTATGGCGGGTTTTCGCAATTTGGTAGTCCACGAGTACGTAAAAATCGATGACCACCAAGTTTACAAAATACTTCAGCATCAATTAGGCGATTTTGACGCTTTCGCCAGGGCAATCACTGATTATCTGGAAAGCCAATGACCAGCGAATGGACGCCTGAGCAGATTGCGGTCTACCGCCGTAACTTCCAAGCGCGGATGCAACGGCAGCGAGAGGCGCGGGAAATCCGCCGTCGACAAGCGCTTGCGGCAGTGCGCAAGGAGGCACCGTCGCTGATGGCCGAATGGCCCGCCGTGCATCGCGCCTATCTCTTTGGCTCGATCACGCGAGAAGGCGCGTTCCATGCAGCATCCGACATTGACATTGCCATCGAGGGCAAGATCGACGCGGAGACTTACTTCGCTCTGTGGCATGCCCTGGAGCGAGCGCTACCCGATTGGGCCATCGACCTGCGCGATCCCTTCACCTTATCACGTTTTACGGCGATTATGGAGCGCCGCGGAGAGTTGATCTATGAGCGTAGGTCTGACTAAATGATCACCCTCGACGTTTCCGCCGCCGTCCACCATCGCGCCGGCCTGGGCCGCTACGCCGAGAGCCTGACGCGCGCGCTGCGCCCGCAGATCCCCGCCGAGCTGGCGCTCTTCTACAACGCCGAGCGCGGCGTCGAACCGCTGCCCGGCCTCGATGACCTGCCCACGCGCACGGTCGCGCTGGGCTACAAGCCCTGGCGCATGTTAGTCTGGATGGGGCAATTGGCGCGCGCGCCGTTCAATCGCCTCGTGCCGGAGACGACGCTTTTCCACGCGACCGAGCACCTGCTGATGCCGCTGCGCGGCGTGCCGACGGTGCTCACGGTCCACGACCTCATCTTTCGGCATCTGCCGGAGCACCACAAGCGACTCAATCGCTGGTATCTCAACGCCACGATGCCCCTCTACTGCCGCCGCGCCGATCACATCATCGCGGTCTCCGAGGCCACGCGGCGCGATCTGGTGCGCGCCTACGATATTTCCTCAGCGAAGATCACCGTAATCCCCGAGGCCGCCGATCCGCGCTTTGCGCCGCAGCCGCTCGCCCGATGTGCCGCCGTCCGCGCAAAGTACGATCTGCCGGAGCGCTTTCTGCTCTACGTAGGCACCATCGAACCGCGCAAGAATTTGACGCGCCTGCTGCACGCCTGGGAGCCGCTCTACGCCGCCGGGGCGGCGCCACCGCTGGTCATCGGCGGGAAGCGCGGCTGGCTGGCGGACGATTTCTTCGCGGCGCTGGCAGCGAGCAAGGCGCGAGAGGCCATCATCCTCACGGGCTACGTGGACGATGCCGACTTACCCGCGCTCTATACAGCAGCGGAGGCCTTCATCTTCCCCTCGCTCTACGAGGGCTTTGGGCTGCCGCCGCTGGAGGCGATGGCCTGCGGCGCGCCCGTCGCCTGCGGCAACGCCTCCTCGCTGCCAGAGGTGGTGGGCGACGCCGCGCTGACCTTCGATCCGCACGAGACAGAAGCCATCCGCGCGGCGCTGCGCCGCCTCAGCAATGAGGCCGATCTCCGCGCCGATCTCCGCGCGCGGGGCTTGACCCGCGCAGCCGAGTTTTCGTGGCAGCGCGCCGCCCGCGAGACGCTCCAGGTCTACGGGCAACAAAAAAGACCGTCTTCGGCGGCGTAGCCGCCAGAGACGGTCGTGCGGTGCGATGTACGCGGTGCTTTACGGCTCCTCTGGCATATAGCCAGGACGCGATCCTAACACCACATCTAACTCGATCTCCTCACCGTTGCGGAGGATGGTCAATTCCACCTGATCCCCTGGCCCATAGCGCGAGACCACATCGCTCAAGGGACGCGAGAGCGTGACGGCCCGCCCATCCACTTTAGCGATGATATCCCCCACGCGAACGCCCGCCTCATCTGCCGGGCTGCCCGGCACGATCTGAGAAATCTGCGCGCCCTCCGCGGTGCTCATAAAGGTCACGCCTAACCAGGGACGACCGGAAAATTCGCGCTCTGGCATCTCCGGCATTTCGGGGATCTCCGGCGGGATCATAAAGGGGTCGCTATCCGGCTGATACTCATAGGGCGGCGGATAATAGCGCGCGCCCTCGCGCTTCCCCAGCGAAAAGCCGATGACGCCGCCCAGAGCGCAGCCCACAAGACAAACCAGGCTCGCTACTAACACACCCCCCGCAATCAATGCTGTCAATCGCCAACCATTCGAACGTTCATTCGTGCTCATTTAGCCTCCTCTGCTTGTGCCTGTTGATAAACTCTTTGGAATTCGCTCATATAGTGGACCGCAATCTCCGGGCTGTGAATAATCAACACATTTTCATCGTTGCTCTCCGCCGCGCTGGCGCTGAAGTTATACGAGCCGGTGACAACAATCTCTTCATCGATGATGATGACCTTGTGATGCATCACGTAAGGATGGCCATCGGGCAGGACTTCCACGCCGGCTTGCTTCATTGATTCGAAATCAGAGCCGGTGCCGTTGACGTTGCGGGCTTCGATGACGCCCCGCACCTCTATCCCGGCGCGATGGCGCTGCACCATGGCTTGGGCGATGTCGTCATCGGTGAAGGCAAAGGCCATAAAGTAGACGTTAGATTCCGCATCTCCCACCAACTCGATGATGCGCTCGCGCACGTTGCCCTCCGATTCGAAGTAGGTTTCCACCAGCACCTCCCCGATTTCCAGCCGGGGATGCGGCGTGTTCTCCGGCGAAGAGGCGCCAAATTCACGCGCGATAAACATCTCTTCGAACTCGGCGGTGTAATTCTCGGCCAGCTTCTGCGAATCGATGACCAGGATGTTGTTGTTGTTGCGATAGGTGCCGTTGTCGGTGAGATTCCACGAGCCGGTCCACACCTGCGCGCCGTCGATCACGACAAATTTGTTGTGCATAAAGGGGCCGCGCTCGTCCAGGACCACCGGGATGCCCGCGTCCTGCAAGCGCTCCGGCCCTAGCTCGTCCGCGTAATCCTCATCCGTCACCAGGCGGACGCGGACGCCGCGCCGAGAAGCGCGGATCAACGCCTCGGTCACGGTCTCCAGATCCAAGTCAAAGGCCGCGACGTCCACCGTTCTCACCGCCGCATCGATGGCTGTCGCCAGGCGCTCATCCAGCCCGCCGCGATGGATTCCCTCATCGGGATACACCGGCGCAGTGAACAACACCCGAATCTCGCCCGTCGGCTCCGATTCGATGGCCGCCGGCGGATTCAGTAGGTCGATGTTAAAGCACTCCTGTGCCCCCCAGAGCACCAGGATCAAAAAGAGAGAAAGGAGAAACTCCTTCCACCCGATGCGCTTCTTGTTGTTACTGGCCATCACCACCTCCCGATTCGTCTGGATATGTGTCTAACAGTTCACGCAGTTTGGCGCCTGGATCATCCGCCTGCGCGCTGCGCCTGGCGATTTTGCGGATCGCGCGCCGAAGCTGGCTCAATTTGGGATCGAGATACTCCCACGCGGCATCCTCGTCCATACCTCTCGTCTCAGCGACCATACGGGCGACCTCGTCCTGCGCCCAATCCAGCAGCGCCGTGGCGTCCTCGTCGATCAAATCGCCGGTCAGGTTGGGATCCAGCATAATCTGCTCGTAGGCTAGCTGCTCGCGGGCTGCGATCTCTTCTTTCCCGTTGTCCTCGTTATCTCCGTGAGCATTTGCCGGCGCCTCCCGCGATGGCTCATTTGAAGCTCCTTCATCCTCAGAAGCCGGCGTCGAGGGCGCGGGCTGCAAAATGGAAAAGCTCACCGCGGCGGCGTCCGGCGCTGCCGCTGCCGCCGGCTCTTGTTCTTGTTCAGATTCTGCCATAGCCGCCAGCCGTTGGGCCGCGTACGCCGCCACCGCCTCGATCTGGGGCGGCGTGGGGCGGATGAAGGAGCGGCGCGCGCGGATCGCGGCCCAGGCGGCCTCCGGATCCATCCCCGTGCTGACGAGATAGGCCGCTGCCATTGTCGGCGCGCGGCCCACGCCGCTGGCGCAATGGATGTAGACCCCGCGCTCGGTGGCGAGGTGCTCGGTGATAAAACTAACGCCGCGCGCCAGATTCTCCGGCGTGGGCGCGTGATCGTCCGTCGTCGGCAGCCAGAGGTAGTGCTCCGGCGCGGCCTCTCGCTCCGCGTCGTCGGATTCCTCGCGCATATTGACCACCGCGCCGATGCCGGCCGCCAACATCCGCGCCAGCCCGCCGCGCGTGTGCTGCCCGCCCACGTAGAGCCGAGGCTGCACCTCGCTGATCTCCTGAGGCGAGAAGCCCGTCATCCGCCGCGCGATCTTATCCCGCAGCCATAGCCGCATCGGGCCTACGCCCTGTTCGAGCAGTCGCCGGTAGACGATATAGGTCAACTGCGCCGGCGGGAATTTCATCAAACGTTGGTGTCTTTCAAAAGTCTCCGAATCCAAAGGGCCTCCTGTCATAAATTGTGAATGATGAATTGCGAATGATGCCAAAAAATCCGCTTTATCTGCTGATCAGCCGAAGAGCGCGGCCTTCGCGTCGTCCACGTCGATGGCCTGGCCCGCGATCTCGCCGTAGAGGTCCGCGTAATCGCGCGTGCGGACTACGATGGGCATCGGCACGGCGTGCCCCAAGATCAGCGCCTGCTGTTTGGTCTCCAAGCGCGCCAGCACCTCGCGCAGCGCCGCCGTCCCCGCGACGCCGGAGAAGACCGCGCGGATGTCGTTTTCCTCGTCCAACAGCGCCGTCACGCGCGTGCCGACCTGGCTCATCACCTCCGGATCGATGCCGCTGGGGCGCTGATCCACAATCAGCAGCGTGACGTTGTATTTACGCATCTCCCGCGCGATGACGCCGAAGATCGTGTGCTTGGCGATGACCGGGTCTAGGAATTTGTGGGCCTCCTCAATGGTGATGATCAGCGGGCGCGGCGCGCGGCCCTGCCCGCCGACAGAAGCCTCTTTGCGCTGGACGTAGGCCCGGTGGATGCGGCGCGTGATGTAGTTTGCCACCAGGATATAGGCCTCCAGCGCATCGCCATAGCGGCCAAACTCCAAAATTACGCTCTTGCCGCCGTTGATGTAGTCCAGGATGCGCCCAATGGGATCATCCGGCGCTTGATCGACTAAGAAGCCGAAGCGGTGCAACATCGAGAGCTTACGCTGGATCGCGCCCAGGGTGCCCTCGTGGAGCTTGTTCTGCTCTAAGATGGCCTCCAATCGCTCGTCCGGCTGATCCGAAAGCAAGCTCCGCACCCATCCCCGCCCCAATCGCCGGCGAAGCATATAGAGGGCGTTCGTCTGGACGTCCGTAAAGCCGAAGAGCGGCGCCAACATCTCCAAGTCCTCCGGCTGCAATTGATCGTAGCTGATGCGCACCTCGAAATCGACTTTGCTGTTGCGCCGCTTGGAGGATTCGGGATCTAACGTGAAGACGCTCACTCGATTTCCAGAGGAGAAGAGCTGCCGCAGCCCCTTGACCTCCTGCCGCGATTCGTCCTCGCTCTTCCAGCCGTACTCGTTGTGCATATCGAAGATCAAATTCACCGCGACCTGATCCTGGATGATGCCGGCCAGCACCATCCGCGTAAGAAAAGTCTTGCCGGTGCCGCTCTTCCCAAAGATGCCGCTGGAGCGCTCCACGAAGCGCTCCAAATCCAACGCGATGCGGGTGCCTTCCATCTCCAGGGGATCGCCGATGTAGAAGCAGCCGGGCGCGTCAGGATCGCCGAAGATCTTCGCCACCTCCTCCGGCGTCGCCTCGAAGACGCGGGTGAAGTGCGAGGGGATGGTCTTGGCGGGGCGCACCTCGTCATCGTCCTCGACGACCAACATCGGCGTGATGTGCATCCGCCCGTAGGTGAGCGTCCCACGATAGACGCGCGCCAGAAAGCCGCCGGGATCGTCCGGCGGGGCCTGCGCCACCTCCGGCTGATGGCATTCCAACGCGACGTCCGTGATCATCCCAAAGAAGCGGCGCTGCGTCTGCCCGCGCACGACCACATAGCGGCCCACCGCCAACCCCTCGATGAAACGGTCGGGAGCCAGCGTCGCCTCCAGGCCCTTGCCCAAGCTCCCGCCCACAATTGTGCCTAGCGCCGACGGATCGACCGCCTTAGGGCGCGGGAACCATTGATCCAATTCATCCATTATGCACCTCGTCTCTATTCATACCGCCCGATCCCCTAAGCTGGGGAATTTATCTAACCTTAGTTCAGTCAGTTAAAAAAAGCTGTCTGCTAATTTTAATTCTATCGCAAAAGCTAAAATAATCATCCCCCTACCGGTCAGGGCAAACGAAGCAGAACCCAGGCAGGGGGCTGAGATGCACGAGAGTGCCTGCTATGGAGCACGCAGTACATAACTTGCCCGTTTTCACGGCTCCATGCGGCTCTTCAAGATGATCAGAAAAACATGTGACACTCCAAACCATATCCTCAAATCACGAGACTTCAAACCGCAGTTCGATTGCGAGCCTTGACAACGCCGCTGTACAGTATTATAACCATATTCAGTAAATTAAATGAGATAGCGAGTGAGGCTTATGGCCGAGATAATTATCGAAGACAAACAGGATTTGACCACGCTTTTTAAAGCGCTGGCCCATCCCAAGCGGATGGCGATTTTGGAGCAGCTTCAGCAAGGTGAACAGTGCGTCTGCGAGATCGAGGAGGCGCTAGATTTGCGGCAGGCCTACGTCTCGCAGCAATTGGCCGTGCTCCGCGAGGCCGGGCTGGTCTGCTTTCGGCGCGATGGCTGGAATGTGCTCTACCGCATCGCCCGGCCGGAAGTTTACACGCTGTTGGAACTGGCCGACGCTATCCACAACAACTTAGGAGAGTGTGCTCGGATATCGCCGGAGTCAACCGCGACTCCGACCTGCAAAAAATAGCGGGGCTTCTGGATTTCGCCGGACGCTTCCCCGGATAGCCCCAAGAGCAGCGCAGATGGAGATAGGCGTGTTTGTGGGAGATCACGGCCCTTTTCGCGTCGTTACGGGATTATGGGAGAGGGGATCTGATGCGATTGCACCCGGCGAATTCCTGAAGACCCAAGGGTCAAGGGTCAAGGTTAATGATTGATTTTTCGGGAGGCTTCCCAATGAAGTTCGTAAACCACAGGTTATATTTCTGGATCTTATGCGCCTTACTGATAAGTCTGGCTGTCCCTCTTGGACGCGCCGAGGCCGCGCCGCCGGCGCAGGAGGCACAACCAGTCGTACTCTATTTCTTCTGGGGCGATGGCTGCCCCCACTGCGAGCAACAAAAGCCATTTCTGGAAGAATTAAGTGAGCGTTATCCCAATTTAGAGGTGCGCGATTACGAAGTCTATAACGTCCCCAAAAACCGCGATATTTTCTTGCAGATGGCTGCCGAAATAGGCTTCGAGGCGCGCGGGGTGCCCTCGACCGTCATCGGCGAGGATTATTGGATCGGCTTCGGGGGCGATACCGCGCAGGAGATCGAAGCGCAGGTCGCCGCCTGTAGTACCTCAGGCTGTCCCGACGCCGGCGTCGGCATCGTCCCGGAGGCGTCGGCGCCGGAACCAACGCCCACGCCCCCACAGCTCCCCGAAGAACCCACGGAACAGCCCGCCGAAGCGAACGTCAATGGCCCTGATACCAGCCTCAAGCTCCCCATCGTCGGGACAATAGATCTGGAACGGCAATCCTTATGGGTCAGCACAGCCCTCATCTCCTTCGTGGATGGTTTCAATCCTTGTTCGCTGTGGGTGCTCTCCATTCTCATCTCGCTCACGCTGCGCACCGGATCGCGCCTCAAGGTCTTCATCACCGGCTTTGTCTTCCTCTTTATCACTTCCCTGATTTACATCCTCTTCATCGCCGGGTTGTTCTCGATGTTCACTTTCATCGGCTTTATGGGCTGGATTCAGGTCGTGGTGGCGGTGCTGGCGCTCGTCTTTGCTATCGTCAACATCAAGGACTACTTCTGGTATAAGGAGGGCATTTCCTTCACCATCGCCGACGAGAAAAAGCCCGGCATCTACAAGAAGATACGCGGTATTATGCACGCGGATTCGCTGTGGGCGATGATGGCCGCGACGGTAGTGATGTCAACGGGCATCGCAATTGTCGAGTTGCCCTGCACCGCGGGCTTCCCGGTGATCTGGACGAGTATCGTCAGCGCGCAGGGCGTGGATCAACTCACCTTTGTGCTCCTGCTGGGCCTCTATATGATCATCTACCTGCTGGACGAGTTATCGGTCTTCGTCATCGCCGTGCTCACGCTTAAATCCAGCAAATTGGAAGAGAAGCACGGGCGCGTCCTCAAACTCATCGGCGGCATGCTGATGTTGACCTTAGCCGTGGTGATGCTCATCAATCCCACGCTGATGAACGACGTAACCACAACCCTGAGCATCTTCGCGGTAGCCTTTGGCGCTGCGATGCTGGTGCTGGTGGTTCACCGCAAGGTGCTGCCGCGCTTTGGCATTCGCATCGGCACAGAAACCGGCCTGCAATCCCAGAAATCACAGCGCAGTTCAAGCCGGTAAGCTGATAATCGAGGGGGCGGGAAGCAAAGCCGACGCCGGCCCTCGCCCGGATGTAAACATCCAGGCTCAAAGAGCAAAGCCTCCTTCGGAGGCTCGGTGTATGAGCCTGTAAGGCTTTGTTCTTTTAGCGCGGGGACTTCTATTCCCGCGCGGCGAGGGCGAAACTATTACCAAGGCCGTTCCAAGAAAATAAACCTCCCAAATATAAGTAACGCTCCAAGCCCTCGTCCCCGAGGGCGTCTTAGTAGTACACCTTGGCGGAAGTTCCTCCCCAGTTAGCTACGCTCGGAGCGGATCGTCAGATCCGCGTCTCTACGTCGGAACGGGGATCTGACGATCCCCTTGGAGCAAATTTAACTGGGGAGCCATTTATGCCGCGCTGTACTAGCTACGTAACGAGCAAAGCGAGTGGAGTAGTGTCCTGACGGTACTCCGCTGCGCTTCGTACCTGACTACGAACGAATTGACTACGAACTTATGGGGAATTTCAGCGTGAAGGTCGTTCCCGCGCCCACGACGGTCTCGAATTCGATCTCGCCGTCGCAGTCGGTGACGATGCGGTAGCTGATGGAGAGGCCCAGACCGGTGCCTTCGCCCTCCGGCTTGGTGGTGAAGAAGGGGTTGAAGAGGCGCTTTTGATCCTCTGGGCGGATGCCGCAGCCGTTATCGCGCACGCGGGCGACGACGTGCTCGCCCTCGACGGCGGTGGTGATCTCCAGCACTTTGTGGTAATCAGGTTTTGGCTCCCGCTCCGATTGCTTCTTCATCGCGTACTCGGCGTTGCTGATCAGGTTGAGGAAGACCTGCTCCAGTTTGTGGGGATCGGCCAGAATGGGAGGGAGATCGTCGACCAGATCGAGCCGGACATCCACCTCGCTGTGACGCAGCCGCGCGTCGGCCAAGATGAAGCAATCGGAGATCGGCTGATTGAGGTCGATGGGTTGGGGCGGCTCCTGCGCGATCCGGCCGAAGGTACGCAGGTGATCGACGATCCGCCGGCAGCGCTCGATATCGCCCTCCAACTTCTCGCCCGTCTCGATCAAGAATTCGGCGGTTTCCTCGATGCTGCGCTCCGAGGCGCGGAGTTGTGAGGCCACAGTCTTGAGAAAGTCGGCCTCGAAGGTGATGGCGGTGAGCGGCTGGTTCAACTCGTGCGCCACACCGGTCGCCATCTCGCCCAGCGAGGCCATCTTATCCATTTGGATCGCCTTGGCGCGCGCGCGCTCCAACTGCTGGACTTTCTCATCCACCATCTGCTCCATGTGATCGGCGTATTCCTGAAGTTGGGTTTCGGCCTGTTCGCGGGCGGTGATGTCGAGGATATTGCCGATGACTTTGACCACGCGCCCATCTTCCACCACCGGCGCGGCGACAGTCCGAATCCAAATCCGGCGGCCATCCATGCGCGTCAGCGGGCACTCGATGTCATACGGCGCGGCCTGTGCAATGCAGCGCTCGAAGGCCGCCAAGACCACCGGGCGATCCGCTTCATCGTAACATGCCAGGCTCTGCGCCATGAGTTCCGGCGAGCCATCCGGTAGATCGCCCGGCGCCATCCCGTGGATGCGATAGGTCTCGTCGGCCCACATCATCCTCTGCCGCGTCACATCCCACTCCCACCCGCCGGCTTTCGTCAGCCGTTGCGTGGCGTTCAGCAAATCGCGGCTCTCGCGCAGGGCATCTTCCGTCCGCTTGCGTTCGGTGATGTCGCGAGCGGCCCCTTGAACGCCGATCACCCCTCCATTTCTGATGATTGGTATCAGTGTGGCCTCGATGGGAATCAGCTCCCCGGCGTGGTTCACAATTTCCGCATCAATCATCTCGATCTGCTCCGCAGCGGTGGCCCGTTGGAAGTTCTGCATCGCCTGGGGCCGCCCGGTTGCCGGAAAATAGCGCTTCAGATGTGTGCCCACAACCTCGTCCGGCGTAAGGCCCAGCACTCGCACCACGGATGGTGAGCAGTACGTGATCCGTCCTTCCAAATCGAGTTGAAAGATCATATCGGAGCTGGTCTTGGCGATGAGCCGGAAGCGCTCCTCGCTCTCGCGCAACGCCTTTTCCATCCGCTTGCGCTCGGTGACTTCGGTGGCGATAGCGGCATAGCATAGATACCCCATTTTCCTCTGAGAGCGGAAAGAGAAGCGACTCGAAGAACTGCTCGTCACCATTCAAGGTGATTTGATCTTCCACGAACAGTACCTCGCGGTCTTCTTTCAATGTCTCGACACGCCGCATAAACGTCGCGACGGTCTCCGGCGGGAGTAGATCGGCGAAGGTTTTACCGATAATCTCCTCGCGGGGAAGCTCTAGCGCTTTGGCCGTCGCCTCGCCGACCAACAGATACCGGCCCTCTTCATCGAAGATATGCACCAGCGCCGGGGAGTGATCCAGCAGCGCCTGGAATCGCCGCGTGGTCTGGCGCAACGTCACCTCCGTGCGCTTCTGCTCAACGATTTCGCGCTCCAACTCCGCCGTGCGCTTGAGATGCACGCGCTTGGCGGCGCGGCAGAGCGCACTCTCCAGCGCGATCTGATCCACCGGCTTGAGCAGAAAATCCGCCGCGCCGGCCCGCACCGCTGCCAAGATCGCATCCTGATCGCCGTGCCCGGAGGTCAAAATCACGTTGGCTTCGGGGTCGTGCGCGCGGATGGCCTCTAGCACCTGCTGGCCGGACAGGTCGGGCATCCGCAGATCGGTCATCACGATCTCCGGCTGCTCTTGATGATATAGCTCCAGCCCGGTGCGCCCGCCCTCCGCTGTGATGACCGTGTAACCCAATAGCCGGACATTGTGCGCAAACGCGCGCAACACGCGCGGTTCGTCGTCAATAATCAAGACGGTGATAGACATATCTCCTCCTGTAGATCAATCCATGATGTTGACAGGCGATAGCGATAAACCGCTCAACCGGAAGGATGGTTCACTAATTGATTAACACTTGTTCGTAGTCAGGCACGCAATGGAATGTTAATGGAATGGCGTGCCGTTGTGAAGCTCGAAAAAACGCCACTTCGCTTACGCCTGACGGCGCCGCTTCGAGGCTTACTACGAACCTACGAACCAAAATTGATGCTTTAACACATCCCCAGGGATTTCCATCCCCGCGCGGCGAGGGCAAAACTATTCCCGAACTAATTTTATAAGGCTCCTCTGAAAAAAGCTATGCTCTTCAGGAATTCGCCGGGTGCAATCGTGCCATCCCCACCCGCAACCTAGGAACGACGCAAAAAAGGTCTGTAATCCCCACAAACACGCAATTCTTGGCCGCTGTTAGGACTACTGAGGAGGTTGCCCGGCAAAATCCAAAAGACCCAAAAGCTAAAGGGACTCGCGAATCTGCGTAGACCCAGGAACAATAAGGTAATGGTTAATTTTCGTGATCAGAGACGGCGATTTGATGAATAAAATTAAGCCAAACCTTAAAAATCTTGGCGATTTTGCGTCTTAGCGTGAGATCGCCCCCCTTCTTTCAGGAGAGTCTTTTAAAGTCCATCACTTCGGCGGCGGCGCGGCGCCCGCCTCTGGCGGCTGGTACGTGATCCCAAACACCGTATCCGAGACCCACTTCTTGAAGCTGTCGTTGTCGCTGAACTGCTTGAAGAGTTCGGTCTGGTCGGCCAGGAGGTTGAGCATCACCTGCCCCAGGGCCTTCTCGAACTCGACGCGCGCGTTCTGTTTATCGGAGTTGCGCATCGCGTTCTGGTAGGCGGGATCGGCGGCGACTTGCTCCGGTATCTCCTCGGCGATGATCTGCCCGATGCGGTCGGTGTCTTTCCAGTCGCCCTCATCGCCAAACATCTCGTTGAAGGCGCGGACGATGTTGCTCAGCCGATCCATCTCCGGCTCCGATTTCCAACCGCCCTGGCCCACCGGCACCGGCTCGATCTCGCCGTCATCATCGGAGAGCGTGATGTCGAGCGTCGCCTGGACCTCGGCGCGGTAGCTGTCCATATCCACCGCCTCTAAGATGCCCCTGGCGAGGTCGGCCTCTTGGGGCGCGGGCAGTTTGGGGATGAGGAAGTTGAGGAAGATGGAGAGTTTCTCCCAGGCGGCGTGGTTGTAGGGCAAGATGGAAGCCAGGAAGTTGTAGGTGCGCACAAAGGATTTGGCGCTGCCCTTGAAGGATACCTGCCCCTCCTCTTCCAGGTCTTGCAGGTAGCGCGCGACGCACGCATCGAGGATGGGATCTAAGCGCTCGCGACTGGCGCCGCTGAGATACCGCGCGACGAGCTGCTCGATATCGTCGGGTGCGTAGACCTGGGCCGCATCTAACTCCGCCTTGAGGTCGTGGAGCTTATTGGGATCGGTCTCGGCGCTGAGGATGGTCGTGCGGTAGTACGGCTCGAACGCGCGCTGGATGGCCTCGGCGTCGTTGACGAAGTCGAGCACGAAGGTGTCGCGCTTCTGCGGGTGCGCCCGGTTGAGGCGCGAGAGGGTCTGCACGGCGCGGATGCCGGAGAGGATTTTATCGACGTACATCGTGTGGAGCAGCGGTTCGTCGTAGCCGGTCTGGAACTTCTCGGCGACGACGAGGAAGCGGTACGGGGCCTCGCGGAAGGCCTCGGGGATGTCCTTGCTGGGGAAGCCGTTGAGGTCGGCTTCGGTGACGAGCTGGCCGCCGACCTCGTGCTCGCCGGAGAAGGCGACGATGGCGCGGTGTTGGCTCTTGCGCTGCTTCAGCGCCGCCTGGATGGCGAGGTAGGTCTGGATGGCGCGGCGGATGCTCGACGTGACCACCATCGCCCGCGCCTGCCCGCCCACCTTCCGGCGGGCCAGCACGTCGGTGTGGAAGTGCTCCACGATGATTTCGGCTTTCTGTTGGACGGCGTAGTCGTGGGAGGCGACGTAGCGGCGCAGCTTCTTCTGCGCCCGCTGGCTGTCGAATTCGGGATCATCCGCCACGGTTTTGATGAGGCTGAAGTAGCTCGTCACCGGCGTGTAGTGCGCCAGCACATCCATAATAAAGCCTTCCTGGATCGCCTGCTTCATCGTGTAGGTGTGAAAGGGCCGGTGCTTGATCTCCCCGCCTTCCTGGTAGGCTTGCCCGAAAATCTCCAGGGTCTTGTTCTTGGGCGTGGCGGTGAAGGCGAAGTAGCTGGCGTTGGGCAGCATCTTGCGCGTTTCCATGATGTGATTAACGCGATCTTCGAGGGTCACGATGTCCTCTTCCCCCTGCTCCGCAAGGGCCATGTGCATCTTGGCCGCCGTGCGCCCGCCCTGGCTGGAGTGCGCCTCGTCGATGAGGATGGCGAAGGTGCGGTCGCGGTGGCTGTCGCCGATTTCATCGAGGATGTAGGGGAATTTCTGCACGGTGGAGATGATGATCTTCTTCCCCTGGGTGATGAAGGCGCGCAGATCGCCGGAGCGCCGGGCGTGACCGACGGTGGCCGAGACCTGGGCGAACTGCTTGATGGTGTCGCGGATCTGCTTATCCAGCACGCGGCGGTCGGTGACGACGATGATGGAGTCGAAGAGTTCGCCCCGGTCATCGGCCAGGCCGATGAGTTGGTGGGCCAGCCAGGCGATGGAGTTGCTCTTGCCGCTGCCCGCGCTGTGTTGGATGAGGTAGCGCTGGCCGGGGCCGTCGCGCTGGACGGCGGCCAGCAGCTTGCGCACCACGTCGAGTTGGTGGTAGCGGGGGAAAATTTGCTGCCGGTTCTTTTTCCCGGTGCGCTGATCCTTTTTCTCAATGATTTGGGCGTAGTTTTCGAGGATGTTGGTAAGGCTCGCGCGGGTGAGCACTTCGTCCCAGAGATAGGCGGTCTTGAGGCCGCGCGGATTGGGCGGATTGCCGGCGCCGTCGTTCCAGCCCTTGTTGAAGGGCAGGAACCACGAGGCTTTGTCCTGGAGATGCGTACACATCCACACCTCCTGATCATCCACCGCAAAATGGACGACGCAGCGCCCGAACTGGAAGAGCAACTCGCGCGCGCTGCGGTCGCGCTTGTACTGCTCCACCGCGTCATCGACGGTCTGCTTGGTGAGGTTGTTTTTCAGCTCGAAGGTGGCGATGGGCAGGCCATTGATGAAGAGGCAGAGATCGAGCGCGAGTTGGGTCTGATCCTTGCTGTAGCGGAGTTGGCGGGTGACGCTGAAGAGGTTGGCGGCGAAGCGCGCCTCGGCCTTGACGTTGCCGGGCGTGGGCGCGCCGTAGAAGCAGGCGATAGCGTGCGGCCCGTGCTTGACGCCGGAGCGCAGCACGTCGATGACGCCGCGCTTGGCGATTTCGCCCTGCAGGCGGGCCAGGAACTTGCGGCGGCGCGGGGTATCGGCGGCCAGATCGAGCTGCGCGGCGGTCTGGGGCTGCGTGGCTTCGAGGAAGGCGCGCAGCTTGGCGAGATCGACGGCGTACTCGCGGTCGTAGTCGTCCGAATCGCCCTGGATGTAGCCGGCCCCGGGCCGGGCGTCTCCGTAGCCGGGGAACTCATCGCGGACGGCGGAGAGCGTCTCGCCGACCGGCTTGCCGGTGAGGGCGGCGACAATCAGGCTTTCAAGCCCTTTTTCGCTGGTGTCAGT
>CAZCAI010000075.1:0-18424 GCA_964496595.1 uncultured Anaerolineales bacterium
CCAGGGTACTTCAGTGCCCGTAGAGGAAAAAAGTGTCAACCTATTTCTGAACCATCCCGACTTTCGGCTAGCTTCGCAAGGGTTCCTGGAGTGTTTTACTCTTCGTCTTCTTCCGCCGCCTCTTCTTCGATTTCCTCTATCTCTTCCTCTTCTCCGCTTTCTACGCTTTCTACGCTCTCTTCCTCGGCTCCCCTTGCCCTTTCTTTTCTTTTTTCTTCTTTGGCCTCTTTATCCTCTTTATCCTCTTTGAGCTTCTTGCGGATGTCGTTCTCGATGGCCTGAATTAACTCTGGATTGTTATCCAACTCCTCTTTGGCGTTCTCGCGTCCCTGCGCGATGCGCTCCTCGCCGGGATAGTAGTAGTACGAGCCGCGCTTGTCGATGATGCCCATCTCCACGCCGACCTCCAGCACATCGGCGGCGTGGCTGATGCCCTCGCCGAACATAATGTCGAACTCGGCCACGCGGAACGGCGGCGCGACCTTGTTCTTGGTCACGCGGACGCGCGTGCTGTGCCCGACGATTTCGCCGTGTTCCTTGATCGATTTGATGCGGCGCACATCCAAACGCACGGAGGCGTAGAATTTGAGCGCTCGCCCGCCGCTCGTCGTCTCCGGGGAGCCGAAGAGCACGCCGATCTTCATCCGCAACTGGTTGGTGAAGATCATCACCGTGTTGCTCTGCTTGATCGCGCCGGAGAGCTTGCGCAGCGCCTGGCTCATCAGCCGGGCCTGCAAACCGGGGTGTGAATCGCCCATCTCGCCCTCGATCTCCGCGCGCGGGACGAGCGCCGCCACCGAGTCGATGACGATGACATCGACGGCGCTACTGCGCACCAGTGCCTCCGCGATCTCCAGCGCCTGCTCGCCGGTGTCCGGCTGGGAGATGTAGAGTTCGTCCACGTTGACGCCACAGCTCGCGGCGTAGCGCGGATCCAGGGCGTGTTCCATATCGATAAAGGCCGCCACGCCGCCCATCTTCTGCGCCTCGGCCACGATGTGCTGACAGATCGTCGTCTTACCGGAGCCTTCCGGCCCGTAGACCTCCGTGATCCGCCCGTGTGGCACGCCGCCCACACCTAACGCGATATCCAACGCCAGCGATCCCGTGGGGATAACCTCCACATCTAAATGCGTCGCATCCCCCAGGCGCATCAGCGCCCCTTCGCCAAAGCGGCGATGAATGCGCGCGACCGTTTGATCCAATACCTTTGACCGTTCCTTCGAGACCATAATCTTTTCCTCCTGCGCTCCCGCGCGCGTGTGATTTGCGATAACTGCCTGATCTAATTATAGCACAAACGTTCTAACTTCCAACTTCCCGCCCCGTTGTGGCTCGGCGGGGACGCCGACCACAACTTTCTGTTCCAACCTCCATCTTCCAACTTCCAACCTCCATCTTCCATCCCCTACCGCTGGCGCCGCCCCTTACTTGAGCTTGAGCGCCGCGTGGGGCCGCCGCGATAGGACGGCGCCATAATCGAGAAGACCGTGCAGCGGCTCACATCCGCCAGGCGCGTGCCGATGCGCGGATCGATCTCCTCCAGTGTGCGCGAGGTGGTGATGACGGTGGGTAGGCGCGCCACGTAGCGATAGTTGAAGAGTTGGTAGAGCTTCTCCTGCGCCCAGGGCGTCGCGTACTCCGTGCCCAAATCATCTAACACTAAGAGGGGAGCGAATCGCACTTCCTCGAAGCGCTTGTCGTAGGGCACGGCGCTCTGGGGGTAGAACGAGGCGCGGAGATAGTCCAGAAAATCGGGCACGGTGACGAAAAGCGCGGGATGGCCCTCTTTCACGCGCTGATTGGCGATGGCCGCCGCCAGGTGGGTCTTGCCACAGCCATAATCCCCGCTGAAGACCAGCCAGCCCGTCGGTTCGGCGGCGTAGCCCTTGGCCAACTCGACCGCGCGCCGCAGATTGTCCAACTCCTCGCGCGCCAACTCGCCCTGCCGCAGCAAGAAGTTATCGAAGCGCATATCGCCGTACAGTGCCAGGGTGTTCATCTCCATTTTGGCGTAATCGGTGCCGGTCTGGCGATAGTCCGGTGCCAGGATGGTGATCATATCCACCAGATCGGTATCGCCCAGGCGCGAGCACAGGCGGGGATCCAGCTCATCTAACGAGCTGTTGGTGGTGATCACGGTGGGGAGGCGCGCCATATAGCGATAGTTCAACAACTGATAGAGCTTCTCCAGCGCCCAGGGCGTACCGTGCTCCGTGCCCAGATCGTCCATGATGAGCAGCGGGATCGTCCGCACCTCCTCGAAGCGCTCGTCGTAGCGCTGAGTGGCCGTGGGCGCGTAGGCCCCGCGCAGGTGATCCAACAGATCGGGCACGGTGACGAAGAGCACGCGGGCGCCGCGCGCGATGGCGTCGTTAGCGATGGCCGCGGCTAAGTGGGTCTTGCCGCAGCCGTAGTCGCCGCGCATCAGCAGCCAGCCCTCCGGTCGTTGGGCGTAGGCGACGGCGCGATTGTAGGCCAACCGCAGGTTGCGCTGGCGCTCGGCGGACAGCCCGTGGCCGTCGGGACGGAAGTTCTCGAAGGTGTAGCGCTCTAAAATTTTGAGGCTGCTCATCGAGCGCATCGTCTCGTGGCGGCGGGATTGAAGCTCCTCCCGGCGGCAGGTGCAGGGGAAGAGTTTGCCGAAGTCGGGATGATTGACCGGCACATCCCGGCGCACGTAGCCCAGGCCGTGACAGATCGGGCAGTTGGGATCGCCAAGTGGATCGTCGCCCGCCTCTATTTCTGACTGTACTGCATCTCGGTCGCGATCAGTGCTGGATGATGTCGCGATACTTACCCTCGATATATCGGCGCCGATCTCTCTCGCGATTTCGTCGATCTTCTTCATCTTTCCCCTCAGTCCACCAACGTTCTAGAATTGCGTGGATGTACTTCCAATTGCGTTTATTTCGGCTGATGGCTTCGCGGAAGGCTTCCTCGATCCACGCGGCGGGATATTTCTTCTCGGCCTCCATCAGCTCCTCGCTCAGGAGCGCGCTCAACGGGCCGATGTTCTGCTCGTAGAGTGTGAAGATGTTGGGATGCGAGACGCGCTCGGCGCGCATCGGCGGGCGGCCCTGGGCCATCGCCGCGACGGCGGCGCGCCCACGCGGGCTGTTGGCGAAGTAGCGTCGCTCGCGCGTCCCGTCCGCCCGCTCCCACTCGCCCATCAAGAGCGCGCCCCGCGCCGCCGCGCGCGCTAACGCGCATCCTACCTCGGTTTCGACCGCCTCGCCGAACGCGGCCTGCATCGCCGGCTCCGCGCACAACTCCGTTTCCGTGATCCATGGCGCGGTGTCGGAGCGCATCTGCGCCAGCCGCCACAGCGCGATCAACGTCACCTGCAACTCCGCCAGATCGTCGATGTGGGGGATCAGCTCGGTGAAGACCTGCTCCGGCAGCGCCACGGTGGCCTGCTTCCCCGCCGGAAAGCCGGAGAAGTGGCGCATGCTGATGCGCGCTTGCTGGGAGGATTGCCGGTCGCTCATGCTCACGTCCCCAGGGGCGGCGGGCCGCCCCCGCCGCTATATTGCTCCGGCGAGGTGTGCGTCGCCGCGTCGGCGAACTGCGTGAGGCGACTGTTGAAGAAGAGTTGGACGGTCCCCGTCGGGCCGTTCCGGTGCTTGGCGACGATGATGTCCGCGATGCGCGGCTTCTCTGTCTCTGGATGGTACATCTCGTCCCGATAGATAAACATCACGATGTCAGCGTCCTGTTCAAGAGATCCTGACTCGCGCAGATCGGAGAGCACGGGAACTTTGTCCGCGCGCTGCTCGACGGCGCGGGAAAGCTGCGAGGCCGTCATCAGCGGCAGATCCAGCTCGCGCGCCAGGCCTTTGAGCGAGCGCGAGATGTAGGAGACCTCCTGGACGCGGTTATCCGTGCGCGCTTCGGTCGTCATCAGTTGGAGATAATCGACGAAGGCCATATCCAGCCCGCGCTCGGAGGCCAGGCGGCGGCATTTGGTGCGCAGTTGAAGCACGGAGATGGAGGGGGTGTCATCGATGAAGATGGGTAGCTCGGCAAGATGTCCAATCGCGTCGGTGAATTGCGGCCATTCGTCATCGCGCAGGCGGCCCAGGCGCAGGCGCTGGGCATCGATGTGGCTGATCTGGGAGATCATGCGCTGCACCAACTGTTCCGCCGACATCTCCAGGCTGAAGAGCGCGACGGTGCGCCGCTTCTGCGCGGCCTTCAGCGCGAAGGTGATCATCAGCGAGGTCTTGCCCACGCCTGGTCGCGCGGCTAAGATCAGCAGGTCGGAGCGCTGGAAGCCGCCCAACATCTGGTCGATATCGCGGAAGCCGCTGGGAACACCCAACGGTTCGCCGCGATGTTCGTAGAGATATTCGATCCGGTCGTAGTAGCGTTGTACCACCTCCTGCACCGGCTGCAACTCGCGGCGGGTGCGACGTTGGGAGACGCCGAAGAGCGATTGCTCGGAGCGGTCGACGACCTGATCGATGGGCATCGTCTCGTTGTAGGCATAGCGGGCGATGTCGCTGACGGAATCCAACAGGCGGCGGCGCACGGCGGTCTCCTCCACCATTCGCCCATAGGATTCGATATTGATGGCGGAGGGCACGGCGTTCATCAACTTGGAGATGTAGGCCGCGCCGCCGACCGCCTGCAATTGATCGTGATTTTCCAACTCGGTGTTGATGGTCAGAAAGTCGATGGGGTCGCGGCGCTCGTGGATCTTGAGGATCGCTTCGAAAATCCAGCGATGCTTCTGGAGGTAGAAGTCCTCGCTGCGCAAAAAAGAAAGCACCCGGAAGATACCTTCCGGATCGATTAACAGCGCGCCTAAGACCGCTTCCTCGGCTTCGATATTATGGGGGACGGTTTTCTCTGGAGTGGTCATGGTCTAAGCGCACACCTTGCAGGGGTGGTAATGGTTTTAAATATCAACGTTATATTTTCTCCTGTTCTGAGGCCTCAGTTATCGCGACCCTCGGATGCATCGTAGTTCAGCGTGTCTAAAAATTCGCGGAAGACGGATAAATCCTCTTCACGGGAGGCCTCTTGCATAATATCAGGTTCGGGCACGACGCTTGCTTCGTCCATCACCTGCTCCGAGATGTAGATGGGCACGCCGGCGCGCACCGCGATAGCCATCGCATCGCTGGGACGCGAGTCCACCTCGATGATCTCGTCGCCCAGATCCAAGATCAGTTGGGCGTAGAAGGTGTTGTCGACGAGCGCGTTGATGTAGATGTATTGCAACTCCGCGTCCAGCGTGTCCAATATATTGACGGTCAAGTCGTGGGTGAGCGGGCGGGGCAGGTCGACGCCGTTGAGGCGCACGGAGATAGCTTCGGCCTCACACGGTCCGATCCAGATGGGCAAATATCGCTCGGCATCCAGGTCTTTGAGCACTGCGATGCGATGGGGCGAAACCAAACTCATTTGTATCGTCTCTAATTCGACTTCGATCATCAGTCTTATCCTCCTAACGTGGACGAGCCTGTATCAAAAAGACCTTCTATCCGCTAACGTGGACGAACCATCACCAAATTCCCTCTTTACGGTATTATACTATACCTGTTTTCCTGCGAAAGCATAATGCCAGCAGGCCGGCAGTAGGTGAATTCTTTCAGAGGGATTTCCAAAAATCTGTTAGCCTACCTGCCAGATGCCATAATCCATGCTAAAATGTAGATACCGACTGTGATCGGCTATCAAACAGATATTGTAATCAGAAGAGATCTGTGAAAGGGCGCGTTGAATTGGACGATAACCCCACTGTAGTATCCCTACTCGCATCGCTCCGCGATGACGATCCGCAGGTGCGGCGGGAGGCGGCCTTTAGGCTTGGACAGTTGCTCGGCCAGCGGAAAAGTCGGCGGGTGATGTTGGCGCTGCGGGATGTAGTGCTTGAGGATACGGATGAGCATTGCCGGAAGACGGCCTTGTATTGGCTGCGCGTGCATGGCGAGCAGGCCATCCTCAACGAAGCGTTGCGCTGTGTTTTGCAAGATGAGAATCAATTTATGCGGATGAACGCGGCGTGGAACATCTCGCAGGCCGGGGAACTCAACCCGGGGATCGTTGAGCCGCTCATCCAGGCGCTCGAAAGCAGCCGGGATATGCCCATCGCCTCGGCGGCGATCATAGAAGCGTTGGGGAAGTTGCGCGACGCGCGGGCGGTTGAGCCGTTGGCGACCTATTTGAAATCGCCGCATAGCTATTGGCGGGGGATAGCGGCTCAAGCGCTCGGTCATTTGGGCGATCCCCGAGCGATTCCCCACTTGCGAACGTTACTGACGGATCACGCGCCGGCCTGGAAGGAAGATCACGGGCCTATGCGCAGCGTGGCGGATATCGCCCGTATGGCCTTGCGATGTCTGAGCACGCTTCAAGAGGATCGACCGCCCAACCCCAGGCAGTTTTCGGAAAAGGAAGCGCCAAAGGAAGCGCCAAAGGAAGCGCCAGATGTGGCCGCTTTTAAATCATTGGACGCTCTGAAATCGTGATGTTGCTGAGACGTTGAAGTTCTACTTTCTTTCATCTGGGAGATGCGTATGGATGTGTTGTGGATCCAAAATAGCGGCGAGGAGCGGATGGATGAGACGCTCCTGGCGGCGCTGAATCGGCGCCCTGAGTTGCGCGTGTATGCCTGCTGCGATCTTCAAGAGGCGCGCGCGTTGATCGCGGCGCATGCTCCCTGCGCGGTGATCCTCCGCCCCGGCCCGCACCTCGAGGCGGCTATCTCGCAGCTTAGGTCGCAGGCGGACTCGCTGTTGTACTTCATCCTACTGGAAGCGTCGGCCTGCGAAGCGCTGATTGACCTGTTGCAAGCTGAGGATGTGGCGGCGTTGCCCCTCGAGTACGTGCATACGCCCTATTTCCTAGAACTGATGCGCCAGGCTCTGGCGCGTCATCAGCAGCGCCGCGCGGCAGATGCGCAAGCTCAACGCCAGTTGGATTTGATTCGCGAAGAGCGGACGGCGCGCAAGTTCGCGGAGACGCTCCAACAATTAGGCGCTGCGCTTACGCTCCTCTTGGATGAGGAGCAGGTGATGCGGACGGCCGCCGCGCAATTGGCGGCCATCCTGCCTTCCCACGCGCTCATCATCTCGCTGATTGACGATGACGATGAGACCGTACTCTCGCCGTACACCCAGGGGCTGACGCCGGAGACGAGATCGCGCGTCTGTGGGGGCGTTTCTTTGGCAGATGCTCCCCTGTGGGAGGAGATCACCCGGACCGGCGAGGGGATATTGCTGCCGCGCGCCCACGAAGACCCCCGCTGGATGAAGCTCCCCGGTGCGGAGGAGCTATCCGTGATGATCGCGCCCCTGCGCGTCCGCGATTACGTCATCGGCTTCCTGACATTGACCAAGGAGGAGCCGGACTTCTATCAGCCTCGACATCTCAACGCGCTGCAATCGCTGGCCGATTTGATGGCCGTCGCCCTGGCCAACGTCCGTCTCTATCAATCGCTGCGTGGGGAACGGGATCAATTGATGGCCCTGGCTAATATTGACCAGAAGATTTTAGCTATCTCGGATAACGCTACCGAGGCGATGCACACGATTTTGGAGTACGCGCTGCGCCTGATGGGCTTACCCAAAGGGCTGATCGCCTTGCACCACCAGCAGGGGAACGCTCAAGACTTTATCTACACCCAGAACATCGTGCAGGAGGCCGAGGCGCGGGCCACGATCATTCAATGTTGGGAAGAGGGGACTCTGGCGCGGCAGCCCGATTTCCCCGTGCGCTATCCCACGCCGGAGCGATTGACCGAGTGTCCCTGGCTGACATGGACGCGCCGCGAGGGGACGATCCGCGCCGGACTGAGCGTCCCGCTGAAGATGCAGGATCACACCGCCGGCGTCCTCGTTTTGTTAGATACCAGGCCGCACACCTGGCGGAATGAGGAGGTGCACATCGCGCGATTGCTGGCCGGGCAGACCTCCATCGCGTTGGAGAAAGCGCTGATGGCGCAGCGGCTCAGGCGTCGCCTGGAGGAAACGCAGGTCTTGAACGAGATCCTCAAAACGGTCAACAGCACCCTTAATTCAGATGAGATCCTCAAACTGATCTGCCAACGCCTGCGAAAGAGCTTGCGCGTCCCCCTGGTGACCGCGATCCATATCCAGGACGCCGCGCTCCGGCTGGCGGCCGAAGATCGCGCGCCGGATTATGTATCGCAGATGATGCGGGAGTTGACCGCGTGGGAGGCCGATTCCCCAATGCACCATTTACTGAGGGAAAAGGAGCTGATCCGAGGCGCGGACATCGCGGCGATGTGCTATGCCGGCGACTGCCGCCGGGACGGCGCTGACCTCGCGCCGTTGATCATCATCCCGCTGCTCGCGCAGGGGGACGTCATCGGCGCGCTGGGTGCGGAGGCGCGCGCCGGCCAGCCCTTGAGCGCGCGTGAGATCGATGTGATGCGGGCCGTGGCGCAGGCCGTCACCCCCGCGCTGGTCAATGCCCATCTGCACGAAGAGATGCGTCAGGCTTACGAGCAGCTCCGGCACTTAGATGCGATGAAATCCCAATTTATTCAGAATGTCTCGCACGAGTTGCGCACGCCGCTCTCGATAGTCAAGGGCTACGTGGATCTCGCGCTCGGCGGCGCGCTGGGCTTCGAGATGACCGACCTTCAGCAGGAAGCCTTCGAAGCGATCCGCACGCACACAACTCGGGTGATCGACATCGTTGAATCGATCACAACGCTGGAGGGCCTGGAGCAGGAGAATCTGCGACATCTCTCCTTCAGCCCGCAGTCCATTCGTCCCATCTGTATGACCGCGATCCAGGCCAATAAGCAAAAAGCGATGCGGGAGAACATCCAGATCATCGCCGATTTGCCCGAATCTCTACCTATGGTCGAGGCGGACGCGCGTCATATCGTCCAGGCGCTGGGACAGTTATTGGATAACGCGATCAAGTTTAACTCAAAGCATGGTAAAATTTGGATGCAAGCCGCACAGCACGGAGATGAGGTGTGGATTCAGATTCGGGATACTGGCATCGGCATCCCAGAAGTGGAGATGGGGAAGATTTTTAATCGATTTTATCAGGTGGATGGCGCGACCAATCGCCAATATGGAGGGATGGGATTAGGACTATCAATCGTCAAAGAGATCGTCGCCAGGCATCGGGGCCGCATCTGGGCCGCAAGCAACCCGGACAATTCGGGTGTGACCTTTATCTTGGCGTTGCCGATTATCTCGGCGGAAGAAGAGGGCGCCGGGAGCGTGGCGGAGGTTGGCGGATGAGCCGTCTGCTGCTGGTCGTAGCGGCGCTGCTCTGGATGGTAGGGGCGCCGGCGTGTACGCCCACGCCCACGACCGTCTCCCCGGTGACGCCGCCGAGCGGTCAAGAGACCGAAGATGCCGCGGATGAAGAGGCGGCGCCAGGCGGCAACGAGGATGATGAGGATGATGCGGAGGAGGCGGGCGACCTTATCCTCGCCGATAGCTTCGCGCCGCCGCACGTTGGCTGGGTGCGCTTCGAGACGGAGGAGAGCGCCGTCTACGCGCAGGCGGGCGAGATGTTTCTGGAGGATCGCGGCGCGGGATTGGCGGTCTACACCCCGCTGGTCGGTGAATCCCGCCGGGATGTGACGGTCTCGGCCCACATCCGCCACGTCCAGGGCGCCGTTGATAATTGGATGGGGTTGATCTGCCGGCAGCGGGATGAGCAGAACTATTATCTGTTCGCTATCAGCGCCGACGGCTACTATGTGATGTTGCGCGTCGTTGCGGGCGCGCCCACCCCCCTGGTGGGGCCGCACGCCAGTGATGTGATCAATGTCGGCAAAGCGGATAACGAGATGCGCATCCGTTGTCGCGATAACAAGCTCTCGCTCTGGGTGAACGACACCCTGTTGGCCTCCCGCGTCGATGACGAGCTGGCGGGCAGCGGCGCCGTCGCGCTCTTCGCCGACGCTATCGAGCCGGGCCGCACGACCACAGTGGCCTTCGATGATGTCACCATCACCGCGCCCTGATCGCGCCGGGCGATCCGCCTCGCCTGGCTTTTCCCTCGCGCTGCTGCGCGGCGCGGCGTGGCTGCTCGCGATGATCGGCTACTTCGGCCCGTGGATCGGGCGCGAGGCGGCAGCCTTAGCCTGGAACGCCTACGACCTCTTCGATCTACTGCGCCTGCTGCCGCAGATTGAATCTGGCGCGGTGCGCGTCAATCTCTACACACTGCGCCTCCCCTTAGTCGGACTGGCGGTGCTGCTCCCCCTCTTGATAACGTCGCCCTCGACGCGCGCGCATTCGCGCTGGCAGCGCTGGATCGCCGCCGCGCTCGGCGCGGGGATCGCGCTGGCGACGCTGCCGTCCTACCCGGAGATCATCAGCGCGTGGCGCACGCCCGGCTGGCGCGTCGTCTTCTGGGGCGGCGTCGGCGCGATGGTGGCCGCCGGCCTGATCGCCTGGCTCGGCCCGCGCCTGGCGCGCTATCGCCCCTGGCTGCTGTTGGGCTGGCTCGCGCTCACCGCCCTGCCCGCCCTGCCGACGCTCTATCGCTTGCGGCCCGCGCTCTCCCAGCTTCACGCCCGCCCCGTCGCCTGGGGCTGGGGCTACTGGTGCTGGCTGATCGGCATCGGCCTGATGGCGCTTCTCACCGTAGCAAAGCGACAAATATCAAATTTTGAATTGTGAATTGCGAATTTAGAATCTTTACTCAATAACATTATTCTAAATTCGCAATTCTAAATTCCTAATTGCTGATTCGCTCATTTTCTGAGGAGGTCTTAGCATGGACGAATGGGATTTGGATTATGTCCGCCAGGTGAAACATCGCCACGAGGCGGAGTTGATGCGGAAGCCGAACGTCGTCGGGGTGGGGATCGGGCAGCGGCAGCGCGAGGGTCATCCGACCGATGAGTTGAACCTTGTCGTCAACGTGACGCGCAAGGTGCCGGAGGATGATCTCGCGCCGGAGGATCGCATCCCGGAGTGGGTGGAGGATGTGCCGGTGCGGGTGTACGAGGTGGGTGAGATCCAAGCGCAAGCGCCCTCGGCAGGGGCCGCGGTCTCCGCCGGGCGCGAGCGAAAGTCCCGCCACCCTTGGGCCTTCTGGAAAAGATGGGGGGCGGAAAGTAAGATCGAAGAAGGATTGGATTTGGTGGAGGATGTGGTTGATAGCATTCTAGATAGCGACGACCGCACATCTAGTGATGAGGAGGAATAGAATGACGGATCGAATGATGGCGCAAGCGCGGCGAGTTTTTCAGGGCGCTCTGCCCGATCTCTTTAAGCGGCCCAACGTGACCGCCTGTGGGCTGGGATATAAGATGGCCGGCGAGTATACGACCGAGGAGTTGAGCATCGTGGTCTCCGTGACGCGAAAATTTCCTCGCGAGCACTTGACTGAATCGGAGCTGGTCCCCCAATGCGTGGATGGCCTGTCCACCGATGTGATCGAGACGGGGCGCATTCGCGCGCATGCGGCGCTGAACCCCAGGGAGCGGCGGCGACCCATCCAGCCGGGTATCTCCATCGGCCATCCCCAGGTCACGGCGGGGACGTTTGGTTATCTGGTCGAGCGCGCCGGCGAGCGCTTCATCCTCAGCAACAACCACATCTTAGCCAATTGCAACATCGCCAAGCGAGGCGATCCGATTTGGCAGCCGGGCGCGGTGGATTTGGGCGCGGCGGAGGATCGCGTCGCTGTGCTGCGCGACTTCGTCCCGCTCGATTTTGGCGAGGCGTCGGGGAACTGCGACGTGACGGAGGCGTTCGCGCGGTTGCTCAATACCCTGGCCGAGGCGACCGGCTCGCACCATCGCCTGCGCTCCATCCAGGTAACGCCCGGCGAGAATGTGATGGACGCTGCGCTGGCTCGCATCGACGCGCCCGATGACGTGCCGCCCGACATCCTAAACATCGGCCCGCCGACGGGCATCGTCGAGCCACAGCTTGGCATGCGCGTCCAGAAGATGGGGCGCACCAGCGGCTTGACGGAGGGCACTATTACCCAGATCGATGTCGCGGTCAACGTCGATTTTGAGGGCCAGACCGCCCGCTTCGTCGATCAGATTATGACCAGCAAGATGAGCGCCCCTGGTGATTCGGGATCGGCGGTCTTGGATGAAGAACGCCGCGCCGCTGGCCTCCTCTTCGCCGGCTCCGATAACGTCATGCTCTTCACCCCCATCCAGCGCATTCTCTCCCACTTCGATGTGACGTTGGTGATGTAAGTTTGTGGTGACTGCTGGCTCAACCTTCCGGGAAGCTGACCGATGTGTAGAGACGCAAGATTTTGCGTCTCTACTGGGGATGGTTCATCTACGAGCAAAAATAGGTTTACGCTTTAGTTCTGATAATTTAGACCCTAAGATGCAATAAACTCTTCGAAAACACTCCTGTCATCTTAAAAGCATCAATTTTGGTTCGTAGTAAGCCTCGGAGCGGCGCCGTTAGGCGTAAGCGGAGTGGCGTTTTTCGGGCTTTACAACGGCACTCCATTCCATTGCGTGCCTGACTACGAACAAGTGTCCGAGTTGTTACGATTTTGGAGATTGATTTGAGGAAAATGTATGCCTAACGACGTATCACTGATCGAGACAACCATTGCTATCCTGGATGGCGTGAACTGGGCGGCCTATGGCGATCATCAGGCGGCGGATTATCTCGCGTATGTGCAGGGCGCACACGGCGACGAACGGGAGTTGATGGACGGTCTGCTGGGCGAGTTCTTGGAGGCGGTGTTGGGTTTTACGTTACACCAAGACCTGCTTTCCCAGCGAGCCAGCAAGGTCTCGGGGAAGCGACCGGATTTTATCCCCGATGATACGCACCTCCACCCGTTTGTCTTCGACGCCAAGGGCACCGACACCCAGGATTTGGGCCGGCGCTATGACCAGATTGCCCGCTACATGCGGACGCGGGCGCTGCGATACGGCGTGCTCTCCAACCTGCGCGATTTGGCCGTCTACACCCTGCAAACGGAGCAACCCGAACCGAAATATAGCTTCAGCTTCTACCAACTCTATCGGGATTATCAGCGCGATCCCGCAGCGGCCCTGGCAGCGCCGAACACCGAGCGCTTCTTCAATTTTGTGCAGCGCTTCCAACGGCGGGCGTTGGATCGCGCCGGCAAGATTCAGGCGATCAGCGATGCGCGCCACACACCGCAGAGCGCTACGCTTGATCTCGATGATTTGGTGCGGCGTTTGCATAACGTCGTCGCGATGCTCCACGAGGATGTCCGACAGTATGATCGCCATCTGCCAGACCAATATCGCTATAAGCCGGAGCGCCGGGAGCGTATCGCGCTGGAGATTGATACGCTGGCCCGCGAGATGGATACCGGCGCGCCGGAGCGTAAGATTGACGATAGTACACTGGCTGTGTTGGTTCAATCTGCTCCCGATTCAACCGATGGCCGTGCCTTGGATCGCTATTGTTACCGCGTGGCCTACTTCGCGATGACGCGGATTCTGTTGGCCCGCGTCTGGGAAGATATTGGCTTTATCGATCAGGTGCTCTACGATGGCGGTTTTGCGCACTGGTATGCGCATTTCCAGCAGGAGATTCAGCGTGTGCTGAGTCAGGCGTTCCACTTTGCACAGGAGCGCTACACGTGGCTCTACGGCGCGGAGAATAACTACACCTGGTATACGCCCTCGGAGACGGTGTTGGTCGATGTGCTCTATGAATTTTCCCGCTTTGACTTCCGCGCCTTGGACGCCGATGTGTTGGGCGCGGTCTACGAGGCCTATTTGGATGAGACGGATCGCAAAAACAAGGGCCAATATTACACGCCGCGCCCTGTGGTGCAATTTATCTGGGATCGCGTGGGGTTTGATCAGCCCGACCGCATCTTTTGCTTTGAAAAAGGCGCGCGCGGGCCGCGCGTCGTGGCGGATTTCTGCACCGGCTCCGGCGGCTTCTTAGTCGAAGCCGCGCGCCGCATCCGCGAGGCGGTGCTGGGGCCGGACTTCGATCCCGCTGATGCTGACGCGCTGGCAAACATTAGCATCGACGATCTGACGTTGGCAATGTTGGCCATTATCGAGGGTCTGCGCGGGGCCGAGATCAACGCCTTTGCGTATTATCTGACCGAGGTGAATCTGTTGATTCAACTCACGCCCATCATCGCCGCCATCCAGAAGAAAGCGCCGCACGCGCATCGCTTTGGGCGCAATTTTGCCCTCTCCGTGCTCCATCAGGATGCGCTCAAACTGCACAATCGCCTCCAGCCGACCCTGAGCGACACCCACAACAACCACGTCCCCGGTATGGCGCGCGAGGACGAGGTCTACGAGGAAGATCGCCGCCACGACATCGTCGCTTTCACCGGCTTCAAGCGCATCGTCTACGATTGGCTCAAAGAAGAGCGGGAGATGGATTATGTCTGCTCCAATCCGCCCTACGTGGGGGAGAAGGGGCACAAAGAGATGTTCCGCTACTACCGCCATAACTTTGAGTATTGGGATGAATATTATCAAGGCAAGATGGACTACCTTTACTGGTTTATCATCTTGGGATTGAGCAAACTGCGCGACGGCGGGCGGCTGGGCTACATCACCACGAGTTATTGGCCCACGGCCAGCGGGGCTAAAACGCTGCGCCAGTATATCTTGGATCACGCCAAGATCATCGAGATGATTGACTTTGGCGAGACGCGCATCTTCTCCGATGCGCCGGGCCAGCACAATATGATCATCGTGCTGGAGCGCTGCGACGATAAAGCGGAGCGAGCTGCGCACCGTCCTTGGATTGTGAAAGTGAAAAACGGGCCGATAGGGGGAGAAAGTAAAAGCTTCCAAGATCATTTGGATGCCTTGTTAACTCATATTTTGAACAACGTTAATATCCATACGAGTGAATCCGAGTGGTATGAAGATAATGTAGTAGAAGCGTTTCGATATCCGACTTCGCAAGCTACCATGGGGGTCCGGGAGTGGTCTTTATCCATTTCCTCTGATACTCATAGCTTGCTCTCTCAAATTAAGGCGGTGTCCGAGCCGCTTTCGGATCTATGTCAGTTTGATCAAGGCATTCAATCCAACGCCGACCGCCTGGCGCGTTCCAAACAGAAGTTGGTGATCGGAGAAGATTATCCGGTGGGCGCGCCCATCTTTGTACTGACGCAGTCAGAATTAGATCGGTTGCACTTAACAGAATCGGAACAAGAGGTGTGCAAGCCTTTCTACAAAAATTCGGATCTTACCCGTTATCTGGCGAATTACTCCGGCAAAGAACAGTTGTGGATTCTTTATCTGACCCACAATGTGGATATTGATCAATTACCGAACATCAAAAAGCATTTAGCGCCTTTTAAAGCTATTTTAGAAGCTCGAAATGGTACGTATGGGCGCACCAAGCACTGGTATGAACTTCATCGGACGCGAGATGTTGAAGTTTTTGAACAGGAGCATTTAGCTGTTCCAAGATTGGCGCCAACTAATATCTTCACTTATTCTGAACCAGGGATTTACGAAAATTCTGACATATCTTTGATTACTCGTCTCCCCGGTACGCCTGAAAGCTTGAAGTATCTGTTGGCGCTTTTGAACTCCCGCGTGTTGATCTTCTGGTGTTTGAATAAAAACACTCGTTACGGGAATGTTTTTGGCTATTATGGACGATCAATCAAATATCTGCCCATCCGCCGTATCCGCTTCGATCCGCCCACTGATGAGGCCGCCAAGCAAGCTGGGTTGGCGAATCTCAACGCCGGATTGGATGCGGGCGACTACGACGCCGCCTACGACGCGCTCCATCAAGCCTTGGAGGCCGGGCAGGAGGATGTGGTACACGATGGCCTGGTGGCGCTCGTGGATCAGATCATCGCGCTCAAAAAGGAGTTGGCCGGCTCCAATCGCTACTTCGACGCGCGCCTTACTCGCCTGGAGGAGGGTGATCCGCTCCCAGCGGTCGATCCGCTGGCCGTGGCGCGCCACATGCCCGACGCCGAGCAATGGAATGTGATGATCCATCTCCAGAACCACACCTTGCGCATAGAGGAAGATGAGGAAGATATCGCAGGGCCGCGCGACGAGTTCTACTTCTACCGCGTGAAGCAATCTGCTGAGGACCGCATCACCCTGCGCGCCAAAGGGCGCGGCGCGGATACCCTTACCTTGCGGGGCGACCCGGCGCTAATCGCGTATCTTGCGCGCGTCCTGCCCGCGCAGCGCGAGCAATTCTGGCGCGAGGTCAAGACCACGCCGACGCCCAGGGACATGGCGGCCTACGCGGCGGCGCGCCAGCGCATCTTAGCCGAAGTGACGGCGCTCCGCGCCCAAATCACCGGGCGGCAGGCGGTCATTGATCGCATCGTGCTCGACCTCTACGGCATTACCGATCCCGAAGATCGCGAGACGGTCATGCATCACGCCCGCGAGACCTGATGGTCACGCTACTCCATTCCCCAGGGTCATTCCGTAGCTGACTACGTACAGCGCGGCATAAATGGCTCCCCAGTTAAATTTGCTCCAAGGGGAACGTCAGTTCCCCGTTCCGACGTAGAGTCGCGGATCTGACGATCCGCTCCGAGCGTAGCTAACTGGGGAGGAACTTCCGCCGCGTTGTACTACGTACAGCGAAGTTGAGCGATTGCGTCAAAATCCATCTGATAGTACAATCTTGAAAATCACCTAGCATAACTGGAGGTATCCAATGAACGAGCATAAGTCTTCATCCCCTGAGCAGGTCGATCTCATCATCACCGCCGATTTTGTGCTGACGATGGACGACGCCTATACGATTCACACGCCTGGCGCGGTGGCCGTCAAGGGCCAGAATATTGCGGCGGTTGGCCCGCAGGCCCAGATCCTGGAGCAGTACGCCGCCGCCGAGTGCGTGGACGCCGGCAACGCCGTCCTGATGCCGGGGCTGGTCAACGCCCACGGCCACACACCGATGACGTTGCTCCGCACGCTGGCCGACGATCTGCGCTTGGATGTCTGGCTGATGGGCTATATGATGCCCGTCGAGCGCGACTTCGTCAATCCGCACTTCTGCTGGCTGGGGACGCAGGTCTCCGCCGCCGAGATGATCCGCTCCGGCACGACCACCTTTATGGATATGTACTACTTCGAGGAGGCGGTGGCCGACTCCACCGTCCAGGCCGGGCTGCGCGGCGTCTGTTTGCAGAGCGTCCTCAAATTCCCCAGCCCCGATTCCGCCAGCTACGAGGAGGGCCTGGCCCGGACGCGGGATTATATCATGCGTTGGCGCGGTCATCCGTTGGTGATTCCCGGCATCGCGCCGCACGCGCCCTACACCGTCACGCCGGAGCTGATCGAGGGGGCCGTGGATCTGGCGCTGGAGTTCGACGCGCCGCTGCACATCCACATCGCCGAGACGGCCCAAGAGGTCGAAGATCACCGCAAGAAGTACAATATGCCGCCGGTGCCGTGGCTTAAGAAGCTGCGCGTCTTCGAGACCAGGGCCACGGCCGCGCACTGCGTCCACTTGGACGAGGGCGAGATGCACACGCTCCAGCACTACAACGTGGGCATCTCGCACAATCCCAGCAGCAACCTCAAGTTGGCCAGCGGCATCGCGCAGGTGGATAAGATGCTCAAGATCGGGCTGAACGTGGGCATCGGCACCGATGGCGCGGCCAGCAACAACGCCTTGGATATGATCGAGGAGCTGCGCTTGGCCGCGCTGATCGCCAAGGTGGGCACGATGGATCCCACGGTGTTGCCCGCGCGCCAGGTTTTGGAGATGGCGACGATTATGGGCGCGCGCGCGATGCACATCGCGGAGATCACCGGCTCGCTGGAACCCGGCAAGCGCGCGGATCTGATCACCCTCTCGCTGGCGGGGCCGCACAGCATCCCCCAATTCCACCGCGATCCCAAGAACATCTACGCCCGGATCGTCTACGCCGCCCATCAGGAGGACGTCCAGAATGTGATGGTCAATGGCGCGTGGCTGATGCGCGACCGCAAGTTGCTCACGGTCGATGTGGAGCAGATTCGCGAGGAGGCCAACGCGCTGGCCAGCGACATCGATGCCTTCCTGATGCGCCGCGAGGAGAGCGTGCTCAGCAAGTTGATCGCCATCGGCGGCGTGGCCCGCGAGAAGAGCTTCGAGGTGCAGGTCAAGGTGCAGGTCGAGCCGGCGGATCTCAGGGCGCTGGAGGAGAAGTTGCGTCAGATGCCGGAGATTACCTTCCTGCGCGGTTCCAATCGCAAGCAGTACGACACCTACTTCCTCTTCGATGACCGGTGGGACAGCCGCCTGCGCTATCGCGAGGATGAGGTGCGGGATGCCGACACCGACGAATTGATCGACGTGATCTCGCGCCTGACGCTCATCACCGGCCCCAAGGAGCACGAGTACGACAACGCGGTGCTGCTCTCCCGCTCGCGCTTCGACGCCTCGGCGATGCGGAGTTTGCGCTTCTATCGCGAGTATTTCAAGCCGGAAAGCAGCTTCGAGGTGCATAAGGAGCGACGGCGCTTCCACATTCGCTACGGCGATACCGA
>CAZCAI010000075.1:18524-22581 GCA_964496595.1 uncultured Anaerolineales bacterium
CAAACGACCCAAAGGAGATAATTTAATGTCAAAAGTAACTGAAGATCTGAAAGCTGCATTTTCTGGCGAGTCGCAGGCCAATCGCCGGTATCTGGCCTACGCGGCGGCGGCGGCGCGCGAGGGCCATGATCATATCGCCAGGCTCTTCCGCGCGGTGGCGGCGGCGGAGACCATCCACGCCCACAATCACCTGCGCACGCTCGGCGGCATCAAGGACACGGAGGCGAATCTGAAGGAGGCGATGGGGGGCGAGAACTACGAGGTTGTCACGATGTACCCGGAGTTCATCGCGGATGCGGAAGAAGAAGGGCATCGCCGCGCCGCTACGACCTTCCGCTGGGCCTGGGAGGTCGAGAAGATCCACGAGCAGCTCTATCGCGAGGCGCTGGAGAATTTAGACGAGGAGTCGCCGGAAGAGACGCCGGAGTATTGGGTCTGCTCCGCCTGCGGCCACACCCACGCCGGCGACGAACCGCCGGAAGAATGCCCCATCTGCGGGGCCAAGCGCAAGCAATACCTGCGCATCGAATAGTTGCCGCCTGATACTCGACGCCCGGCGTCTGGAGTCATCTGGACGTCGGGCGTTGTTGTGTCATCAAACCTTGCGAAGGTTACACGAGAGCCGTTCAAGTAAGCTGCCTCTCGACTTGAGGATGCGCTATCTTCATAAATCCTCGCGCAACCTTCGCAAGGGTGAGTAGAATAAGAATCATCAAACCTTGCGAAGGTTAGACGAGAGCCATTCAAGTAAGCTGCTGCGCGACTTGAGGATGCGCTATCTTCATAAATCCTCGCGCAACCTTCGCAAGGGTGAGTAAAACCTGGAGACCCAATGACCCACATTCACTGGCACGATCCCGTCTACGGCGCGGCGACCTTCACCGAGCCGCTGCTGTGCGATATCTTTCATTCGCGCGCCGTGCAGCGCCTTGCTGACATCCATCAGGGTGGCGTCACGGCCTACATCAAGCCGGAGCGCGCCACCACCCGCCTCGATCACTCCGTTGGCGTGGCGCTGCTGCTGCGCCGGCTGGGCGCGGATGTCGTCGAGCAGGCCGCCGGCCTGCTGCACGATGTCCCGCACACGGCCTTCTCCCACGTTATCGATTTCGTCTTCCCCAACCACGACCATACTTACCATGAGGAACACCGCGAGCAGATGATCGTCCGCTCCGACCTGCCCGATTTGCTGGCGCGCCACGGGCTGGATTGGCGGCGGATCACGGAGGCGGAGAACTTCTCGCTGCTGGAGCAGCCGCTCCCCGCCCTCTGCGCCGACCGCCTGGATTACTTCCTCCGCGATGGCGTCGTGGATTTCGCCGCCTTCACCGTGGCGGAGGTCGAAGCGCTGTTAGCTCACCTGCGAATCTGGGAGGGGCGCATCGTCGTCAACGACATCGAGGCCGCGCGGTGGCTGGGCGAGATGTTCATCGCACTGGATGATCGCTGCTGGTGCTCCGTGCAGGAGGTCGGCTGGTACGCGATCATGGCGCGCGCGTTGCAGGCCGCGCTCCGTTGTGAGATCATCACGGAGGCCGACTTCGCCGGCGCCGATGATCCCATCATGGCGCGGCTGCGGGCCGCCGACGCGCCGGAAGTGCAACGCTGGCTGGCCCTCCTCCGCCCAGAGGTGGACTTTGTGCGGACTTCTCCGCCGGCCGATCTCCACGTCCTGCCCAAAGTCCGCGCCGTCGATCCCGACGTGCTCGTCGATGGGCGCGCCGTCCCCCTCTCGCGCATCGATCCGGCCTTCGCGCAGCATCGACGCGCCTATCTGGAGAGCAAAGCTCCGCCCTGGGATCTGCGCATCGTTGCGTAGTGTGGGGCGCCGTCATAGGGCAGCGCGTCTCAAGTTTAATATTTCACTCATACCTGGGGTTTTTCAAGTCTCGCTCCACGGGGATCGCTAGATCCCCGTTTTGCTTGCGCAATCTGAAAACACGTTCAAAATATGCTCAAGAGACGCGGATTTAACAATCCGCTTAGAGCGAGTGGGATGTAATAACAAAATGGGAAAATTCTACTCATACCATAATTTGACATTATCCTTGTGAAGTGTTAAACTGTTGAACGGTTATATTGGGGTAGGATTTTGGAAAAAATATGGATGTTGTCCCGGCAACTTTCTTCTTTCAGAATAAAGTTGCGGATAAGAAAAGGGGAAGAGTTATTTGTGAATATGCATGATATGAGTGTGATGTCTTTGACGCTTATCGAGTTGGGGATGATTATTTTCGGGCTTTCCATCGTCGCCCGGCTGGCGAGTAAACTGGGGGTCTCTGCGATTCCGTTTTATCTGCTAGTTGGGTTGGCTGTGGGAAATAACTCTCTGATTCCGCTGTACTTTAGCGAAGATTTCGTTCATTTGGGCGCGGAAATCGGCGTGATTCTTTTGCTCTTTACGATGGGCCTGGAGTATTCCAGCGACCGGCTCAAGGAGAACTTGGGGCACGCGCTTCCGGCCAGTATTGTGGACTTTGTCTTGAATTTCCCACCGGGCTTCTTGGTCGGATTGCTGCTAGGGTGGGATGTGTTGCCGGCGGTGTTGCTCGGCGGGACCACCTATATCTCTTCATCAGGCATTATCGCTAAATTATTGACCGATCTGGGGCGGATGGAGAACGACGAGACCTGCACGGTGCTCTCTATTCTGGTATTCGAGGATATCGCTATGGCGATTTTCCTCCCTCTGATCACGATCTTCTTGATCCAGCAGGGGATTTTGTCCAGCCTACTCTCCATCGCGGTGGCGCTGATTGCCGGGGGCGGGATGCTGTTTGTGGCGCTGCACTACGGCAAGGTCTTGAGTCGCTTAATCTCACATCCCTCTGATGAGATCGTCCTCCTGACCACGTTGGGCCTCGCTATCCTGATCGCCGGGTTGTCCGAGCGATTGCAGCTCTCGGGGGCGGTAGGCGCGTTTATCGTGGGTATCACGCTCTCCGGCGACGTAGCCGAGCGCACGCACGAATTGATGCACCCGCTGACCGATTGGTTCGCCGCGACCTTCTTCCTTTTCTTCGGCCTGGGCATCGATCTGTATAGCTTGCCGCCGGTGATCCTGCCCGCGCTGGGGCTGGTGGTCGTATCATCTCTGACCAAGGTGCTGACAGGGTGGTGGTCGATGCGGAATCTGGGAATGCCCAAGGCCAATCGATTGAGCGCGGGCGTCACGCTGATCGCGCGTGGCGAGTTCTCCCTGGTCATCGCCGGGATGGGGGTGGCTGCCGGGTTGGGGGATCAATTCGGCGCGCTGGCGACAGCTTACGTCCTGCTCTCGGCGTTGCTCGGCACGATCCTGACCCGCGCCATCGACCCGCTACTCGTCTCAGAGAGGTCGTCGGCGCGCGGCCAGGCGGTGGCTGTTCCGGTGAAGTCTCACCCTTCTGTTCAATGATTTCGATGTTATACAGCATCCTTGTCAGTAAAATCTTCTAAAAGGATTGTTGGCTGTTGACAAGTATTACTTTGGTGCTATACTTCGTCTTGTTGGTAGAAATTTGATCTTTATGGATAATATGACTGTGGAGCGTGAAGGCATGAAGCACAACCAATGGTTGGAACCCCAATACGCAGTATTAGATGATCCTGACGGGTTGCGCCAGGGTGGCGCAAGCTACCAAAGGTTGTGCTGAAAGCCTGATTTCCTGGGGAACAGTCTGTGCGCGTCAGGGCGGCTAATTCAGCCGCCCTGACGCTTTTTTTTGTCTCGGTTTGCGCTAATCAGCGCGACTACACATTTTGAGGAGGTTCGTATGTTTCTGTTCGGAGTTCAATTAAGCTTGTGGCTCATTATCATCATTGGGTTGGCTTCCATCGCGCTGTTGGTGGGGAGTTCTGATGTCGCGGTCAGGAAGCTGACCGGGTTGGCCGGATTCTTCCGGTTATCCACGACCTTTATGGGCGTCACGGTTGTCTCACTGGCGACGAGTATCCCAGAGATTGCGGCGCATCTGACGGCTTCCGTGGGGATTCTGACCAACACGTTGGATTACAAAATCGGTTCTTCGGTGGTGCTGGGGGCCAATATCGGCTCGGACGTGGTGCAGCAGACGCT
>CAZCAI010000076.1:0-22323 GCA_964496595.1 uncultured Anaerolineales bacterium
AAGCCCAGATAGAAGTTGCCGAAGAACCCGAAGATGCTGCCCCAGCCTAACGTGCCGCCCAGCACGTCGCCGATTAAGTTGCCGATGGCCGATCCCCACGCGCCGGCCGGCCCGAACATCAGGCCGAAGATCGCGGGGAACACATTGGCGGGGCGCACCTCGGTGATGCCGGGGATGAGAGGAATGCCGCCCTTGAAGACGATCAGCAGCGCGGCGTAAATGGCCGCCGAGAGCGAGACCAAAATGATCATCCGAGTGTACTTCCACATCGAGACGATTTCTTTCATTTTAAAAACCCTCCTTGGGTGATAGTAAAATAGTAATTGAATGATAATGAACGATCTGAATGATACGCCCTGCATTAGATTATCTTGGTGTCACCTCCTTCTTCAGTCATTCTATTGAGAGCCAAGGCTGCGTCGGTGGATACGATACAAACTGAGCTGCTTCACACGGGCAAGCCTCTTTTTTGGGAGGCGATTGTCGCAACACATCGATGAAGAGGTTGATAATCGTCTTGCGCTTCGACTCCAACCCGCGCACGATGGTCAGCTCTTTTTCCAGGCCGGCGCCCCAATTGATGGAGATCGCAACAGCGGCATAGTGGATGCCCAACTCGCGGGCCAGGGGCGCTTCGGGCACGCCCGTCATCCCGACGACATCGCCGCCCAACTGCGCCAACATCCGCACCTCGGCGGGCGTCTCGAATCGCGGGCCGTTGGTACAGGCGTAGACGCCTTGAGGGATCACCTCCAGTCCCTTCGCCGCCGCTTGGGCCAGCAATTGCTCGCGCAGCGCGGGGCAGTAGGGCTGATCCATCACCGTGTGGACGACGCCGCTCTCCTCGCCATCGAAGAATGTGCACTCGCGCCCCTGCGTGAAATCGAGGAACTGATCCAACACGACCAGCGCACCGGGCGGCGCCTCGCGGTGCAGAGAGCCGACGGCGAAGGTCGCCAAGGCGCGATCCACCTCGAGTTGGTGGAGCGCCATGATGTTGGCGCGGTAGTTGATGCTGTGCGGTGGGATCTGATGCTCCGGCCCGTGGCGCGGCAGGAAGATCAACCCCTCCGCCTCGTCGCGCCCCACATAGAGCGGCACATCGCCGTAGGGCGTCTCGACCTCCATCTGCTCCAATTCCAAATCCGTCAATTGATCAAATCCCGACCCGCCGATAATGGCTTGTGGCATTTTGGCCTCCTTTAGAATCGAATCAACCCGTCGATCATCCCATAGCCGGCGATCTTGAAGTAGGTCAGCACGATGAAGAAGAGCGTCACGCCGGCCATCACGAGGTAATCCTCGCGCTCAAGCTGCGGCTCCAGGTAGAAGGTGCGATCCTCGCGCGCGCCGAAGCCTTTGGCCTCCAGCGCCATCCCGAAGGTGTTGGTGCTGCGAATCGTCGAGATGAAGACGGGGATCAGTAGCGGGATGTACTTGCGCAGGCGCTCCAGCAGATTGCCGCTGTCCAAGTCCAGGCCGCGGCTGCGCTGCGCCTGCGCGATGGTCTGCGTACTGCTGGCGATGGTCGGCACCAGGCGGAGCGAGGTCGAGATGGCGAAGCCCACCCGGTAGGGCAGGCCCACCTTGATCATGCCGATGACCAGCTCCTCGTTGCGCGTCGTGCTGAGCAAAATCATGCCCGTCGTGATCAGCGAGTCCATCACCAGGGTGCGCGAGATGCTGTACTTGACCGCCTCGACCTCGAAGATCCAGAACCACGGCGTCTCCCCGCCGGAAAACAATGTCCACATAATCAGGCTGGAGATGGTCAGGACGATGAGGATGTAGCGAATGCGCTTGAGGTTGACCAGCGAGCGGGCGAGATAGCCCCACACCACAATCAGGGCGCTGAGCGGCAACACCCACAGCGGATTTTGAAAATAGAGCAGGACGACGAAGGCGGTCAACATCATAAAAAGCTTGGTGCGCGGGTCAAGCCGGTGAATAAAGGTGTCGCGATCTAAATAGATTTCAGAGTCCATCAGGCTTCCTCCACGTTAGCGCGTGCGTTGGTGCAGCGGACGAATTCTTCGGCGGATAACATCGTCTTCCCCAGGCGGTTCGAGAGGCTGACCAACTGCGGGGGCCGCAGATAGGCCTCGCGCAGCACCTCCTCCTGCGCGAAGACCTCGCGCGTCGCGCCCTCCAGCAAAATCTGTCCATCCTTGACGACGAAGACGCGGTCGGCGTACTCCGCCACAACCCACATGTGGTGCGTCACGAAGATGATCGTGCTGCCGTTCGCATTCATAGTGCGGACCAGGTTCATCATGCTGCGCTGCTCGCGATGATCCAGCCCCGTCGTCGGCTCATCCAAAATCAACACCTCCGGCTGGATGGCCAACACGGAGGCCACGGCCACGCGCTGGCGACCGCTCTTGGTCATGCTGAAGGGGTCGGCCTCCTCCTGCCCCGACAGGCCCACCGCCTCCAGCGCCTCGCTCACGCGCTGCTCGATGGCCGCCTGATCCATATCGCGCAGGCGCAGGCTGTACGACACCTCATCGAAGACCGTCTCGGAAAATATCTGGTGATCCGGGTTCTGGAAGACATAGCCCACTTTCTTGCCCAGCTTGAAGACGCCCTGCTCGGCGGTCGTCGCCCCGTCCACCTCGATCTGGCCGCCGGTGGGCATCAGCAGGCCGTTGAAGTGCTTGACCAACGTGGTCTTGCCGCTGCCATTCTGCCCTACAATGGCGATGATCTCTCCCTGGTGGATGTCGAGGTTCGCGCCCTTGAGCGCCTCGACGCCGCCGGGGTAGGTGTGCTCTAAATTGTCGCAGTGGATGAGCACCTTACCGCGCTGCTCGCGGCGGGCGTCATCCTCGGCCAAGAGCGCGGCGTATTTTTCCTCATCGATCTGCCAGCCGTGTTCTTGGAGATACTGCTCGCCCGCGTCCACCGTGAGCGGCAAGTCGTCCGTCGCGACGCCCAGTTGGTGGAAGAAGTTGGGCACGCCCAGCGGCATGACGCCGGTCTCGGCCATCAATTCAACCTCGCGCAAGACTTCCTGCCCCGGGCCGAGCCGCAGGATCTGCCCCTCCTTGAGCAGCAAGATCCGGTCGGCGTCGATGGCCTCCTCGGTCTCGTGCTCCACGACGATGAGCGTCAGATCGCTGCGCCCGCGCAACGTCTGCGCGATGTCGAAGACGCCGCGCTTGCTGATCGGGTCCAGGTCGGTCGTCGGCTCGTCCATCACCAGGATGGGCGTCTGCATCGCCAGCACGGACGCAATCGCCAGCTTCTGCTTCTGTCCGCCGGAGAGCGTGGAGGGCGGGCGATGCCGCAGCGACGCCAGCCCAACCAGGCGCAGATTCTCGTCGATCCGCCGGGCGATCTCATCGTGGGGGACGGCGAAGTTCTCCGGGCCAAAGGCGACCTCCAGCTCCACGTTGGTGGAGAAGAGCTGCGCCTCGAAATCCTGGAAGACCATGCCCAACTTCTCGGACATCTGGGCGACGGTGGCCTCGCGCGTGTCCTGATCCATCACGACGACGTGCCCGCCGAAGCGCCCGCGATGAAAGTGGGGGACGAGGCCGTTCATACTGGCGGCCAGCGTGCTCTTCCCCGCCTCCGAATGTCCCATAATGACGAGAAACTCGCCGTTCTGGACCTCAAAAGAGACATCGTCTATCGCGGGATCGCGCTGGCCTCGGTAATGAAAACGGAGGTTCTGAATGGAAATCACAGGCTTGTTCGGTTCGTTCATTGGATAAGTGACTCCCTTATGGAGATAATAATGGGTTGGTGCTCCGAAGTGGCTTCTACCTTCATTATAGAAACGGTTGGGAGCGTGTCAAATAGCTTCTGGCGTGCCGTCTTACTACGCTACTCCATTCGCTTTGCTCATTACGTAGCTAACTACGAACAACTACGAACGGAACTTCCCCAAGTCATACGGCGAGAAAATCCCCCGCTCGGTGATGACGGCGCCCACGAGGTGCGGCGGCGTGATATCGAAGGCCGGATAGTAGCCCCGCACGCCCTCCTTGGCCGTGCGCACGCCCATCGCGTGTAACACCTCGTTGGGATCACGCTCCTCGATTTCGACGGTGTCGATGGTGGGATTCTGCGCCGAGGGCGCGCCCAGGACGTAGAAGGGGACGCCGTGCTGGTGGGCCGCCAGCGCGATCTCGTAGGTGCCGATCTTGTTGACGACGTGCCCATCCAAGGTGATGACGTCGGCGGCGCAGATGAAGGCGTCCACCTTGCCCTGGGAGATGACGTGGCCGGGCATATTGTCGGTGATCAGCGTGACCGGCACGCCGATCTCGATGGCGACGCTGGCGGTCAGGCGCGCGCCCTGGAGGTAGGGCCGCGTCTCCGGCGCGATCAGGGCGATCTGCTTGCCCCGCTCCTTGGCGACCAGCAGCACGAACCCGATGAGCGTCTCCGCGAAGCATTGGGTGATGATCGTGCACGGATCGGGCAGGAGATCGACGGCGTAGGCAGCGATGGCGCGCGATCGTTGGTAGCGGGCTTCGCGCTTCGCCTCGACGTAGGCCAGCGCCGCCGCCTCTGGGTCCTCGTCCGGCCCTGCCGCATTGGCCAACGCCTCCTCGGCCACGGCGCGGATCTTCTCCACGTGCGCCACCATCCGCTCCGAGGTCGTCGGGCGCGCGTGGGAGAGCGCGTAGGCCGCGTTCTCCAGCAACTCCGCCGCCTCATCCGCCGGCAGCGAGCGGGCCGCGCGCGCCGCGCTCACCATCCCCATCGCCGCCGCCATCCACGGCCCGCCGCTCTGCGTGACCATGTCCGTGATCGCCTGCGCGACCTCGGTGTAGTGCCGGCAATGGACGTACGCGACCTCGGCGGGGTAGATCCGCCGATCCAAAATGTAGACGTCGCCCTCCTCGTACCGGGCGACATTCTCATACGAAAGTAGAAATCCCAGTCCTGCATCTGCTCGTGGCATCGTAACCTCCATAACAAAGCGACAAATGGACAAAGCATCAAATTTCAAATTGCGAATTGCGAATTTAGAATTTTGAATCTTTGCTCAGTAGCATTATTCGCAATTTGCAATTCTAAATTCCCAATTACGGAGTCGGCTACCGGGAAGAGTTCCTAAATGTAAAATATCAAATGTGATTGAGGGGGCTGCTTGCGTTCTAGTGTCATTGTAGCGTAAGTTTTTCCGTTGGTCAAAACTAACCAGCATCCAGCATCCAACCTCCAACCTCCAACCTCCAACTTCCAATTGCGTCTCCGCCAAGATTGACTATACTTGCATACGAAACCCATCCAAGCAAGCGCATAATTCATTCAAACTAACGCAAGGAGAGAGCGAGATGCATATCGTAACCCCCACCGAGATCGAGCAGGTGGCCTGGGGAGGTCAGTTGGAGCCGTTGGGCGAAGTTTATCGGCCCAAGAGCGCGGCCTCATATCGCGTCACCCTGGGCGAGCCGGTGAGCCGCGGGGGCTGCCGTCACCACAAACGACTATATCAAGGCCTCATATCGCGTCACCCTGGGCGAGCCGGTGAGCTGGCCCGCCGAGGCGGCGATGCAGTCCGAGACGGGTAAGGCGTGGACACCGCCCGCGTCGTTGGCCGCGCGCCGCTACACACTCGTGCGCCTGGCCTGCACGCTGCACCCGCTATCGGATCATCGCAGCCATTATGCTCAGGCGGATCTCACCGCCTACCTGCGCCCGAAGCGCGGCAGCGACAAAATCGTCGCCCACGACCTCTTCCCCAGGCGGGAGACGGTCGAGGAGACCGGCGCCTTCAAGCTGGGCCTGGGGCCGGAACTCAAGTTCGTCAATCTGGTTGATGTGAAGCTTCTGGAGGTTGGCGCGGAGATCGAGTACCCGCAGGTGACCCCCGTCATCCAGGGCTACGGCCTGGGCGAAAGCCGCCCTTACTGGCGCTTCATCCACCATTCGGGACGCCCGCTGGCAGGCTGCCACGCCGTCTACGCCGTGCTGGCTGCCCCCGCCGACGCCGACGGCATCCGCCTGACCGTTGAACTCGTCGTCACCGTTGAAACCCATCTCGGCCCCATCCGTCTCGGCCTGCCGGCGGAGGCCAACGCGCACGTGAGCCGTGTCATCGCGATATAGATTTAACGCAAGGACGCAGGGACGCCGGGCAAGCAGCCGGGCAGTGAACTACCCGTCTGAAAGCTAAAGTTGGCTGGAAGCCGACTGAAAGAGAGCACTCGCGCAAGAATCGAGTCAACTGATGGACTTTAAGAAATTAGTGCGGGAATGGGAGCGACGGGCGATCGTCGGAAAGCATCCCGCCGCGCCCTGCGCCGAGGATTTCAATCCTCGGCTACTAAGCCAATTTCTACGCATATTCTTCCCTTCAGTCGGACTTTAGCCGACTTCAGCTTTTAGCCTGCGATTCATCCGCAGGCGCACCGCAGGCGCACCGCAGGCGCAGGCGGGGCAAGACCACTTTTCCGACAATCAAGCGTCACACCCGTTCGGGAATAGTTTCGCCCTCGCCGCGCGGGGATGGAAGTCCCCGCGCTAAGAGAACCAAGCCCTTCGGGCTGGAGGCTTTGCCTTTTGAGCTTGGATGTTTACGTCCAGGCCTCACGCTGATTCGCAATTCGCCCATTCGCAATTCACGCATTCGCAATTCACGCATTCGCAATTCGCAATTCTTAATTCGCTTATTCCCACAACCAAGGAGCAAAAAATGCCAGAACTATCGATTCATTTCACAGCCGATGAAAACGATGAAGCTGCCCCCATCCAGGTACGCCTCTTCCGGTCGGAGACCGGCAACTGGACCGATCCCGCGCCCTTCGAGCCGCCGTTGGATGACGAGGTGTTAGGCGACCTGCGCTGGTACCTGGAGACCTTCTCCACCTGGCCCACCGGCCCCGATTACGAGCGCGCCGAGCGCATCGAGGCGCAAATGGAGGATTGGGGCCGCGCGTTGCTGGAAAGCGTCACGCCGGATCGCGAATCGGCGCAGGTGTGGCGGCAGTTTGCCGACGCGCCCTTTGCTGAGAATGGCGGCAAGTTAGTCACTATCGACGCCGTCGATCCCCGCGTGTTGCGCCTGCCCTGGGAGCTGTTGGCCGATGAGGACGGCCACCTCTTCTCCGGCGGGATCGGCGTGCGCCGCCGCCTCAAGAAGATCACCCACGCGCCGCCCAAGCCCCTCGATCTGCCCGTGCGCGTGCTCGTCGTCGTCGCGCGGCCCACGGGCGCTGGATTCATCGATCCGCGCGCCGTCTCCCGGCCCCTGTTAGATGCGCTCGATGCGCTCGGCAGCCGCGTCGTCACCGAGTTCCTCTATCCGCCGACGCTCAAGGCGCTGACCGACCGCCTGCGCGACCGCCACGCGCCGCCCGTCCACGTCGTCCACTTTGACGGCCACGGCGTCTACGATGCCAGGCTGGGCCTGGGCTACCTCCTCTTCGAGAACGAGCAGCACAAACCCGACCGCGTGGACGCCACCCGGCTGGGCAATCTGCTCAACCGCTGCGGCGTCCCCCTGATGGCGCTCAACGCCTGCCAGAGCGCGGCGCAGGAGGAGGGCGATCCCTACGCCAGCGTCGCCGCGCGCCTCATCCGCGCGGGCGTGGGCAGTGTGCTGGCGATGAACTACTCCGTGCTGGTGGCGGCGGCCCGCATCTTCGTGGAGGAGTTCTACGCGGCGCTGGCCGCTGGGCTGAGCGTGGGCCGCGCCGTGGACGAGGGCCGCTACGCGCTGATGGCCGATCAAGAGCGCCACACCCTCACCCGCCGCGATGACGAGGGCCGCGCCATCGAGGAGACCATCAAGCTGAGCGACTGGTTCCTCCCCGCCCTCTACCAGCAGGCCGACGACCCGGTGGTCTTCTCTACCTCGGAGTCCCCATCCCCAACATTAAGCTCGGAGTCCCCGTCCCCGGGGACGACTCAAACCACACCCCGCGCGCTCGTCGATCCCCAAGCGCCGGGCGGCCTGCCCCCCAAGCCCCGCTACGATTTCCACGGGCGCGCCCGCGAGATGTTGCGCCTGGAGCGCGTGCTGGCCGAGCGCCGCGTGGTGGTCCTCTACGGCTTCGGCGGCATCGGCAAGACGACGCTGGCGGCCGAGGCCGGGCGCTGGTTCCACCGCACCGGGCGCTTCCCCGGCGGCGCGGCCTTCGTCTCCTTCGAGTACGGCGGCTCGCTGAGCCAACTCTGCTCCTGGGTCGCCCAGGCCATCAGCGGCGATCCCGACTATCTCCTCCATCAAGATGGCGACCCCGTGGCCGCCGTCGGCGACCTCCTGCGCGCGCGCCCCGCCTTAGTCATCTTGGACAACTTCGAATCCGTCCTCGGCCCCGACCCCCTCATGCCCCCCGACGAGCTAGACGCCATCCTGGACGCGGTTTGGCAGTGGATTTCCACAACCCCCGTGGCAGCACAAGGAAAAATACGAAATACGCAATACGCAACACGCCTCCTCATCACCACCCGCGACACCACGTTCAACGACGCGCGATTCGCCCCGTCGCGCGATTGCGCCCACATCGAATTGGGCGGGCTGGCGCGACGCGACGCGCTCGATTTGGCCGCCGCCGTGCTGGACGCCCACAGCATCGACCGGGCGGGCGTGCCGCGCGAGGATCTGACCGCGCTGATGGCCCACCTGGGCGGCCACCCGCTCTCGCTCAACCTGGTGCTGCCCCACCTGCGCGACCATACCCCCGCCGAGTTGACGGCGGACTTCGAGGCGCTGCTGCCCGGCTTCACCGAGGGCGAGGCGCAGGCGCGCAACGAGAGCTTAGCCGTCTCGCTGGAGTTCTCCCTGCGCCGCCTGGGCGCGGCCACCCGCGCCGCCCTGCCCGACCTGGCCGTCTTCCAGGGGGGATGTTTGGAGAGCGAGCTGCTGGCCATCACGGGGATGGACGAGGATCTCTGGCCGGCGGCCCGCGCCGAGTTGGAGGCCGCCGCGCTCGTGACGGCGGAAGCCATTCCCGGCGTGAGACCGCCCTTCTTGCGCTTCCACCCCACGCTGGCGCCTTATTTAGCGACGCGATTGGACGACGACCGCCGCGCTGAGTTGGAATCGACGTACTGGCAACGCTACTACGCCGTGGCGAACTACTTGTACCAGACGGACACCCAACACCCGCACCAGGCCCGCGCCATCGCCGTCCGCGAGATGCCCAACCTCCGCCACGCCTTGGATCTGGCGATGGCTGCCCTCACAGCCCAGACCCTCCCCCCTGATGTCGGGGGGGACCGAGGGGGGGTAGTAGTGGTGGACTTTGCCGACAGCATTGCCATGTTCTTGGATGTCTTCGGGCGCTGGCGGGAGCGGGATGCGATGATGGAACAAATCAACAAAGCAGCAAAACAACAAAGCAACAAATCAGCAAAACAACAAAGCAACAAATCGCAAGGGTTGACGAAGGCGGCGTTTTTGCTGCAAAGCCAAAGGGGGGATACGTTGCTTCAGCAGGGGCGGGCGGGGGAGGCGGAGCGGGTGTTCCGCGATCTGCTGGCGAGGATCGAGGCGGGGGCGGCGTATGACGCGGCCTATGATCAAGCTCTGGCTTTTCGGAACATTGGCTTGGCTGTGGCGTCGCAGGGGCGGCCCGCGCAGGCGATCTCGTTTCACGAGCGGGCGTTGGCGGGCTTTGAGCGGATGAGCGAATCGAGCGAATCGGCGAAAAGGATGGCGGGCAAGGTTTACACCGACCTGGGCGATAATCTCAGGGCGGTGGGAAAGTTCGATGAGGCGCATGCGGCGTATGAGAGCGGGCTGGAAATCTCTCGAGAGATGGAAGATCATCGCAGTGTTGGCGTCAAACTCGGTCAACTCGGGACGCTGGCGTTGATGCGCGGGGAGTTGGGCGCGGCGCAGGAGCGGTACACGGAGGCGTTGGCGACGTTCCAGAAGTTGGGCGAGCCACAGAGTGAGGCCGTCTTCTGGCACCAGTTGGGCATGGTGGCGGAGGAACGGAAGGATTGGGACGAGGCGGAGCGCTGCTACCGGGAGAGTCTGCGCCTTGAGGAGCAAATGAACCATCCCCAGGGCGTGGCCGAGACCGCCAACCAACTCGCCATCGTCGCGAAGGGCGCGGGCCGCTTCGACGACGCGGAGCGGTGGTATCTGCGGGCGATTGAACTAGGAGAAGAGTTGCGCTATTACGCTGAGTTGGGAAAATGGCTCAGCAACCTCGCCAACCTCTACCTCGCCCAGGATCGCCTGGACGAGGCCGAGGCCTACGCCCGCCGCGCGCTGGAGATTGTGGAGCAGCATCAGGTTCAGTTTGAGGTGTGGGCAACGTACAACATCCTGGCCCAGATCGCCGAGGCGCGGGGGCAGGTCGCGGCGGCGGCGCGCTGGCGGCGCAAGGAGCAGGAGAGCTACGCGGCCTCTGGCTTCGCGGCGCACAAGCTGCCGCAGTGGGCGCCGCAATTCATCGCGGCGGTTGCCGGGGCTGCGCAGGGCCATCAGGAGGCGGTCGCGGTGGTGGAAGGAATCTTACCGCAATTGGAAGAAGGCGGCTGGCACAATCTATGCAATGCCGTGCGCCAAATCTTGGACGGCGAGCAGGATATGGAAAATTTGCGCGCCGGCCTGGATCGTATTGATGCCTACATCATCCACGCCATCTTAGCCCAACTCTCCGGGGAAGTGGCCTCCTCCCCGCGTGCTGCTGCGCAGCCCGTCTCCCCTCCTCCACCCGTGGAGGAGGGGCCGGGGGTGGAGGCTGAGGCCGCGGTGGCCCAAATCCGGCAGCAGTGGGCGCCGGTGGTGCAGGCTGTGGTGGCGGCGGCTGCCGCCGGTGCGGGCAGTGGCGCGTCCGTCCCGCCGGAGTTGGCCGCGTTCTTGGATAAGATGGGCGCCACCGACGACTGGGGCGCGTTGGTCGGGGCGCTGCGCCGCGTCTTAGAAGGCGAGCGTGATCCCGCCGCCCTGCTCCCCGGCCTGGATCAGGTCGATGCCGTCGTCTTGGGCGACGTCCTGCGCGGGTTGGACCCCACCCCGCGTGCTGCTGCGCAGCCCGTTTCCCCTCCCCGCGCCGGGGAGGGGCCAGGGGAGGGGTCAGCCGGGGAGGGAGCAGAGGCCCTCTCGCTGGAGCAACTGCTCCAACTGGTGGCGGTGGCGTGCACGCCGCAGGCCCCGGCGGGGCTGGGCGAGCAACTCTTCGGGATGACGCAACAACTCGCCCGCGATGCCTCGATGCCCGCCGAGATCCAGGCCCTGGGCCGCGTCCTCAACCACATCTTAGCCGGCGAGCGCGATCCCGACCTCAGCGCCCTCTCCCCCGAACTCGCCGCCGCCGTCGAGCACCTGCTGGCGGCGGTGGGGTAGTCGACGGCAAACCTTGCGAAGGTTACGGATGGCTTGTGTCGCAGCGGCATCTCTGAAAGGGCACAAGAGCCGTGGCTTGAAAATCTTTCTGGAACCTTCGCAAGGGTGAGTCCGGCAAACCTTGCGAAGGTTACGGATGACTTGTGTCGCAGCGGCATCTCTGAAAGGGCACAAGAGCCGTGGCTTGAAAATCCTTCTGGAACCTTCGCAAGGGTGAATTTTTCCAACCTCCATTTGCCGTTTTGCCGCTTTGCCGTTTTGCTGTTTTGTTGCTTTGCCGCTTTGTCCGCTTTGAGAGGAGCACTCCAAAGACCATGAAATCCGTCACAACCCTGTTAGCCGATGATCACGCCGTGGTGCGGGCGGGATTGCGCAACGCGCTCACCCACCTGCCGGAGTTGGAGGTCGTGGGCGAGGTGGGCGACGGCGCGGAGCTGATGGACGCGCTGGCCTCGCTGCGGCCCGACTTCCTGGTGTTGGACGTCCACATGCCCCACTTCGAGCCGGTGGAGGATGTGCGCCGCATCTGCGAGCGCTACCCCGCGCTCAAAATCCTGGTCGTCAGCGCCTACGACGATCAAGCCTACGTGGTGGGCCTGCTCTCGGCGGGCGTTGCGGGCTATCACCTCAAGGATCAGCCGCTCTCCGATTTGCAGTTCGCCGTGCGGAAGATCTTGGCGGGGGATCGCTGGATCTCCGGCCCGCTCATCAATCGCCTGGTCGCTCAAGCGCCGCCCGCGCCCGACGAACCAGCGGCGCCTGATGCGCCGTTCGCGGGCGAGGCTCCAGCATCCGCCCCGGCGCAACTATCGTCGGAGCGGCCCGCGCCGCCGCCCGTGACCGGCCCCCTGCTCACCCATCGCCAGCGCGAGCTGCTGCACTTCCTCACCTTGGGCTACAGCAATCGCAAGATGGCGCAGACGTTGGACCTCAGCGTCAAGACCATCGAGAACCACTTGACCGCCCTCTATCGCGCCATCGACGTGAGCAGCCGCCTGGAGGCGAACAACTACGCGCTCTGCCATCCAGAGGTGCTGGCCACGCCGGGGCACGAGATGGCGCGGGTCAAGGACGCGGCGGAGAGCGCGGCGCAAGGCGCGGCGCAGCGGGCGCCGACGATAGCCGTGCTGCTGGTGGATGACAGCGCGCGCTATCGCACCCAGCTCGGCAAGCGCATTGGCAAAGTCTGTCCATCCGCCTTGCTCTATGAGGCCGAGGATTGCGTCACCGCCACCCGCCTGGCGCGCCAGGTGCAACCCGCGTTGGCCTTTGTGGATGTGGTGCTCCCGGAGGCGGACGGCATCCAATGCACGCGGCAGATCAAGACCATCTCGCCGGGCACGCGTATCATCCTCATCAGCGCCTACCCCGACCGCGAGTTCCGGCGCCTGGGGCTGGACGCCGGCGCCGTCGCGTTCTTAGACAAGCGCGACATCGACGCCGCCACCGTCCGCCACGTCGTCAAAGACGTGGTGGATGGGTGGGGGAGGGGGTAGGGGAGTAGTAAGCTACGTTTGTAGTAAGCTCCGCAGCGAAGCGGTAAAACATATTGCGTATTGCGTATTGCGTACTGCGTAAAACGTAATAACTCTTCTATTTGCCGTTTTGCCGTTTTGCTGCTTTGCCGTTTCGCCTAGTCGCTGATCGCGGGGTAGGGGATGGGGATCTCGATTTGGAGCGTCATCCCGCCGCCGGGCGGCGACGTGATCTCCAGTGTGCCATCTAAGAGCGAGACTCGCTCGCTGATGCCCACCAGCCCGAAGTGCTTCTGCTCCGCCAGTTCCGCCAGGTTGACCGGCGCGCGCGTCCCGCGCCCGTTGTCGGTCAGGCGCAGCAAGAGGCTGGCCGCGTGCGTGCGCTTCACCGTCAGATTCACGCGCGAGGCGTCGGCGTGCTTGCCCACATTGCGCAGCCCCTCCTGCGCGATGCGAAAGACCGAAAGCTCAATCGGCTCCGGCATCCGCCCCAGCGAAGGATCGATCTCCAGCGCCACGGGAATCCCCGTCTGCTCCGACCACTGGCTCGCGAAGGAGCGGATCGCCGCCGAGAGGCCGTGGTGGTCAATCGTCGGCGGGCGCAGATCGCTGCACACCTGGCGCAGGCTGCTCACCGTCTGCCGGATGCCGTGGCGGATTTGGGTGAGCTTGAGGCGCTGGCTCTTGTTCGACACCTCATCCTCCGCCTCCTCAAGCTGATAGTTGAAGCTGAGCAGATCCTGGATGATCTGATCGTGCAACTCGCGCGCGAGGGCCTTGCGCTCCGCCTCGCGCTCCGTCATCAGCCGGCGACTGGCCTCCTGCAGGGCGAGATTGAGGCGGTCGAGCGCCTCTACCTGATCGCGCAAGCGCTCGATCAACTGGCGATTGAGCGAGTCCTGCGCCTCCAGGTTCTGCCGCAACGCCGATTGGGCGCGCTCCAGCGCTTCGGCCTGCTGTTGCGCGGCGTGATAATTCTCGAAGGCCCAGATCATGGGCGTCACGCGCTCCTGCTGCTGGGCGCCGACGATCAACTCCACAATCTCGTGGGGCGTCGATTCGGATGTGCGTCGCAGGGCGACCTGGCGGCCCTGATAGAGCACTAAGATGCGGTCGGTCACGGCGAAGATCTGCTTGAGATCATCGCCGCTGAGGATGACAGCGACGCCCTCGGCGGCCAGATTGCGGATGCGGTTGAGGAGAATTTGCTGGCGGGCGAAGCTCAACGCCTCCAGCGCGTCATCTAAGAGCAGGAGGCGACAGGGGCGGCTCAAGACGCGGGCCAGGGCGACGATCTGGCGCTGCTCATCGGAGAGGTGTTTGACTTGATCCTCGATCAGTTTGGGACTGACCTCGAAATCGGCCAGCAGATCACGGGCGATGCGCAACATCTGGCCCGTTTGCGGGAAGATGGGGCAGTAACGCGGCCCCCGGATCTCGCGCCCCAGGAAGATGTGCTCCAGGACGGTCAACTCATCGACCAGTTTGAGGTCCTGTTGCACGGCGTAGATACCCCGTCGCTGCGCCTGTGCCACGGTGTTGAGCGTGAGCGGCTCACCCTCGAAGATGATCTGACCATCGGTGGGGGGGTGGGCGCCGTTGAGCAGTTGAAAGAGCGTGGTTTTACCCGCGCCGCGCTGCCCCACCACGCCCAGCACCTCCCCCGGCTCGATGGCGAAGGTCACATCTAACAGAGCGGGCACCGATCCGAAGTATTGGCAGAGATTTTCGACGGTTAATAGGGTCATCTGATTGCCGTTTTGATGTTTTGTTGCTTTGCGATACAGAAACCGTGCGCAAGCATCGAGGCGTGGGGTAGGACGTTCATCGATGCCTGCACACGGTTTGACTTTGTGCGTGACCAGATTTAGGTGGGGTTAGTTGCCTTGGCCGCGTGTGGCGACGTCGAAGATCACAGCGCCGGCTAACACAGCGCCCCGGACGACGTACTGGTAGGCGATGTCCACGTTCATCAAGTTCATCCCGCTGGTGAGGGACATATAGACGATAGCGCCGATGAGCGAGCCGGTCACTTTGCCGACGCCGCCGGCCGCCGAGACGCCGCCGATGTAGGCTGCCGCGATGGCGTCCAACTCGAAGAGCGTGCCGGCCTGGGTGGTGGCGGATTGCAAGCGCGAGGCGAAGAGGATGCCCGACAGCGCGGAGAGCATGCCCATCGAGCCGAAGACCGCGAAGGTTAGCTTCTTCACGCTGATGCCGCTCAATTCGGCGGCCTCTGGGTTGCCGCCGATGGCGTAGATATGCCGTCCCACGACGGTCTGCGTGGTGATGAAGTGGTAGATGGCCACGACGGCCAACACGACGACGACGGTCCACGAGAGGCCGTTGTATCCGGCTAACACCCACGTGATCAGCCCCACGATAATCGAGACGAAGACTAACTGGAGAATGAACATATCGAAGGGCAGCACCTCGAAGTTGTAGGCCTGCTGCTTTTTGCGGCTGTTGATGGCGTTGATGATGAAGAGGACGATAGCGACGACGCCCAGAAGCAATGTGACAATGTGAAGGTCGGGCAGGAAGGCCCGGTTGGGCAAGATATCGGGAATGTAGCCGTTGCCGATGGCGTTGAAGGCGTCGTTTTGGATGATGATCGTGCCGGTGGCGGCGGTGACTAAGAGCAGCAGCCCGCGATAGATCAACCATCCGGCCAGGGAGGCCACGAAGGAGGGGATGCCCAACTGGGCCACCGGGTAGGCCGTGATCAGGCCGGCGATTGCGCCCAGGCCCAGCGTCATCGGGATCACGATCCAGACCGGCAGGTTCCAAAATTGCAGGGCAACGGCCGCGACTGCGCCCAAAAATCCGGCCAAGAAGCCGACCGACAAATCGATGTGCCGGATGACGATGATTAACGTCATCCCCACGGCGAGGACGGCGATGTACCCCGTCTGGTTGAGCAGGTTGCTGATATTGCGGGATGAGATGAAGATGCCTTCCGTGGTGATGGTGAAGATCACCATAATGACGAATAGGGCAATGAACATGCCGTATTCGCGGATATTTTCCTTGAGAACTTTCTGTAAGTGCTTAAAAAACATCTGAGCCTCCTCTAGTAGTCCGTCGCCAGATCCATGATTTTTTCCTGCGTTGCTTCCTCGACCGGCATCTCACCGGCTATCCTGCCACCGGAAACAACGTAGACGCGGTCACTCATCCCCAGCACCTCGGGCAATTCGGATGAGATCATAATGATGCTGAGTCCCTCTTTGACCAGGTCATTCATAATCGTATAAATCTCGTACTTGGCCCCCACGTCGATGCCCCTGGTCGGTTCGTCTAAGATCAACACGTCGGGCTTAACGAAGAGCCATTTCCCCAGCGAGACCTTCTGCTGATTGCCACCGCTCAGGTTTTGCACCTTCTGCTCGATGCTCGGGGTTTTGATGTTCAGGGAGGCCTGATACTCGTTAGCCACTTTGATCTCGGCGTTGTTGTCAACCACGCCGCGCTGGGAGATCGCCCGCAAGTTCGCCAGGGTGATGTTCTCCTTTACGTCCTGGATCAGAATCAGCCCCTTGGCCTTCCGATCCTCGCTCAGATAGGCGACGCCAGTCGCGATCGCATCGTGAGGATGCCCAAAGCTAACTTTCTTTCCCTGCACGTAGATTTCACCATCGATGCGGTAGCCTTCGGGGTTTCCGAACAGGCTCAAAGCAAGCTCGGTGCGCCCTGACCCCATCAATCCAGCAAAGCTGACGATCTCGCCCTTCTGGAGATCAAAGTGGATATTCTTTAATATCTGCCGATCAATATGTGGATCATAAACGTTCCAGTTCTTGACTTCGAGAACGGCTTCTCCACCACCATGGGGGCAGATAATCAGTACTTCGATGCCCTTGTTCAGCAATGCTTCGACATTGGCCTTCTCTTTAGCGGAATCGCCCTGGCTGAAGAGAATTTCAACGCCGTAATCTGCGGCCCTGAACGCTTCCTGGAAATGAGTCATATCCTGGATCCAACGCGGTTCATCTTTGGTTGGCAGGACAATCCCCACCGCTGGATTGGACGAAGCGTTTGCTGAATCTAAGGCGCCGCATACGTCATTGGTCTTGTAATAACCAGATTCGATCAGAACGTCATGGATATTGCTCTGATCAACGACGCTTACGGATGACTCGATCCCCGGCACATCAATCACACCGTTATTGTAGGTGGTTGAGGCTTTAGGCGTCTCGTCCTTGAGCAAGGCCAATGCAGCCTCGACTGCGGTTTGAACCAGGATGCGCACATCCTTGAAGACAGTCATCGACTGTCTGCCATCCTGAATAAAGGGGATAGAAGCTTCTTCAGCATCCATACCGGTGATCACATAGCTCTTGACATGCTCATCGGCAGCGAATACCTCGCCAATGGCGCGCGCGGTGTTATCGTTCGGGGCTAAAATGAATACATCCCCTTTGTCCGCTTCGCTTGCGGCGTGCAAATCAGATTCTGCCAGGATCTTGGCGGTATTGGCATCCCAATTGGTGGTCACCTGACTGATGATCTGGGTGATCTCGTCATGCGTCAGGCTGGACTTATCCCGCAGAGCGACTGCTTCGCTGGAATTCTTGATCGTAAACGTACCATCGGCGATCTTGGGTTGTAGCACGTCCCAGGCGCCCTGGAAAAGGATGAGGCTGTTGGGGTCCGTTGTAGCGCCAGCGTACAGGTAGAGTGGGTTGCCTTTTCCCTTTGCATGATCGACGATGTATTGCGCCTGCAAAGCACCGACAGCTTCACTATCAAAGGTTACATAGTAATCCAAGGCCGTGGAATTGGTGATTAGCCGGTCATACGAGATGACCTTGACCCCAGCCTCTTTGGCTTCTTCGACCGCAGCCGCAGCCGCCTTGAATGGATGGCGTTTTCGTTCTGGATAGATACTATTGATCTCACGCCCAACCATATTCTTGATTAACGCAAATTCCGAGACCTCGCCTTGGTGGGCATCTAAGGTGCAGATCGTCTGCCCGTCGCGCAGCACGGTGACGGTGTCGGCGACGTCAATCACTTCCTTCAGTTTGTGCGAGATCAAGATGCACGTCACACCTTGCTTTCTTTGCTGGCGCAGCAGATCTAACAGGTTTTCGCTATCATCCTCGTTCAGGGCCGCTGTTGGCTCGTCCAAGATGAGCAATTTGACGTTGCGATGGAGCGCCTTGGCGATCTCGACCAACTGTTGCTTGCCGACGCCCAGATCGCGAACTTTGGTGGAAGGGTTGACATCCAACCCCACACGTTTCAGCAGTTCGGCGGTGCGCTTGATCGTCTCGTTCCAATTGACGATGCCGTTGTTGCTCAACTCGTGGCCTAAGAAGATGTTCTCGTAGACGGTCATTTCTGGGACGAGAGCCAACTCCTGGTAGATAATGCCGATGCCGACCTCGCCGCTTGCGCTGATATTGTCGAATTTTTTTAACTCTCCATCAAAGAAGATCTCACCGGTGTAAGTCCCATGAGGATGGACGCCACTCAAGACCTTCATCAAGGTCGACTTCCCCGCGCCGTTTTCCCCAACCAGGCCGTGAATTTCACCATCCTGGACGCTGAAGGTGACGTTATCCAACGCTTTGACGCCGGGGAAGGTTTTGGTAATGTTTCTCATTTCCAATATGGGTGTACTCATAGACTCCTCCAGCTCTTTCAGTTTTCTCGATGATCAGGAGACTATTAATCTCCGATTACTTGATGGCTCTGTTGGTTTTCGGGTGAAGTGCCCGGGGCTTGTAGAGGTAGATTCGCGCGTTGGTGGAGATCACGGACCTTGTCTGCGTTGTTAGTGGGTTGCTGGTGGGCGTAATTGCGCCCGGCGGATCCCCCGAAGAGCCATAATGTTTCACCTGATTTCCTACCAAGAGCCTTACTTGATTTGCTGATTAGATATGGGCTTAGTGACAGGCATCGTGATGCAAATACGCCGCCATCACGATGCCTGCTTAGATCAGTAGCTTACGTTAGGGGAGGTTCTCGAAGTCGTCGGCGGAGTAGTAGCCGGAATCGATGAGCGCCGATTGGACATTGTCCGCGTCCACGGCGACGACCTCGGACTGGATCGCGGGTACATCTTTCGCGCCGTTGTCATACGCGCCGGTCGCGGCGGGTTCGTTGCCCTCAAGTAGCGCGACGGCGGCATTGATGGCATCCTGAACGAGGGTGCGCACGTCCTTGAAGACGGTCATCGACTGCTTGCCATCGATGATGTACTGGACGGAGGCTTTCTCGGCATCCTGCCCGGTGATGATGTAGCTGGTCACGTCCTTATCGGCGGCGAAGGCGTCCGCAATCGCGCGGGCGGTGCCGTCGTTGGGGGCCAGGATGAAGACATCGCCCTTGTCATCGGCGGTCGCCACGGTGAGGTTGGACTCCGCCAGGTTCTTGGCGACGTTGAAGTCCCAATTCGTGGTAATCTGGCCGATGATCTTGGACTCTTCTTCGCGGGTCAGTTCGCCCTTGTCGGAGAGCGCGATGGCCTCGCTGGAGTTGATGACCTCGAAGGTGCCATCCTCGATGTAGGGCTGCAAGACCTGCCATGCGCCTCGGAAGAAGAGGAAGGCGTTGTTATCGGAAGCGGCGCCGGCGTAGAGATAGAGCGGGTTGCCGGAGCCTTCGACGCGGTCAACTAAGTACTGGGCCTGCTGCGCGCCCACCTGGACGCTATCGAAGGTGACGTAATAATCGACGGCGTCCGTATCGCGGATCAAGCGGTCGTAAGAGATGATGGCCACACCGGCCGCATTGGCCGCTTCGGTGGCGGCGGCGGCGGCGGTGCCATCGTGCGGGCAGAGGATGATGACCTGCACGCCCTTGGTGATCAGGGCCTCGACGTTTTCCTTCTCTTTGGCCGAAGAACCCTGGCTGAAAAGAATCTCCACCTCGTAACCGGCGGCATCCATCGAGTTGCGGAAGCGCTCCTCGTCCTGAATCCAGCGCGGCTCATCCTTCGTGGGCAACACAACCCCCACGGCTAACTCGCCGCTGGGGGCCGGGGGCACTTCGCCCAGGCCGGTGAAGTCATCGGCTTCGTAGTAGCCGGAGTCGATCAGGGCCGATTGGACATTATCCGCATCCACGGCGATGACCTCAGACTGAATCGCGTCTACATCTTTCGCGCCGTTGTCGTAAGCGCCGGTGGCGGCGGGTGCATTGCCCTCAAGCAGCGCGACGGCGGCGCTGATGGCGTCGTGCACCAACGTGCGGACGTCCTTGAAGACGGTCATCGATTGCTTGCCATCGATGATGTACTGGACAGAGGCCTTCTCGGCGTCCTGCCCGGTGATGATGTAGTCGGTCACATCACTGTCGGCGGCGAAAGCGTCCGCAATCGCGCGGGCGGTGCCGTCGTTGGGCGCCAAAATGAAGACGTCGCCCTTCTCTTCGGCGGTCGCTGCCGTGAGGTTGGACTCCGCCAGGTTCTTGGCGACATTGAAATCCCAGTTCGTGGTGACCTGACCGATGATTTTGGACTCTTCTTCGCGGGTCAGTTCGGCTTTGTCGGAGAGCGCGATGGCCTCGCTGGAGTTGACGACCTCGAAAGTGCCATCCTGGATGTAGGGCTGCAAGACCTGCCACGCGCCACGGAAGAAGAGGAAGGCGTTGTTATCGGAGGCGGCGCCGGCGTAGAGATAGAGCGGGTTGCCGGAGCCTTCGACGTGGTCGACCAGGTACTGCGCTTGCTGCGCGCCTACCTGAACACTGTCGAAAGTCACGTAATAGTCGACGGCTTCGGTATCGCGAATCAGGCGGTCGTAGGAAATGACATTGACGCCGGCCTCGGCTGCGGCTTCGGCTGCGGCGGCTGCGGCGGTGCCATCGTGCGGGCAGATGATGAGGACCTGCACGCCCTTGGTGATCAATGCCTCAACATTCTCCTTCTCCTTAGCCGAAGAACCCTGGCTGAAGAGAATCTCCACCTCGTAGCCGGCGGCCGCTAACGCATTGCGGAAGCGTTCCTCATCCTGGATCCAGCGCGGTTCATCCTTCGTGGGCAACACAATACCTACGGCCAACTCCTCCGCCGGGTCGACGGGGGCTTCTTCCGTAGCTTCTGGCGTCTGCTGGCCGCCACAGGCCGAAAGAATCATGGCAGCCAAAACGAAGATGGACATCAGGACCAACAACTTCTTCTTAAACATGCTAACTCCTCCTTTAGTAAGAGTTAAAAACTAGAAACTGAATGGTTAAAAATGGTTTCGGGGATGAAACTCGTGAGATTTTCTGTATGTGAACGAACATACTCTTCTTAGCAGCTCACCTCCTATAGATCCGAGATATAGCTTTTCTACCTGATAGAAAGGTAGAGGAAGCGGGGATTTGAGACGAAGACCGTCCGTGAGGCATATAGGCATAGGCATACCTGGGACGTCTCGCTCTCAATCCTAATCAAACCACAGAATAGAATAGATTTCAACTCTCCCCCCCTCTTTTCAGGTTAGAATTTCCCCCCAATATCGCTAGGGGATTCCCCCTGATTACGATACGGAGCTTGTGCACAAACCGCGCGGGTTGGATTTTGCCATAGAGCTTTCCCATTCTCGCTCCAAGGGGATCGCTAGATCCCCGTTTTGCTTACGCAAGTTGAAAACACGTTCAAAATATGCCCCAGAGGCGCGGATTTAGCAATTAGCTTGGAGCGAACGGGATATAATTGCAAAATGTGAAAACCCTAATTTTGCCAGCGATGATGTGGCTTACCCTGTCGGTCTGTGGTAGAATGGGGCCATGATATGGATTGTGATATTTGATATCGGGTTGGATAGCGTGACCCACTGGGAGGTTACTGCATGGATAACGGGGGCAGGATCGTGGGAAAGGACGGCGTGAACTAATGCACAGATTGCGCTTTCCTGGATGGCTGTTGATCGGGGTAGGGAGCTTATCCGTCGCGTTGGGCACGGTGGGAATTTTCGTCCCGCTCCTGCCCACGACGCCATTCTTATTGTTGGCCGCGGCCTGCTTCGTGCGCAGCTCCCCGCGCCTCTATCGCTGGCTGATTACGCATCGCTGGTTTGGGACCTACATTAAAAATTACCGCGAGCATCGTGTCATTCCGCTGCGCTTCAAAGTGCTCGCGCTCACGCTCCTGTGGCTCTCCATCAGCTACGCGATCTTGGCCGTGGCGGAGACGCTGTGGCTACGCTTATTGTTGGCCGGCATCGCTGTGGGCGTCAGCGTGCATCTTGTGCTCCTCCGCACCGAATTGCCATCTTCCCCAGAAAAATCATCCGATGCGACCGCGCCTCAGGAGGGCTGAGGGCGGCACACACGAATGTGTAAATCATAATCTAGTGCAGCGCGGCGGAAGTTCCTCTCCAGTTAGCTACGCTCGGAGCGGATCGTCAGATCCGCGACTCTACGTCGGAACGGGGATCTGACGATCCCCTTGGAGCAAATTTAACTGGGGAGCCATTTATGCCGCGCCCAAGGTGCAACGCACTTGAACTGAAGGAAAGGCAGCCTCATGCAGTATATGCCTGGTGATAAGTTCGAAAGTGCGTTGCACCTCACAAGACTAAACGGTTACGATTTCGGTTCAGATCTAAAGTCTCACAAAGAGGTACAGTTCTCTTATGATTATCC
>CAZCAI010000077.1:0-3342 GCA_964496595.1 uncultured Anaerolineales bacterium
CTCCTCTATCTGCTGATTATATGCCGCCTGCGCCTGCGGATGAATCGCAGGCTAAGGTAGTTCCAGGATTTAAAACCTCCCAACCCTAGGCCTCTTTCCTCAGAAAACAACCCGTTTTTGGGAGGTCTATTTTCTTGGAACGGCCTAAAAGCTCAAGGCGGCTTGCCACAGATCGATGGATCTGTTGGTCTCCGAAAGCCGACGAAAACAAAAGACACCTCTCGGTGTTGAGTCGGCCTTCAGCCGACTTTAGCTTTCAGACGGGTAGTTTACTGCCCGGCGAATCCTCAAACAGACATCCTTCCATTCATTCGCTGACTCGCTAATTCGCTGATTCGCTGAACAATTTCCAAATTCGAGTATACTTACATTCGTGGCCGGTCGCCTGGCCGCGCCACATATAGATAGAAGTAACAGAAGCAAAACGGAGGCTCGATTGACACAAAAAAACATCTTAATCGCCGGATTTGGCAACGCCTTCCGGCGGGATGATGGCGTCGCGCGTGGGGTCGTCAACGCGCTGCGCGCGCGCTTAGATCGCCCGCCGATGGGGCCGTTGGATGATGGATTCAATGACCTGGGCCATCGCGTGGATACCGTGCTCCTGCATCAACTTGTGCCGGAGCTGGCGGAAACCCTGGCCGATTACGACCTCGTCATCTTCGTGGATGCGCATGTCGACACCATCCTGGCGCCAATCCACGAGGAGCCAATCGCGAGCACCTTCAAGACGCCCTTCGTCTCCCACCAGATGCACCCCTCGACGGTGCTCTCCCTGACGCTGCAAATCTACGATCATGCGCCGGATGCGATGCTACTCTCGCTGTTGGGGCACGATTTCGACTTCGGCGAGGGGCTGTCGGAGGCGACGGCGACGCTGGTGCCTCACGCCGTCGCCCGGCTGGTGGAGATCATCGAGCGCGAAACGGGGGTCGATCTCGATGCATGAACTGGCCGTCACCGAGGACATCATGCGCATCGTGACGGAGCACGCGGCCCAGGCCGCCGCCGAGCGGATCACGGACATTCACCTCGTCATCGGCGATATGTCCAGCTTCATCGACGACTCCATCCAATTCTACTTCGACCTACTCGCGCCGGGGACAGCCGCCGAGGGCGCGACGCTGCACTTCCACCGCGTGGAAATTCGCTTCCGCTGCCGGGCCTGCGGCGAGGAGTTCACGCCGCAGGGGATGGACTGGCGCTGCCCCACATGCGGCGCGCTCGGCGGCGAGGTCATCGCCGGCAAGGAATTCTACGTGGAGAGCATCGAGGTTGCGTGAAGAGGTACAATAATACAATGGGAGCGACGGCTGATCATCGGAAAGCATCCTGACGTGTCCCTCGCCGAGAGACGGGCAGTGAACTACCCGTCTCAAAGCTGAAGTCGGCTGAAAGCCGACTCGACACCGAGGATGATCGCCCATTTTAGTCGGCTTTCGGAGACCAACAGATCCATCGATCTGTGGCAAGCCGACTTGAGCTTGTAGCCCGCGATTTATCTGCGGGCGCAGGCGGTGCAAGACTACCTTTTCCGACAATCAATCGTCACACCCTAATACAATAATGGCTCATGTGGGGAATTGGGTGAAAGATTGCGGATGATTTCTCGAGGGGGCGAGGACTAAAGGCCTCTGGACAGACCTGTTGGCCAACCTTCCTCCTGCGAGGAAGGCCCCCGCGCCCGCGTAGGCGGTCGCTTGGCGCGTTAGCGCCTGTCTCAGGACTTCAGTCCGGGATCACACAACATTTCACCCAAAAACCAATAAGAGCCATACAATAATAAACTTGACGAGTATCTAATTAAAGTTTATGATAGGCGCTGTTAAAAGCCTATCATCAATAAGATAAAGAAGGGGTTGACGCCGACGGCGCAAGCCACGGAGGTATAAATATGGAAGAAACACGAAAAGAACAACGGATTCCCGTCGTGCAGAGGATCCTCAGCGCGAACGACCAGGCGGCCTTACAAAACCGCGAGCATCTGCAAGCGCACGACATCACGACCATCAACATCATGGCCTCGCCGGGCGCGGGGAAGACGACGCTGATTATGGCGACCATCGCGCGCCTGGATGGCGATCGGCGCGTGGGCGTCGTCGAGGGCGACGTCGCCTCGCAGGTCGATGCGGAGCGCATCGCGAGCACCGGCGCGCCCGTCGTCCAGATCAACACCGGCGGCGCCTGCCATTTAGATGCGCCGATGGTCCACAGCGCGCTGCCCGCCCTGCCCCTGGATGAGATCGATCTGCTCTTCATCGAGAACGTCGGCAATCTCATCTGCCCCGTCTCCTTCGACCTGGGCCAGACCACCAGCATCGCCCTGATCAGCGTGCCGGAGGGCCACGACAAGCCCTACAAATACCCGGCCATCTTTGAGGCCGTCGATCTCGTCGTGGTGACCAAATCCGACCTGATGCCCTACTTGGACTTCGACCTGGACGCCTTCCGCGAGTTGGTCCACGGCCTCAATCCCGAAGCTCCGGTGCTAGTCGTTTCGGCCAAGACCGGCGACGGCATGGACGCCTGGATCGAATGGCTGAAGCGCTAACAATGTTGAACGCTGACGCCCCCGCCGTCGAGACCCAGGACCTGACGCGGCGCTTCGATAAACTCACCGCCGTGGATCACCTGAACCTGCGCGTGCCGCGCGGGGTGATTTTCGGCTTCCTGGGGCCGAACGGCGCGGGCAAATCGACCACCATCCACATGCTGATCAGCCTGCTGCCGCCGACCGAGGGGACGGCGCGCGTCGCGGGCTTCGACGTGCGCTCGCAAGCGATGGAGGTCAAGCGCCGCATCGGCGTCGTCCCGGAGACGCTCGGCCTCTACCAGCGCCTCACCGCCGCCGAGCAGATCGAGTTGGTCGGGCGATTGCACGGCCTCAGCGTCCCCGAAATCCGCCGCCGCATCCCGCCCCTGCTCGATTTGCTGGAGCTGGAGGAAGCGGCCAACAAGATGATCTTGGACTACTCGCAAGGCATGGCGAAGAAGACCGCGCTGGCCTGCGCCCTCATCCACGCGCCCGACATCCTCTTCCTGGATGAGCCGTTCGAGAGCATCGACCCGATCTCCACCAAGGCGATCAAGGCCGTGCTGCGCGATATGGTGGATCGGCGCGGGACGACCATCTTCTTCTCCACGCACGTGATGGAGTTGGCCGAGCGCTTCTGCGACCAGGTGGGGATCATCAACAAGGGCCGCCTGGTGGCCGCGGGCAACATCCCCGATCTGCGCGCGCGGGCGGAGCTGGCCGAGGACGCCTCGCTGGAGGATGTCTTCATCGCCACCGTCGGCGCCCGATCCGAGGACGAGGCCCTGCTCGATTGGCTGACCGGGCGC
>CAZCAI010000077.1:3442-22214 GCA_964496595.1 uncultured Anaerolineales bacterium
TCCCCTACTCCCTACTCCTTTCTCCCTATTTCCTAGGAGCCACCCGTGACGCTCTTTAACGAACTCAAAACGCTCTTCTGGCTCCAATGGAAGCTGACGTTGTCGATGTTCCGCAGTCGCAAGGCCGATGATTGGGCCAGGATCCTGCGCATCGGGCTGCAACTGCTCCAGGCGCTGATCGCCTTCCCCGTCTTTATCGGCTTTGGCATCGGCGTGGCGATTGGACTGGCCTTCCTCACGCCCAGAGCCGCCTTCGAGATGGTGGTGCTGATCAACACGCTGCTGGCCTTCTTCTGGCTCCTGATGCCGAGCATGTACAGCTCGCAAGTGATGGAACGCTTCGAGATGTCCCGCCTCTTCGCCTACCCCATCAGCTTTCGCGGCATCGTCATCGGCAGCACGCTCGTCGCGATGGGCAACCTCACCGGCCTATGGACGCTGCCCATCTTAGCGGGCGAAATCGTGGGGCTGGCGTGGCACGCGCCGCTGATGCTCCCCTTGATCGCCCTGGGCGCGATTCCCGTCTTTGCGCTGCTGGTGCTGGCCGGCCGTATGATGGACGATCTCTTCGACTTGGTCGCCAGCGACCGCCGCCTCCGCGCGCTGACGCTCACGCTGCTCTCATTACCCTTTATGCTGATCTGGATCGGGCAATACTACGTGCAATACGCCACCGACAACTTCGAGCGGCTGCCCGCGTTTTTGGAGAACACCTTCATCGCCGAAGAGTTGACGGCATTAGAGGGCGCGAGCTTCAGCCAGGCCTTAGAAATGCTCCGCCCCTCCCGATTCCTGCTCTGGCTGCCGCCGGGCTGGGTGACGGCGGGCATGGGCATGCCCATCATCGGCAACGCCGGGCAGGGGCTGCTCTTCCTCGCACTCTCCGTGCTGGCCGTCGGCGCCCTGCTCTGGCTGCACGCCGGCGTGACGCGCCGCCTGATGGCGGGCGCGGCGCTGCGACTCGGCGCGGAGAAAATCCGCGCCCGGCGCGGGCGCTTCGATTGGATGCCCGGCCCGCCGGCCTTCCGCGCGCTCTTCGCCAAGGATTGGACCTACCTCCGGCGCAGCCCGATGCCCCGGCGGATGGTCTTCGCTGCCGTGATTATCACGCTGGGGATGTCGCTCTCGTTCGCCGGCCTCCCCGGAGATCAATTGCCAGAGCAGCTCACCGATCTCCCCTTCGTCTTCGGCGTAGGGCTGTTGATGTTCTTGTTGATGCCGATGAACATGGCGATGACCGCCAACTACTTCGGCGCCATCGACCGCGAGGGCTTCGGCAGCCTGGTCACTTCGGTGTTAGATTGGCGCTATGTGCTGCTCGCGGCCAATCTGGCGATGGCCTGCTTTTCGCTGCTGTCCATCGGTCTGGTCACGTTCGTCGTGACCTACACGAGTAAAAATTGGCTGATGCTGCCCCTGACCCTTTACGTGGGACTGATGCTCCAGATCAGCAGTTTGCCGGTCTACACACTGGCGGCCATCATCGGCCCCTACCGCACCGAACTGAAACACAGCAACCAACGCGGCGGCAACCTCTGGGGCATGCTCGCCTGGATCGTGGGTACGCCGCCGGTCGGCGTGCTGGTGCTGCTCCCATATTTCTTGTGGCGTCCCGGCCTCTGGCTGACCTTGCCGCTGAGCCTGGTCTACAGTGTGGGCCTCTACGTGCTGACGCTCAAACCGCTGGCCTCGCTGACGCAGCGCCGCGCGCACGTGATTTTAGAGAAGGTGACAACCGACGGATGAACGCAAAGCAAAACACAGCTTATCACATCACCATCACGGGCGTCGTGCAGGGCGTCGGCTTCCGCCCCTTTGTCTACAATTTGGCGGATCGAATGGGCCTGCGCGGCTGGGTGCTCAACCATTCCGGCGGCGTCGATATTGAGGTCGAGGGGCCGCCAGAGACGCTTGAGGCGTTCGTCGCGGCCCTGGAGGCGGAAGCGCCGCCGCTGGCGCGCATCGAGTCGCTGCGTGCGCGCGAGATTCCCCTTACAGAGGCGGGCTACGAGCGCTTCGAGATTCGTCACTCCGAGGCGCAGGCCGGGCGCTACCAGCTCATCTCGCCCGATGTGGCGACCTGCGAGGATTGCCGCCGCGAGCTGTTCGATCCCGCCGACCGCCGCTATCGCTACCCCTTCATCAACTGCACCAACTGCGGCCCGCGCTTCACGATCATTCAGGACATCCCCTACGACCGCCCCAAGACCACCATGCGCGTCTTCCCGCTCTGCGACGACTGCCGCGCCGAGTACGAGGACCCCACCGACCGGCGCTTCCACGCCCAACCGAACGCCTGTCCCGACTGCGGCCCGCATCTCTGGCTGGAGTCGGCAGAATCAGCAGATGGAGCAGATGAAGCAGATGAAGCGGATAGATGGAGATCTGCGGAGGGGGACATCATCGCCGAGACGAGCCAGGAGGCGCTCAAGGAGGCGAAGGAGCGCCTGTTGGCGGGTGAGATTTTGGCGGTCAAGGGGCTGGGCGGATTCCAGTTGGCGTGCGACGCGACCAACGCCGACGCGGTGGCCCGCCTGCGCGAGCGCAAACATCGGCCCCACAAGCCCTTCGCGGTGATGATGGCCACGCTGGACGAGGTGCGCGCTCACTGCGAGGTAACTTCGGCTGAAGCTGAGGTGCTCACATCGCCACAGGCGCCCATCGTCCTGTTAGCGCGCCGATCCGCGCCGGACGCAGAGGCGCGCCCCATCGTGGACGGCGTCGCGCCGCGCCAACAGCGCCTGGGCGTGATGCTGCCCTACACCCCCATGCATCACCTGCTCCTGCACGACGTGGGCCGCCCGCTGGTGATGACCAGCGGCAACCTCACCGAGGAGCCTATCGCCAAGGAGAACGACGAGGCGCGCCGCCGGCTCAGCCCGCTGGCCGACGCGCTCCTGCTGCACAATCGCGACATCTACGCGCGCTACGATGACTCGGTGGTGCGGGTGTTGGATGAGCGATACGGCGGCTTGCAGATTTTGCGGCGGGCGCGAGGTTACGCGCCGTTCCCCATCCGGCTGCCGTTCAAGGCCAAGCGCACCTTCGCGGCGGGGCCGCAGCTCAAGAACACCTTCACCCTCACGCGCGACGAGTACGCCTTCGTCAGTCAGCACATCGGCGATATGGAGAACATCGAGACGTTGGAGCACTACGAGGCGACGTTGGCGATCTACCAACACCTCTTCCGGCTGGAACCGGAGATCGTGGCCTGCGATTTGCATCCCGATTACGCCACGACGCGCCTGGCCGAGGCCTTCGCCGCCGAGCACGACCTGCCGCTGCATCGCATCCAGCATCACAAGACGCACATCGCGGCCTCGCTGGCGGAGCACGGATGGGCGCCGGATCAGGGCCGCGTGATCGGCGTCTCGTTGGATGGCACGGGCTACGGCGAGGATGGCGCGATCTGGGGCGGCGAGTGGTTCGTGGGCGATTACGGCGGATTCGAGCGCGTGGCGCATCTGGAATATCTGCCGCTGCCCGGCGGCGACGCCGCGATCCAGCACCCGTGGCGGACGGCGGTCGCCTATCTCCACGCGCTGCTGCCCTCGGAAAGCTTCCCCGCCGGGCTGTTCTGCCCCTCGGACGCTATGGTCGTTCGTCAACAGGTCGCGCGCGGGATCAACACGCCGCGCACCTCCTCGATGGGGCGGCTCTTCGACGCGGTGAGCGCGCTCTTGGGCGTCCGCCACGAGATTACCTACGAGGCCCAGGCTGCCATCGAGCTGGAGCAATTGGCCCAGACGCGCCGAGGCGCCAACGTCGCGCCCTATCCCTTCGCCATCGACGAGATGGGAGAGGGGGGCGTGGCGCAGGTGCGCGTCGCCGCGCTCTTCGACGCGCTGCTGGAGGACATCCTGGCGGGCCGCCCGGACGCCGAAAGCGCCCTGCGCTTCCATCACACTATCACGGAGATGATCTACCAGGTCTGCGCGCATATTCGCGCCGCGACGGCGCTCGAAACGGTCGTCCTCAGCGGCGGCGTCTTACAAAATCGCCTCTTAATCGAGCTTGCCGTCCCGCGCCTGTGCGCCTCCGGCTTCACCGTCCTGCTCAACCATCAAGTCCCCTGCAACGACGGCGGCGTCTCGCTGGGCCAGGCCGTGTTGACGCATTTCGCAACAGAATAGGAGAGCTTTCTATGGATAAGCAAACGCATACGACGCTATCTAGCGCAGAAATGGAAAAGATTATCCGCGCGGAAGCCCCACGTGTGACTCAAGTGATTCTCCAAGCGGCCAAAACAGCTCATAATGAGGCTGAGTTCCGTCGCCCGGTGGCGAATGCCATCGATGGCGCGGCCCAACGGTTTGGCATCACCCTCTCCCTACGGGAGGAGTATACGCTGGTGGATGGACGCGCCGACGCAATTTATAACCGCTTTGTCGTAGAATACGAACCGCCCGGATCGCTGCGCCCCACAAATAGCACGCGCAACAATCGGCACGCCATCGATCAGGTAAAGCAATATATTCGGGAAATGGAAATCCAAGAGCGGCAAGATAAAGAACGAATCGCCGGCGCGGCGACAGATGGGACATTTTTTATCTTTGTGCGCTTTCGCCAAGGACAATGGCACATTGATCCGCCGGTCAGGGTGAGTGACGCCTCCACTGAGCGTTTCTTGCGCTATTTGAGCGTCCTAAGTACAGAATTGCCGTTGACGCCCGAACGGCTGTTGGAGCACTTCGGAGAGAAAACCGAGAATGCACGGTTATGCGTCGGGACGTTCTATCACACACTGAGCGAGACCGATAATCCAAGAGTGCATGCGCTGTTTCGCCAATGGCAACGCTTGTTCCGCGAGATTTGCGGCTGGGATAAACAATCTTCCCGGCTCAAATTGAACAAACTAGCCGGCAATTTTGGCATTGAAACCTCTCAACCTGATCCCCTTCTCCTCTTTTTTGCGATTCACACCTATTATGCCACGTTCATCAAGCTGCTGGCTGTCCAGGTCGCCTCGTTCTACAGTTTCCCGGTCTTGGGCACAGGATTACAACAAGTCGCCAGTTATACCAGCGAACAACTCCATCGCTATCTGATCGAGATGGAACAAGGCGGTGTATTCACCAACTTCGGCATCCAGAACTTCTTGGAAGGAGATTTCTTCGGCTGGTATTTGGATATATGGGACGATGGAGTGGATGCCGCCGTGCGGCGTATCATCAGCGAGCTTTCCAATTACTCCTTAGTCACCTTGGATGTTGATCCAGAACAAACGCGCGATTTGTTGAAGAAACTCTATCAGAACTTAATGCCGCGCAATTTGCGCCACGCTCTGGGTGAGTATTACACGCCGGATTGGCTGGCCGAGCGGGTGTTAAACCAGTTGGGCTACCAGGGCGATCCGCGCGACCGCCTGTTAGATCCCGGATGTGGCTCTGGCACTTTTTTGGTGCTGGCGTTGCGTCGCGTGCGAGAATATGCTTCCGAGAAACTACTTTCGGAAGCAGAAGTATTATCACAAGTGCTCAACAACGTCGTCGGTTTCGATCTCAATCCGCTGGCCGTTATCGCGGCCCGCACCAACTATTTGATGGCGTTAGGTCACCTATTGCAACATCGCCGGGGCAATATCAGCCTGCCGGTATACTTGGCAGATTCGATTATGACGCCGGCGCAGGGCACACGCTTGGAGACCTATGCGGGCTACGAGTTTTCCACGGCTGTGGGTAAGTTCTCCATTCCTCAATCACTGATCTCTTCAGGAGATATTGACACCCTCGCCGCGATGTTAGAGGAAGGTGTCCGGCTTGGCTTCCCCACGCAACAATTCCGTGAGCGACTCCTATCCACGTTCCCGGTTTTGGAGGGCAATGAGAACGAACTAAAAATCGCCGCCAAACTATATGAGCGTTTAAGTGAGTTGGAGGACGAGAAAATCAACGGTATCTGGGCGCGGATCATCAAAAACGCCTTCGCGCCGCTCTTCGCCGGGCGCTTTGATTACATAGCCGGCAATCCTCCATGGGTCAACTGGGAAAGCCTGCCTGATGAGTACCGCCAAGAGATCGTGCCGTTATGGGAAGAACACAAACTTTTCTCCCATCAAGGTTTCGATGCGATCTTAGGCGGCAGCAAAGATGATATTTCTATTCTGATGACTTACGTCGCGATTGATAAGTACCTCAAAGACCAAGGAAAATTGGGCTTTATCATCACCCAATCAGTTTTCAAAACTATTGGCGGAGGACAGGGCTTCCGACGATTCAAGTTAGGCGATGATACGCCATTAAAAGTGCTCCACGTGGATGATATGTCGGAGATCAAACCCTTCTATGGCGTCGGCAATCGCACCGCCATTATGATTCTCCAAAAAGGGCAGAAGACGACCTATCCAGTCCCCTATACCTTCTGGCAAGGTGAACCCTGGGGACGAGGTCGCAAGCGCACCATCCCAGAAAAGTTGACCATCGAGGAGGTACAAGAGATCACCATGCGGAGTAACTTCTGGGCCGCGCCAGTAGATAAAGAGGATGATACTGCTCCATGGATTACGGGACATAAGCGCGCACTAAGTGCTATCCGCAAGGTTTTAGGGAATTCCGATTATCAAGCGCGGGCCGGGGTCTGTACATGGATGAACGCCGTTTATTGGCTGGAGATCGTCGGGGAGCGCCCGGACGATATGCTGGTGGTGAAGAACTTCACTAAAGGCGCCAAGCGCAAAGTTCACACCATCATGAGACCGTTAGAAACCGCGTTGGTCTATCCACTCCTGCGGGGGCGGGATGTCCAGCGCTGGCATGCCGAATCTTCAGCTCATATTCTTATCCCTCACAAATCAGATATGGGCCTCAATGCGATCCCCGAAGAAGACATGATGGTGAACTACATCAAAGCTTACAGCTACCTCAAATACTTCGAAGAAAAACTGCGCACACGCTCCGGCTACAAACGCTATTTCACAGAGGAAGATCCTTTCTACTCGTTGTTTAATGTGGGAGAGTACACTTTTGCGCCGTATAAAGTGGTGTGGACACGTATAGCAAATGATATTACAGGAGCTGTAATTAGCGTCACTGATTTTATAGGGGAGCAAAAAACCATTGTACCGGATAGTTCGGTGGTACTCATTCCATTTACAGACCCAGAAGAAGCTCACTATGTGTGCGCCATCCTCAACTCAACCCCCTGGCGATTTGTTATCGTCTCGGCAGCAGTGCATGGCACAGGAGGATTTGGTTCGCCGAACGTCCTGGAGAAAGCTCGCATTCCAAAGTATGACCCTGACAATTCGAAACATCGACGTTTGGCCACGCTCTCCCAGCAAGCCCACGAAGCCACATCGGAAAACGACGAGGCTACCGTTCACAAGATCGAATCCGAGATAGATCAACTCGCAGCCACATTGTGGGATGTAACCCCGCAAGAGTTGGCCGACATCCAAAAAAGCCTGGAAGATTTGCAATAAGGAGGCGCAACAAAATGCAATACGGCATCTATCTGCCCAACTTTGGCCCCTACGGGGACGCGCGCGTGCTGGCCGATCTGGCGCACGACGCCGAAGCCGCCGGTTGGAACGGATTCTTCCTGTGGGATCACGTGGCCGGCCATCCGCTGGATTTTGTCGATCCCTGGGTGGCGCTGACGGCCATCGCGCTGAAAACCACGCGGCTGCGCATCGGCACGACGGTGACGCCGCTGCCCCGCCGCCGACCGTGGAAGATCGCCCGCGAGACTGTCTCCGTGGATCACGTCTCGGACGGGCGATTGACGTTGGGCGTGGGCATCGGCCTCGGCGCGGCGGAGTGGGACGATCTGGGCGAGGAGACGGATCTCAAGGCGCGCGGCGCGATGTTGGATGAAGCGCTGGAGGTGCTCACGGGCCTGTGGTCGGGCGAGAACTTCGACTACGCGGGGCAGCACTATCGCGTGCACAACGCCCAATTCCTGCCGCGCCCCGTGCAATCGCCGCGCATTCCCGTGTGGGTGGGCGGCTTCTGGCCGAACAAAGCGCCCTTCCGGCGCGCCGCCCGCTGGGACGGGATGTTCCCGCTCTTCAAGACCGCGCCCGGCGAGGAAGAAGAGGAGCTGCGACAACTCCGCGCCGCTGTCGCTTACGTGCGGGCGCGCCGCGAGCGCGAGACGCCCTTCGACGTCGTCTGTACGGGCGTTACGCCGGGGGATGCGCCGGAGGCCGCCGAGACCGTGGCGCGTTACGCAGAGGCCGGCGCGACGTGGTGGCTGGAGTGCATCGTTCCCTTTAGATTTGGTGCAGGGTTTGAAGATACGTGGCCCGTCGCGGCGCTGCGCGAGCGCGTCCTTCAGGGGCCGCCAGAATTTGGGAGGTAACAGTAAAAGATGTGTTTAGCAATTCCAACGCAGATTACGGAAATCGATGAGGAGCGCATGGCGCTTGTCAACTTGGGCGGCGTCGAGCGCGAGATCAGCCTGGCGATGACGCCGGAGGCCGAGGTCGGGGATTACGTGCTGGTGCACACCGGCTACGCCATCACCGTGATGGACCCGGAGGAAGCGGCGGCCTCGCTCGAGGCGTTCGCCGAGCTGGCGGAGATCCAGGCGGAGATGGAGCAGGCGGAACTGGAACAGGCCGAGGCCCCTGGATGATTGAGGCCGCCGATGAGCAGGAACAACGGCGGCGCGAGATCATCGCGCGCGGGCCGCGAACGATTGGCGATTGGTGCATCGCGCTCGACGGCTACGACGTGCGCGAGCTGCTGATGGACGGCTATACCGTCGCGCAACTGCACGGCATCCTGCGCGGCGACTACACCTTGGAGGAACTGCGCCGGATGAAACCGGCGGGGAGGCCGCAGCGATGAAGTACATCGACGAATTCCGCGATCCCGCGCTGGCCCGTAGCCTTGTCGCGCAAATCCGGCGCGAAGCAGCGCGCCGCGATGCGGCGTTGCGAGAATCGGATCGTCCCGGGGAAGCTCAGCGGCCCATCCGCTTGATGGAATTCTGCGGCGGGCACACCCACGCGATCTTTCGCTTTGGGTTGCGCGAGCTGCTGGCCGGGGCCGTCGATCTGCGCTCCGGGCCGGGCTGCCCCGTCTGCGTCACCGCCGCCGCCGATCTGGATCGCGCCATCGCCATGGCCGAGATCCCCGACGTCATCCTGACCACCTTCGGCGATATGGTGCGCGTGCCGGGTCGCCAGGGAACGTTGCAGGACGCCCGCGCGCGCGGCGCCGACGTGCGCATCGTCTACTCGCCGTTGGACGCGGTGAAAATCGCGCGGGAAAACTCGCAGCGCGAGGTGATCTTCTTGGGCGTGGGCTTCGAGACGACCGCGCCGGGCATCGCGGCGGCGCTTATCCAGGCTCAGGAATCGGGGCTGACGAATTTTTACGTGCTGAGCTTGCACAAACTCACCCCACCGGCCATGCGCGCCATCTTGGACGCGGGCGAGGTGGCGTTGGACGGCATCATCGGGCCGGGGCACGTGAGCGCCGTCATCGGCAGCGAGGCGTGGCGCTTCCTGCCCGAATCCTACGCCATGCCCTGCGCCGTCGCGGGCTTCGAGCCGCTGGATTTGCTGAGCGCCATCGCGGCGCTGGTGCACGCCGCCGTCACGGACACGCCGACGGTTATCAACAGCTACGGGCGCAGCGTGCGCCCCGGCGGCAATCCCGTCGCCCAGGCGATGATGACGCGCGTCTTCGAGATCGGCCCGGCGATGTGGCGCGGCTTTGGGGAGATCCCCGCCAGTGGCCTGACCCTGCGCGAGACCTTCGCGCCCTGCGACGCGGCCCGCCGCTTCCCTATCGAGATCGAGCCGGCGGAGAAACCGACGGCCTGTCGCTGCGGCGAGGTGCTGCGCGGCGTCATCGCCCCCCCCGACTGCGCCCTCTTCCGTCAGATCTGCACGCCGCGCAATCCCGTGGGGCCGTGTATGGTCAGCGCGGAGGGCGCGTGCGCGGCCTACTTCAAATACGGGGACGAAGGCCTGTGAGAGATCAGGCCATCGCGCAGGCGCAGCGACGCCTGGCGAATTCCTGAAGAGTCAAGAAATGTGCTCCCTCATTTTGTCAAGCGCATTATTGCGCGTTTTCGACTTTACATCTACCATGAGAACAAATCATAAAAGATACAAGGGTGCGAGTTTTTTTGGACAGCAGCGCAGCACTGACCATAACGCAACAAAAGGCAGATTGAAGAAAATGATAGTCCAGTCCAGAGATACCCATCCCCGGGCCGAAGAAGTCCAGATCATGCTCTTGCGCCAAGCATCGGTAGCCGAAAGATTCGCGATAATGCGTTCATTATCCGAAACAGCCATTCAGCTTTCACGGCGCGCCATCCAGAGAGCCAATCCCACCTACAGTGAATTGGAAGTCAACTTAGCTTTTGTCGCCTACCATTATGGGGAAGATTTGGCTGAACGAGTACGTCAGTATTTGGAACAGAGGAATGATGCAACAACCTAACTTTGCTGCGGGCCTTTGATGAGGCAGTAGAAGAGCAAAATTGAGAGTTGATAAGGATCAGAAGGAGGTCAAGATGACCTACGAGCGTCAGGCTACAGTAGCAACCCCAGAGAGGCCAGCGACGGGAGGGAACGAGGAGAACAAAGCGCCGCCCCTGCGCGCTGGCGATCATCTTTCCCGCGCGGAGTTCGAGCGTCGCTACCAGGCCCATCCCGAAGTCAAAAAAGCTGAACTCATCGAAGGAGTCGTTTATATGCCATCACCTGTGCGTTTCGAGCAACACGGATATTTACATTTCAACATCATTGGTTGGTTATCAGCTTATTGTGCTGCCACCCCCTATGTCCTGGGCGGGGACAACGTGACGGTTCTAATCGATTACGAGAACGAAGTGCAACCGGACGCCATCTTGCGCTTACCGGCGCGATTGGGCGGTAGCTCCCAGGTGACGGTGGACGATTATGTTTCGGGGCCGCCGGAGTTGGTGGTGGAGGTGGCTGCAAGCAGCGCGGCCTATGATCTACACAGCAAGCGCCACGTCTATGCGCGGCGCGGGGTGCAGGAATATCTGGCGATCCAGGTGTACGAGCAGCGCATCGATTGGTTCGCGCTGCGGGAAAGCGTCTATCATCCTATCGAAGAAGAGAAAGATGAAGATGAAGCGGGCATCTTGCGCAGCGCGGTCTTCCCAGGCTTGTGGCTCCAACCGGCGGCGTTGTGGGCCGGCGATCTGGCGAAGCTTCTGGAGATCGGCCAACGAGGACTGGCGTCCCCGGAGCACGCGGCGTTCAAAGAGAAGCTGACGCGCCAGGCTACCGAGTCCGCGAGTTAAGGGGAAATGCGACCTATGCCCGATAAATCCGACATGCCAGAACGCATCCTGCTCGCGCACGGCAGCGGCGGGGTAATGACCCACGAACTGATCCGCGATGTCTTCGTCCGCCACTTCGATCATCCGGCCTTGGACGCGATGGGCGACGCGGCGGTGCTCCCCCCGCTGCCGGAGGGGCGCCTGGCGATGACGACCGACTCCTACGTCGTGCAGCCGCTCTTCTTCCCCGGCGGCGACATCGGCGAGCTGGCCGTCTGCGGCACGGTGAACGATCTGGCCGTGGCTGGCGCGCGCCCGCTCTATCTGACCTCCGGCTTTATCCTGGAGGAGGGGTTGCCGTGGGAGACGTTGGAGCGCGTCGTGGCCTCGATGGCGGCGACGGCGCGCGAGGCCGGCGTGCGGATTGTCGCGGGCGATACCAAGGTGGTCGAGCGTGGCGCCGCCGATGGCCTCTTCATCAACACCGCCGGCGTGGGCGTGGTCCCGCCGGGACTTGCGTTGGATCCGGCGCGCCTGCGGCCGGGGGATGCGCTGCTGGTCAACGGCACCGTGGGCGATCACGGCCTGGCGGTGATGATCCAGCGCGAAGGGTTGGCGTTCGGGTCGGCGCTGGAGAGCGACAGCGCGCCGCTCAACGGCCTCATCGCGGCGGTGCTGGAGGCGACGCAGGGGAGCACGCCGGGAGGAAACGTTCGCTGTATGCGCGATGCGACGCGCGGCGGCTTGGCGACGGTGCTCAACGAGTGGGTCGAGTCGATGGCGGTGGGCATCGAGGTGGAAGAAGAGGCCATCCCCGTGCGCGAGGAGGTGCGCGCCGCCTGCGAATTCCTGGGCCTCGACCCGCTCTACGCGGCCAACGAGGGCAAAGTCGTGATCGCGCTGGCGGCGGAGGCAGCCGAGACGGCCTTGGCAGCGATGCGCGCTCATCCCCTGGGCCGCGACGCTGCGCTCATCGGGCGCGTCACAGCGGAGCATCCGGGGCGCGTGGCGCTGCGCACGCCCTACGGCGCGCGTCGCGTCCTCCCGATGCTGACCGGCGCGCAGTTGCCTCGGATTTGTTGAGAAGTCTTGTCGTCGTGCTATACTTAAAACAGGATGACGTGAGCTTTATCAGGAGATAACAAGGGGGGCTAACGATGACCATTACAGATACACCGGTGACGGTTAAGACACAAACGCGCCCCTGGCCCCCACGTCGCGGGGAATGGACTTACGAGGACTACGCGCGGCTGCCCAACGATCAATGGCGTTATGAAATCATCCAGGGGGAGTTACACATGTCGCCTGCACCACGAACACGACACCAAAAGATAGGACTACAACTCAAGATAGCTTTGGGGCAGTTTGTATATGAACACCACCTGGGGGAAGTCTACGACGCCCCCATCGATGTCATATTATCCGACCGCGCCACCGACGAGATCATCGCCTCGCCCGTGCAGCCCGACATTTTGTTCATCGCACAGGAACGCCTGGACATCGTGCAGGAGAAGTACATCGTCGGCGCGCCGGATTTGATCATCGAAATTCTCTCGCCCAGCAACTGGCTGGATGACCGCCGCGATAAGTACACGGTCTACGAAGCCGCCGGCGTGCGCGAATACTGGATCGTAGACCCGGACAACAGCACGGTGGAGGTCTTCGTGCTGCGGGACGACCAATACACGCAGGTCGGACGTTACGAGCCGGGCGATGTGGTGCGCGCCGATGTGGTGGCCGGATTTGAGATCGCGGTTTCGGCGTTTTGTTGAAAGACACAGGCCGCGTGCCCCTCTTTTCTCAAGAGGCACGCGGCCTGTGTCACAACTTCCCCGCTTTAATCCTCCATCTGGGGCTGGATGGAGATCTCCTCGATGTTCCAGATCGTCCCGTGAGCCGAGGCGTCGGGGCGCAGGCCCTGCACCTCGATGCGAGCGACGAACCAGTAGGGCCGCCACGTCAAAAAGAGCGTGGGCAGCTCCTCTTTGAACAGCGTCTGCGCTTCTTGGAGCGCGGCGGCCTGCGACGTCAGATCCACCGATGTGAGCGCGCGCGTGCACGCGCGATCATACGCCTCGTCGGTGTAGCCGCTGAAATTTTCCCCTATCCAGCCGCTTTCCGCGCTGGGGATTCGGTCGGAGCGCCACGCGCCACAGACCTGGGGCAATTCGACCCGCCATCCAAAAAGCGCCAACTCGAAGCTGCGACCAAAGAGCGGGCTGACCGCATCAGCCGCGTAGAGCAATTGTGTCTCCGTGGCTTTGGGTTGGACGCCGACGCCACATTTCTCCAAATCGGCCGAAAGATGAGCCGCCGTAACGATGTAGGGCGCGGCCAGATGTAGCGTGAGGCTCAACGGTGTGTCGTCGCGGATGCCCGGCACGTCGTGGGCCTCGCGGATGCCGTCGCCGTCCTCGTCATACCATCCGGCGTCCTCCAGAAGCTGCTGTCCCTCGTCTGGATTGTAGGGAATGCGGTCGCCCGCCTCATCGAAGGCCGGATGGCCCGGCGGGATGAAGCCGCTGGCGGGCAGGAGCGCCTCGCTGGGCAGCGCGGCGCTGAGATTCGCCCGGTCGATGCAATGCGCCAACCCCAGCCGAACCTCGCGCTGGGAGAGCGGCGTGGATATTCCCGCCGTCGATGCGATGTTGAAATCCAACCGCAACACCGTAGGCGCCACGTCCGCCCAGATCATCGCCTCGCGCTCATTGACCAATCGCTCCCACATCTGCCAGTCGGTCAATTGCACGGGATCGGGCAGCAGAACGTCGCATTGTCCGCTGGTCAGCAACTCCGCCCACTGCTCGGCCTGCAATTGCGGGAAGCGTACGCTTATCTCCTCCAGCGTCGGCGCCTCGCCGGCATAGTAGGGATTAGGACGCATCCGCGCCTCGCGTCCGGTCTCCCAGGCGATGATCTCGAATGGGCCGGTCCCCGGCGGCGTGCGATCCCGCACGATCTCCGTCAATTCTTTTCCCTGCCAGCGGTGCGATGGCTGCGGCGGGAAGCAAAAGCCCGGATAGTCGGTGCTGAGGTAGCCGGGCAGCCCCTCCCAGCGGAGTGTCTGATCATCCACGGCGGTGAAGCGATGGGTGCGCTCGACCAACGTCCGCCAATGCCCGTGGGCCTCCGGAGACTGGGCCAGGTGATAGCTGAAGATCGCATCCGCTGCCGTCAACGGCTGGCCATCTGACCAGCGCAAATCGGATTTGAGGGTGAAGGTGACGATCATCTGGGAGAGGCTTAACGCCTCCGTGCCCTGATGGGTGTGAACCATCCCGGAGACATCGGCGTAGCGAGCGCCGGGCGGCACAGGAGTCGTCTGGGTGAGCACCTGCCCGTTTTCCAGCGAAGGGATCTCGGTGAGCAAGCGGGCGCGCCATTGGTAGCCGACGCGCTCGGCCGGCGGCTCGTAGAAGAGCGCCAGCAGATCTTCTCCCGCTTGCGAGGGGGTGAAGGGATTGACGGCCTGGGGTTCCACCGAGCAGAGCGCCAGTTGTTGGGGGATCGGCGTGGGGGTGGGCGTTACGGCGGAAGTCGGCGTCGGCGGGAGCACGGTGTTCGTCGCGGTGGCCGGCGGCGTGATGGTGGGCGCAGGCAAAGCGGAAGCGCACGCCGCCAGGACGAACGCGACCGATGCGAGGAGAAGGCCGCCGGCGAGATATAAACGGCGATGTTTCTGGAGAGGAATCAAGAGGCCTCCGCGCATGCTTGAAGCGCTTGTTCGAATGCAGCGCGCTCGGCGTCATCCAGCGCGCCCTCCAGCGTGAGGGGGCGACGCGGCGCGCCGACGGGGAAACCCTGCAATTCCAGCCCGACGCGCACGCCCAGGCTGCCATAGCGCCCGATCACTTGGGCGACCGGCGCGATCTGACTTTGGATTTGCCGCGCGGTGGCTCGTTCTCCATTCGCAACCGCCGCGCGTAACTTCTGGTAGTGGGCGGGGATGAGGTTCGCGGCGGCCAGGACGCCGCCGACGCCCCCCATCGCCAGCGCGGGCAGCAGCAGCGTCCCTTGCCCGACTAACATCTGGAAATCGTCGTCCGTCTGCTCCATTACGGCGAGGAAGTAGCTGAGGTTGCCGGAGGTGTCCTTCATCCCGACGATGTTGGGATTGTCAGCGCGCAGGGCGGCGACGGTTTCCGGTGGGATGGCCTGGCCCGCCAGTTGCGGAAAGTTATATAGCAGGATGGGCATCTCCGGCATGGCGGCGGCCAGGTCGGCGAAGTGGCGATAAAGGCCGGCGGGCGTCGGGCGCAGGTAGTAGGGCGTCACGACGAGCGCCGCGTCCGCGCCGACGGCCAACGCATCTTGGGTGAACGCGATGACGTCGCGGGTGGCGACGGCCCCGGCCCCCGCGATCAGGAGCTTGTCGGCGCCGGCGATCTCCTCGGCGGTGATCTCCAGCGTGCGGCGGCGCTCCTCGCGGCTGAGCAGGGGAAAATCGCCGGTGGTGCCGTTGACCACAAAGCCATCGACATCCGGCAGCAGGCGCTGAAGCAACTCGCGCAAGCGCATTTCATCTACCGCTTCATCTTCTTGATCCTGATATGGCGTGACAATCGCCGGGAAAATGCCGTGTAGATCGGGGTGATTCATAGTTCCTCCTGGAAAATAAGTTGAAAGTTATCCTTGCGAAGGTTACGGATGGTTCCCGTTTATACTACCATCTCTGACAGTCCAGAAGGCCCATCGGTTGAAGGTTCTCCTGGAACCTTTGCAAGGGGTGCGTCTTACTGGCGCTCGCTGAGATAGAGGAGCGCGATCAACGTGATGCCGCTCAGTAAGAGCAGCGTCACCAATTTATAGAGGCGCGAGGAGAGTAGCAGGGCCATCGCGCCGGCGACAGCACAAAATCCCCAGTAGATGAAGACGATGACGCGGGTCGAAAGTCCTGCATCCTGCAATCGAAAGTGGAGGTGGCGGCGATCCCCGCGCAGGGGACTGACGCCGTGCCGCCAGCGATCCAAGATGGTCCAGGCGACATCAACGATGGGGATGCCCATCACCAGCAGCACGGTGGCGACGCGCCCGCCCGCGATCAGGCCCAGCGCGCCCATCAGGTAACCCAACAAGAAAGCGCCGCCGCTGCCCATAAAGACGCGCGCCGGGGGGATATTATAAACTAAAAATCCCAAAGAGGCACCCAAAAGCGCCAGGGCCAGCGGCGCGACGCTGTATTGCGCGACGCGAAGCATGTGGAGGGTGAGGATGGCGGCCAGAATAGCGGCGACGCCGGCGGCCAGGCCGTCAAGGCCGTCGAGCCAGTTGACGGTGACGATCATGCCCGTGATCCAAAAGACGGTGAGAGGAATGTAGAGCAGCGCGGGGAGAATGATCATCTCGTTGGTGAGGGGGTTGTTGAAGCGCTCCAGGATGATATCGGCCCGGACGGCGATGAGCGCGGCCAGGAGATAGCCTCCGTATTGCGCCCAAGGCGGAAGATCGTGGTAATCGTCCAGCAGACCGATGAGAAAAATGACAAAACCGCCAATCATCAAGCCCCAAAAGCGTTGGGATTCCTTGGGATCGGCGGTCGGTATTGGTTGAAGATGGGAAAGTGCGAGCGCCCCGAAAAACCCCAGAGCAATGCCGAGGCCGCCCAGGCGTGAAAGCGGGCGTTGGTGTCGCCGGCGACCGCCGGGGACAGCAATGATATCGAGGCGTTGGCCCCACCGTTTGCCCAGTTGGGTACCAATCACGGCGAGGAGAAAGCCGCTGAACAGTGTCAGCAGATAATTAGCTCCAAAATTCACGGCGCTAGCCCCGAATTTTCAATCGTTCACCCCGTACCGAATTGCCGATCCCCGGCGTCGCCCAGTCCCGGCACGATGAACCCGTTCTCATCGAGATGCTCATCGACCGTCGCCAGGTAGAGATCCACATCGGGGTGTTGGTCATTCAAGTTCTGCACCCCCTCCGGCGCGCCGATCAAGCCCATAAATTTGATACGGCGTGCGCCCCACTTCTTGAGGATGTTCACGGTTTTGACGGCGGAGCCGCCGGTCGCCAGCATCGGATCTAAGATCAGGCAGACGGAGACGGTGGGATGCACGGGCAATCGATTGTAGTAGGCGACGGGGCGGAGCGTTTGCTCATCGCGGAAGAGGCCAATGTGCCAGACCTCGGCGGAGGGGATCATCTCCCAGATGCCCTCGACCATGCCCAATCCGGCCCGCAGGATGGGGATGAGGCCGATGGGTTCCTGGAGCCGGAAACCTGCACTGGGAGCCATCGGCGTCTCGACCTCAACCGGCTCAACCTGCAAGTCCTTGGTCGCTTCATAAGCCAAAAGTATCGTAATCTCGCGGATAAGTTCACGAAATTTCTTAGGCTCGGTCTCCTTGGCTCGAAGCAACGTGAGTTTGTGCTTGACTAACGGATGCTCTGAAACATATATCGTCGCCATAGATCTTATTCTCCTTTCGCTTTTTGAATACCAGCTTGGATTTTACTCAGGAGGGGGAGATTGTCAACGTAACGGCGGGGCGTTGGAGTACTTCTTTGAATAACTTAGGATAGCTTAGGTAGTTCCAAAATTTAAAACCTTCCAAACCAGAGCTTTTTCCTTGGAAGATCGCTTGTATTTGGGAGGTTTATTTTCTTGGAACGGCCTTATCGCATCCACTTCTGGATGAGCTTTTCCAGCGTGCCCGATTGCCGCATCTTGTCCAGGGCGTCCTCAATCGCATCCATCAATTTGGTGTTTTCGACGCGGGTGGCGATGACATAAGGCTCCTGAGAGATGTGGTGATTCACCTTTTGCAGCTCTGGATGCGCTCCGATAGCCATCTGAGCGGTGATGTTGCTCACCACGCCCGCGTCGGCCTGCCCGTTGATGAGCATATCGATGGCCTCTTCCCCGGTCGCGACAGCAAGGATCGTGGGCGGAGGCGAGAGGCTCTTTTCCCATTGTAACGCTTCCATGTGTCCCGCTGTACCGTTGACCACGCTGACGCGCTTGCCGGCCATATCGGTAGGGATGTTGTTAACGGCCACGTGGTTGGGGACGACGATCACCTCACCGGCGTTGAAGTAGGCCGAGCTAAAAGCGAAGGTCTGCATCCGATGGGAATCAGGATAGAGTGCGGAGATGATGATGTCGGCATCCCCGGAGATGACCGCATCGTAGAGGGCGTCGTAGCCCGTGGTGACGAACTTCGCCTCGACGCCCAACTCCTGGGCGATGGCGCGCGCCAAATCCACATCCAGGCCAACGATCTCGCCTTGAGCATTGACGGTCTCGAAGGGCGGGAAGCTGGGATCGATGGCCACGCGCAATTGGCCGCTCTTCTGGATGCGTCTCAGCGCATCGTCCTCCCCACCGCCACAGGCGCTGAAGAGCAACAGCAGCAGAAAGATCAGAGATAGACGGATATATTTTACTATGGAATTTCGCCACGCCATCTTAGATTGGTTACCCCGGTTTGCTCGTAGGTTGGATTAAGAACATACCCGCGTTATGCACCGTCACCGACATCACCTTGATCTGTTGCAAGCTTTAGGGATGGTTCACAAATAGGTTGACACTTTTTTCGCGTTGTCCCAGGCCCGGCGG
>CAZCAI010000078.1:0-3338 GCA_964496595.1 uncultured Anaerolineales bacterium
ATGGGCAAGTTATGTTATTTGATTCTAGTGCTTCATAATGAGCGGGAGATATAGCTTACTGGTCTCGGCTAACCTGATCTGATCCAGGTAGAAGGCGCCGCTGCTTTCGGCGGGGAGGTCGATGCTGTAGCCCCACATCTCGGTGAGGGTCAGGCCGTCATCGGGGATCTGCGTGGATTGTCGGGTTGCAGTCGGATCGGGCACGCGGGAGAAGCTGGAGAAGGGGAAGCTCAGCTGCTCCCAGCCGGTGAAGTTGTCGGTGAAGGTGGTGGCGAAGCGCTCGGAGGTGTCGGGGGCCTGATAGACGCGCACGTAGTCGATGACCATCTCCGCCGGGAAGGGCGTGGTCTCGTCGGGATTGCCGGGGAATGCGCCGCCCACGGCCAGGTTCATCAGCAGGAAGAAGGGGTGATCGTAGACCCACTTCTCAGCAGTGGGCTTGAGATCGAAGAGCGCATCCTCGGTGGCGGTGAAGAAATTGGTGTCGTCGATGTACCAACGGATGACGCCCGGTTCCCATTCAATGGCGAAGAGGTGGAAGTCGTCGGCCACCGGCTCGCCCAGATCAAAGGCTTCGCCATAACCATTGCCGCCGGAGTAACCGGGGCCGTGGAGTGTGCCGTAGACGGTGTTGGGGGTTTTACCCACGTATTCCACGATGTCGATTTCGCCGCTGGTGGGCCAACCGACCTGGCCGATGTCATCGCCCAACATCCAGAAGGCGGGCCATAGACCCTGGCCGGCGGGGACTTTCACGTTCGCCTCGATGCGCCCGTAGGCGAAGTCAATCTTGTGCTGGGAGATCAGCCGGGCGGAGGTGTAGTCGCAGGTACCGTACCAGCAAGCTAAATTGGTATCGGTGCTGGTCTTGCGGGCGGTGATGACGAGGTTGCCCTCGCCGTCCGTGGCGGCGTTGTCGGTGCTGTCGGTGTAGTATTGGAATTCGCCGTTGCCCCAGCCGGTGATGCCGTTGAGTGCGCCGTCGCCTATCTCGTGCGTCCAGTACTTGGGATTGGGCGGTGTGCCGGCTGGATCGTTGAACTCATCGCTCCAGACCAGCTCCCACCCTTCGGGGCCGGGATCGGGCGCGCGATTGTCCAGCAGATCGACCTGAATCTCGTTGCCCGTATTCTGACCGTAGAACCAGAATTTGAATCCCTCATAATCGGCCCAGTTCTCGCTGCCGCCAAAGATCCGCTGCATGCGGCCGGGGAAGCTGACAGTGCCGGTGGGGATGTGGTAGGTGGTGCTGAGCACGGTCTCGTAAGCGCCCTGGACGGGCAGCGCCTTGGCGTCGCTATCCGCCAACTCGGTCAACGTGGCGGTGATGCCGCCGGTGAGATCGAAGTGATGCACGCCGTATTCGAAATCTTCCACCAGGGCGGGATCGTAGGTCTCATCATCTTCGATCCGCAGGATGCCGCGCCGTTGATGGCCCAGCGTGCCGGTGCTGGGATCGGTCACGACGAAGACAACGCGCTTGTCGCCATCGTACTTGATATTGTCCATTGTCTCGACGGTGAAGCTCTGCGCGGTCTCGCCGGGATCGAAGGTCAGCGTGCCGTTGACGGGGACGTAATCGCGATTAGGCGTGGCGCCGCTTTCCTGGATGGCGTAGTCGACGGTGACAGTCTCAGTGATGGGCATGTTCAGGGTGACGGTGAGCGTTGCGGTTTCACCCTCGGTAACGACATACTCGTCGGTGCTGAAGCCGAACTCCAGATCCTTCTCGACTACGCGCTTGCCACAAATCTGCGCGTTATCAAAGTAGTGGGTCTGCTCGCCGCCGCTGCCCAGGGAGATGAAGGCCCAGCCGTGAACTTCTTCTAACGTCAGGCCATCGTTGGGAGCGCCGTTGCCGATCTCTTTGCGGGTGAACTTGGCCCACGGAATCTCGACGAAGCGCCAGCCTTCGACATCATCTTTGAAGATGTAACTCCATACTTCTGCGCCGCCGTCACCGGGGACGGTGGCGTTGGCCGGACGATTTTCCTGCAACTCGATGCCCACCTCCACGCCGGATCCAGTGCCATACATCCAGAAACCGAAACCCTCGTAGGTGCTCCAATCTTGCGTGAGCCAGATATCGCCTGCCTCATTTTCGAAGTTGTGCGTGAAACCGCCCCAACCGCCGATATTGGAATCCATGCGCAAGAGCGTGTTGGTCATCGATTGCCCGGGGCGGGTCAGCGCGCTGCCGGTGACGACCTGCGTCGTCGTAATCTCAACCGGGCTGCCATCACTCCAGGTGAGGAAACCGATCTCGTTGCCGTAGGTATCGGTGATGTTCATCGGTAGCGTCATACTGTAATTATCGAAGCCGTCAATCAGCAGGGTGCGTCCATCGCAGATAGCCTCGTTGTCCTCGATAGTCACCGTGGCCTTGGCGCGGCCCAAGTCGGCATTGACCGCGTCGGACAGCGTCAGTGCGATGGTTTCGTTGGTCTCTTTTTCGGTGTCGTCGATGGTGTGGATGACAAACGTTTGCTCCGTCACGCCGGGCGCGAAGTAGAGTTGGCCGGTGTGCGGGGCGATGAGGATCGTTTCCATATCGACCGTGTAGTCCTCGCCCAGCGTCGCGGTGACATCGGAGACAGTGTAGGTCACCTCGACGGGCGACTCAGCTTCCATGTTGAGCGCGACGGTGACGGTGAGCGTGTCGCCCTCCGTGACGGTATATTCCTGCTGGTCGAATTCGACTTCCAGGGCGGCTTCCCCCGGCGGGTTGGCGAGAGCGTTGAGGTAATAGACACCATCCGGCCCGAAGACCGCCATTTGGTCAATGGCAAAGGTACCGGTGAAACTGGTATCGCCGCCATTGTCCGAGAACTGGATGAAGTAGGCGGTGACGGCGGTGAGGCTGAGCGTGGGAGTGTCACTGGCGCCTTCCCGATACATAAAGGCTTCCCAGGGCAGGGTGACCAGTTTCCAGCCGTCGCTGTCATCAGTAAATGGCGCCTGATAGAGGCCCGCGCCAGCATCCTGCGTGATGACATAGAGGAACGTCTGCCCGGAGTTGATTCCTTTGAACCAGAAACTCACACCGGCGTAGCTGCTCCAGTCCTGCGCAGAAGGCAGGTTGAAACCCTGCAATCCGGCCCATGCGCGCGGCGCGGTCACGCTCACCTCCAACACATGATTGGAGTCAACCCCAAACTGCGTCAGTGTGGTGTCGGTCACGACGTCGGCGGCGATATTGGCGCCAGGGTCGGCAAAATAGCCGGATGGCATCCCATCCTCGAAGCCATATACATCCGCAGCGACCGTGTCGTATACCCGCATCTGGTCAATGGCAAAGGTACCGGTGAAACTGGTATCGCCGCCATTGTCCGAGAACT
>CAZCAI010000078.1:3438-21926 GCA_964496595.1 uncultured Anaerolineales bacterium
TGGTCAATGGCAAAGGTACCGGTGAAACTGGTATCGCCGCCATTGTCCGAGAACTGGATGAAGTAGGCGGTGACGGCGGTGAGGCTGAGCGTGGGAGTGTCACTGGCGCCTTCCCGATACATAAAGGCTTCCCAGGGCAGGGTGACCAGTTTCCAGCCGTCGCTGTCATCAGTAAATGGCGCCTGATAGAGGCCCGCGCCAGCATCCTGCGTGATGACATAGAGGAACGTCTGCCCGGAGTTGATTCCTTTGAACCAGAAACTCACACCGGCGTAGCTGCTCCAGTCCTGCGCAGAAGGCAGGTTGAAACCCTGCAATCCGGCCCATGCGCGCGGCGCGGTCACGCTCACCTCCAACACATGATTGGAGTCAACCCCAAACTGCGTCAGTGTGGTGTCGGTCACGACGTCGGCGGCGATATTGGCGCCAGGGTCGGCAAAATAGCCGGATGGCATCCCATCCTCAAAATCCGCGATGACCGGAAATTCTGCTGTAGTACTACCCTCGGCCGCGAGCGCGTCCGTCGCGAGCCAGGGGGCCAGCAGCAGGCCCAGGGCTAACAACCCTACTAAAATCCAAGTGTATCTGTTTTTCATTTGTTCAACTCCTCCTGTATAGAGTAAAGTAAGTTCTGGATGTGAAAAAGGATTTAGGCAACTTTGAAAGCGCTTCCAAAGTCGCTAAAAAAAAACGTCAATGGACAAAAGTTTTTCTCAAAGGCAACCTCCTTCTGGGGTGAGTTGATCACAGGCCGACGTCCAATGTCTTGGTTAATCACGGGGATATTTGGCTTCTGGTAGCAGATTCTGAAAACGTTTTCTTGACAGAGGGCAATTTCGAGGGTATTCTTGAAAACGTTTTCATCATAGTAGCATATCTTTTTCGCTGTGTCAAGTCACTATTGGTGCTTTGCCCGCAGTCAGGTCGCGCCTCAAGTGGATGGTTATTGGCCCATTGCTCCCCCGATTCTCTCTTTGTCCTATCCTGGAGGAACGGTCCCCATTTGCGGTATAATGGCTCCATTGGGTTCACATCAACAAGGAAACACGTTCTATGAAACAAAAAATAACGATTACGGATATTGCCGAACGCGCGAACGTCTCGATCAGCACGGTGTCGCGGGTGCTCAATGATCGCGGCATCGTGACGGAAGAAAAACGCCAGGCGGTACAGGCCGCGATTGCGGATTTGAATTATCGCCCCAACCTCTTTGCGCGAGGATTGGCGGGCGGAGCCTCGCATACGATTGGCGTGGTGACACAGGACATCAGCGGGCCGTTCTACGACGCCATTCTGCGCGGGATTCGCCAGGGGCTGAGCGAGAGCGACTATTTCCCCATTTTTGTGGATGGCTACTGGCAAATCAAGCAGGAGAAACAGGCGATTCAAACCTTGCTCAACCGCCAGGTGGATGGGATGATTGTACTAGGCGGCGCGATCCCAGAAGAGGAGTTGGTGCAGCTCAGTCACAAACTCCCCTTGATTGTCGTGGGCCGCAATCTACCCGCGCTGGCCGAGCACTGTATTTACTTAGACGATTTCGCTGGCGCTTATAAGGCCACGCAGTATCTTCTGGAGTTGGGCCATCGGCGGATCGCGCATATCACGGGGATCCTCTCACATCAAGATGCTGTGGATCGGCGCGCGGGATATACGCAGGCGCTGCGCGATGCGGGACTGACCCCAGACCCGGATCTGATCATCGAGGGCGATTTTATGGAGCAATCGGGGATGTTGGCGGTGACGATGTTGCTGACGCAAGGGCGGCCCTTCAGCGCGATCTTTTCCGCCAACGATCAGATAGCGCTGGGCGCGCGATTGGCCCTCTATCGCCAGGGCATCCGCGTGCCAGACGATATATCGCTGGTGGGCTTCGACGATCAGCCCAGCACCGCCTATATGACCCCGCCACTGACCACCGTGCGTCAACCCTCTATGGAGATCGGCAAGGTCGCCGCCGAGACGATGTTGGATTTCTTGGATGGGGAATCGCCCTATGCCTCTGTCTTCCCGGCCGAGCTTATCATCCGCGAATCGGCTGCCCGTCAGCGTTGAGCCTGCACTGGAAGGGATGGTTCACAAATAGGTTGACACTTTTTTCGCGTTGTCCCAGGCCCGGCGGTTCCCACGGCCATCGGGCCGTTGGGTCAAAGAAAAACCACGGCCACCGGGCGTACTACGCCTTAGCGAAGTCGCCCTTCGGCGACTGAGTTCTAACCGGCGAAGGGCGGTTTCGCCCCGGCGTGGCTTGTTACGCCCGTAGCCGCGAATTTATTCGCCAGGCTTGAACTGAAGGAAAGGCAACACCTCATGCAATATATGCCCGCCGACAAGCCCAAAAGTGCGTTGCACCTCACAAGACTAAACGGATAAAAAAAAGCAGCCTCCCGGTGTTGGGAGGAGGCTGCTATGGAGGAGATACCTGAATGAAGTTTTCAGGATCTGGGAAAATCCTCACCTTGAGGTGAGGTAATTCCTACTGTGAGGCCGTCTTACGCCGGCCAGATTTTGCGCCCGCCGCCGGGCGGGACGATGGCATCGATCTGTTGTAGTTCTTCTTCGGTGAGCGGAGGCAGCAGCCCCGCGCCCAGGTTCGATTTCATCTGCCCCACGTTCTTGACGCCGGGGATGACCGTGGACACCGCCGGGTGCGCGATCACAAATTGCAGCGCAAGTTGCGCCAACGAGCGTTCTTCGTGGGCCAGCGAGCGCAACTGATCCACCTTCTCCAGGTCATCCAAGTAGATCTCGTACTCGTCCGGGTTCTCGTGCCAGCGGCGGCGGAAATCGCCCTCTTCAAAGCGGGTCTCTGGCGTGTACTTCCCCGTGAGGATGCCCATCGCCAGCGCGCCGCGCACGATCACGCCGATGTTCTGCTCCTGGCAATAGGGCAGGATGTCGGCTTCGGGCGTGCGATTGAGGATGCTGTAGTCGATTTGCAGGGTGGCGCAGTTGCCGTCCGCGTTGAAGGCCTGCAGATACTCGAAGTCGCTGGTGCTGACGCCGTAAGCGCGCACCTTGCCATCGCGTTGCAACTTTTGGAAGCCCTCCAGGAAGACCTCCATCGTGGGATCGCGGAAGTCAATGTGGCTCTGGATAACGTCGATGTAGTCGGTATCTAAGCGGCGCAGGTTGCTCTCCACGCCTGCGATCAGCTTTTCGGGCGTGGTGTACGCGGACTGGCCCTGCTCATCATCGAAATCGAACCAGCCGATCTTGGTGGCGACGATGAAGCGGTCGCGGCGGCCCTGCATCGCCTGACCGAGCAACTCCTCGCTGTGCCCGTTGCCGTAGACGTCGGCGGTGTCGAAGAAATTGATCCCCGCGTCGAGCGCGTAATCCACGGCGTCCAAAATCTTGTTATCCTCGGTCTTGCCCCAGACGTCGCCGCCGGCGGCCCACAATCCCATCCCGATTTCGCTGACCATCAAGCCGCTCTTGCCGAGCTGGCGGTAATTGAGTTGATTGTCCATTTTTTTCTCCTATAGTAATTGCAAGGTGCGACGCACTTTTGAAGTGTGTTGCACCTTTATTCCATTGTGATCTTATCGCAGTTCCGTGCGTTGGCTGCTTTGTCGTAGGTGAAGCCGGGCCGGGTGACGTTGGTGACGCAGAAGGTGACCTCGCCGCGCCGCTCGCTCGGTGCGGAGTGCAGGACGATGACGCCATCCTCATCGGTCTGGCCCTCATCCTCGCCCCGACGGATAGCGCCGACCCATCCGCCCTTGACGCGGGCATCCGCGACCGGATTGCCATCCGCATCCACCACGGTGATGGTGACGATGGCCTGCCACGTCTCGTCAGCGTTCTCTTCTGCCGTGACGACGATGTCGCTCAGGTGCATCACGCCGCGCTCGGTGGCGGTGGCCTCAACCATATCGGGCCGCTGGTAGACGCGGACGTAATCTACTGTGAGAAATTGGGGAAAGGTGGTCGTATCATCCGGGGGGCCGGGCCATTCGCCGCCTACCGCCAGGTTGAGCAGCAGGAAGAAGGGGTGATCGTAGACCCACGTTCCCGGCACGCTCTGCGGCGTGAGCTTGAAGTATTCCTCATCATCCACGTACCAGCGAATCTCCTCCGGCTCCCACTCGACGGCGTAGACGTGGAACGTCTCGGCGACGTCGGGGACGGTGGTGTAGTGACCGACGCCCCCGCTGCCGGAGTAGCCGGGGCCGTGAACGGTCCCGTGGATGCGGTCAGGTTCGCGCCCGATGTGCTCCATAATGTCGATCTCGCCGCAGCCAGGCCAGCCAACCTCGTCGAAGTCCGCGCCGAGCATCCAGAAGGCGGGCCAGATACCATTGCCGGAGGGCAACTGCATCCGCGCCTCGAAGCGGCCATACGTCCAGGCGAGCAAGCCCTGAGTCTTGATGCGTCCGGAGGTGTAGTTGCGGCGCACGAACTCCTCCTCGCGCGCCTCGATGACGAGTAGGCCATCCTCCACGCGGACATTTTCGGGGCGGTCGGTGTACGCCTGCAACTCATTGTTGCCCCACCCATGCCCGCCGATGTCGAAGACCCAGTTGGTGGAATCGAGGGTCTCGCCCTCGAACTCATCCTGCCAGACCAGCGTCCAGCCCTCGCGCTCCCATTCGGGCGTGGGGGTCGGCTCTGGCGTGGAGGTGGGTTGTAGCGTCGGGGAAACCTGCGGCGCGGACGCGCATCCGGCGAGCAGCAGCACGCAGAGTAAAGCGATCAAGCCGAGTTTTGACAACTTCATAGTAATCACTCCAATCCGTAACCAAACGGGAAAAGGGGTGCGTCATCGCTGCTGCCGAGCGGAACCTGATCCATCGACGCGGGCCAGGTGTGCGGCAGCTTGCCGGTGAAGGGCGCGTCGCCGAAGATCACGTCGGCCACGCCCTGCCCTTCTGTGCCGGGCAGCCAGGCCGCGACGAAGGCATCCCACGTATCCAGGTGCTCAGTGACGATCATCGGGCGGCCGGAGATGAGCACCACGACTAACGTCTCGCTGCGCTCGCGCAGGCGCTCGATCATCGCGATATCGGCCTCGGAGAGCGCCAGATCCGCCACGTCACCGCGCCCCTCGGCGTAGGGCATCTCGCCCACCACGGCGATACCCACGTCGGCCACAATAGGCTCGTCGTTCTCGTCGGTGATCCGCTCGAAGTTGCCGAAGCGATTGTAATTTACCTCTGTCGCCTCCCCCACGGCGGCCTCGATGCCGTCCAGGATCGTCGCGCCCGGGGTGAGGCTGCCGGCCCGCCCCTGCCACTCTATCGTCCATCCGCCGCATTGGATGCCGATATCATCAGCAGCCTGTCCGCCCACGAAGATCTGGGGCGTATCTTTGCCCAAGGGCAGCGCGCCGCCCTCGTTCTTGAGCAGCACCAGCGATTGCGCCACGGCCTCGCGGGCCAGCTCGCGGTGCTCGTCCGATCCGACGATGTCCAGCAGGGCCGGGGCGCTCATCGGGCGCTCGAACAGGCCCAGCTTGAACTTCACGGTGAGGATGCGGCGCACGGCGTCGTCGATGCGCTCCTGCGGCACGTCGCCCTGCTCCACGGCGCGGGTCAGCGTGGTGATGAAGCGCTCGTAGTCGTAGGGAACCATATTCATATCGATGCCGGCGTTGATGGCGGTGACGACGGCCTCGTAGTAATCGAGCGTAATCTGGTCAATCGCGCCCCAGTCGGAGATCACGAAGCCCTCGAATCCCGACTCGCCCTTGAGCACCTCGGTGATGAGATAGTGCTGCGCGTGCATCTTCATCCCGCCCCAACTGGAGTAAGAGACCATGATGCTTTGCGCGCCCGCCTCGATGGCGTCCTGGTACGGCGGCAGATGGACGGCGCGGAGCGTGGCCTCATCCACATCGGTGACGCCCTGATCCAGCTTGTAATCGTCGGTGGTGGAACTGCCCCAGGTGGTTTCGCCATCGGCCACGAAGTGCTTGGGCGTCGCCAGGATCGTGTGCGGATCGGCCAGGCTATCGCCTTGCAGCCCTTCGAGATACGCGGTCGCCAGCTCGGTGACGAGGGCCGTATCCTCGCCGAAGGCCTCGTAGGTGCGGCCCCAGCGGATGTCGCGCGGGACGGCGACTACCGGCGCGAAGTTCCAGTCGATGCTGGTGGCGGCGACTTCCAGGGCGGTGGCCTCGGCTGTGCGACGCACGAGATCGGCGTTGCGGGTCGCGCCCAGGCCGATGTTGTGCGGGAAGATAACCGCGCCCTTGACGTTGTTGTGGCCGTGGATGGCGTCCACGCCGTAGATCAGGGGGATGCCGAGCCGGGTGTCCAGCGCCGCCGTCTTGTAGGCGTTGACCATCTCGGCCCAGGCTACGGGCGTGTTGGGGGCGGGATAACCGCCGCCGCCGCTCAACACACTGCCGATGGCGTAGTCCGTGATGCCATCGGGCTGGATGCTGTTCTTCTCCACCTGCGTCATCTGGCCGATCTTCTCCGCCAGGGTCATCTGGGCGAGCAGATCCTCCACGCGATCCTCGATAGACGCCTCTGGGTCGACATAGATCGGCGCGGGCGTGGCGGTAGGATCGAGCTCCGTAGTCGCCTCCGTGGGCGACACGCCCATCGGCGTCGGCGCAACCGTGGGCGTCGCGTGACAAGCCGTCAAGGCCAGGAGAAGCAACCAAATGAATAGATATTTGAATTTCATAGATAAGTCCTCTTATTAGAATTAGAAATTAGGAATGATGAATTGCGAATTAGAAATATTTCTCTCAGATTGGCTACCTTACCGCTTTGATATTTTGATGTTTTGCCGATTTGGTGTTATTTATCGTTTTGCCCCGGGAGCACATAGAGCGTGACGGATTGCGCGGGGAGCGTCACCATCGTCTCCTCCGTGAGCGTCTGGGACGCGATTTGTTCCGCGTTATGCCCGGCATCCAGGCGCCAGACCTCGGCCTGCGTCGCGTTCTGCCCCTGTACCACCAGCGGCTGGCTGATGGCCTCGTCGCCGAGGTTGACGAGCATCACTGTGAGCGCGCCGTCGTCGCGGCGGGCCGCGTAGACGCCCACGTGCGCGTCAGCGGAGGCGGCATAGACGCGCTGGCTGCCGAATTCCCGGTAGAGGCGGTAGGTGTAATAGGTGGGGCGCGGCTCGGAGCGGGTGAAGAGACCGTAGCCGCCAATGCTCGGATTGCTCTGGAGCGTGAAGTAGTTGACGATGGCGACCTCCTGGTTGATCATCCGCCCCAGGCAGTCGGCCCACCAGATGGCGTTGAAGAGCGAGTCCGCCGTGGCCTCGCCGCCGATGGCGTTCGACCAGTGGGAGTTGACCTCGGTGACGGCGATGGGCAGGTCGCGCCCGGTGGTCTCCTGGATCAGCTCGCGCAGGTAGGGGATGATGGCGTCCCACTCGGCGGAGGTCTCGCGCAGTTCGGAGATGGTCGCCGCGCGCCCGCCTCGGCCCTGCGGGAAGGGGTAGCGGTGGATGGAGACCACGTCCACCAGATCGCCGTTGGCCTTGAGGAACTCCGTCATCCAATCCAGGCCGAAGGGGTCTTTAGGCGTGCTGGCGAGGTCGGGGCCGTACTGGTGTAGCTCTGGCCCGATGAGCAGGATGTCGGGATCGACGGCCCGCATCGCCTCAGCGATGGCGCGCCACTCGACGTTGAACTGCTCCACGCCGTACTCCGGGTCATCGCGCGAGGTGGCGAAGAGCGTCGGTTCATTGCCGATGCCCCAGTAGCGAATGCCGTAGCCTTGCTCCACGTTGGCATAGCGGACGAGATCGGCGGCTTTTTCCGGCGTGCCGTTGTGCAGCCGCGCATTGAGGCTCACCTGCGCGCCGAGTTGCTCCGCCAGCGCCGCGAACTGATCGACGTGATAGGGTTGCAGGTCGTTCTCGTCGCCCCAGTTCCCGCCGGGGAAGCGCACCATCGTGATCCCGGCCTCTTGCGCCAGCGGCAGCGTCCGCTCGGTGATGATGGCCCAGGGGCCGTGGTTGACGCCATAGATCAACGGGTTGATCTGGCCCAACTCCAGGGCCGGGTCTACCACCCACTGACCGGGAACGGGCGTAGGCGGCGGCTCCGGGGAGCCCGGAGCCGCCGTACACGCTGGCAATATCAGCAAAAGTACCAGTAGCAAAATCTTCATAGACGCCCTCTCACTAACTGTCACGCACTACTTATCCACGCCCGTTACCACCACACCCTGCATAAACACGCGCTGCGCCAGGAAGAAAACGATGACGGGTAGCACAGACGAGATCAAGGCCGAAGCCTGAATCAGGTTGGTGGCCTGCGAGTAGAGATTGTTGAAGGCAGTCAGACCCACGGTGATGGGGAATTTTTCCGGGTGGCCGGTGAGGTAAATCAATGGACCGAAGAAGTCATTCCACGACCAGAAAAAGTGAAAGAGAGCAACGGCTGTGAGCGCGGGTACAGACTGCGGAAGGATGATGGCCCAGAAGATACGGAGCGGCCCGGCGCCATCGATTTTCGCGGCGTCATCCAATTCGAGAGGCAGGCCGAGGAAGAACTGGCGCAGCAGGAAGACGTTAGTGCCCCACGAGAAGAAGGCCGGGATGATGAGCGGCAACCAGGTGCCTACCAGCCCCAAACGCAGCCACACAAAGTAGGTGGGGATCAGCGTCACCGCGCTGGGGAGGATGACAGTAGACATCATCAACATAAACAAAATTTTCTTGCCGGGGATACGGAAACGCGCGAACCCGTAGGCTACCAGCGCCGCCGACAGCACGGCCCCGAAGGTCGTGATGCCCGCATACATCAAGGTATTGCCCAAAAGCCGCGGGAAGTTGATGGTGTCCCAGGCTCTAACGAAATTATCCCACTGTGGATCGGCCTCCCAGGTGCGATCCAACTGCCGCCACACACCCTCCCACTCAATCAGGCCGGCCTCTGGGTTATTGGGATCGACGAAAGAACTGCTCTGCCGGCCCTTTTTCACCAGCGCCAAATCGCGGATTTCACCGTCTATGGGCACCTGATAAATATCATAACTCTCGCCCTCGTACTCAAATTGACCCTCAGTCGCCGGCCACCAGGGCGCGCCAATCTTGGAGAATTGACTATCCGTCTTGAGCGCGGTCACGATACCGTAGACCATCGGGATCAAGAACAAGAACAGGATAAACCACGTCAGACCAGTCGCGCCTAGCGACTCAAGTCCCTCTCGGAGTTTACGCGACATCACTTGGGGTTGGGATGCAGGTTGCTGTGTCATGTTAGACCTCCTCCGAAGCGTAGTATACCCAGCGCTTGGCCGTGCTAAAGAGAATAACCGTCAGAATCAAGGCGAAGATAAACATCAACCACGCTAAGGTCGCGCCGTACCCCATATTAAAGAAAGAAAAGGATTGCTTGTAGAAGTAAACCATATAGAAACGCGTCTTCCCTTCGGGAAAGCCGGTGCCCTGATTTAACACGAAGGGGGCCAGGAAATACTGCAAAGAGCCAATGACGCCTAAAACCAGTTGATAGAAGATGACCGATGTGATCATCGGGATAGTGATTTTAAATAACCGCTGTAACCAACTGGCGCCATCGATCTCCGCGGCCTCGTAGATTTCAGTCGGCACGCCCTGCAACCCAGCCAGGAAGATAATCATTGCATTGCCGACGCCCCACAGCCCAAACATCGTATAGGCAAAATAAACCAAATCGGGATCGGCCAGCCAGCGCAGCCCCTCCGTGCCGGTGGCCTGAATGCCGGTGAAGCGTTCGATCAGAACATTGATCCAGCCGGTCTGTTCGTTAAGCACCCCATTCCAGATCAACACAGACGCCACCAGCGGGATCATCGTCGGCATATAGAACAGCGTCCGGTACAGATTCTTACCGATCACATTCTCCGAGTTGAGGAGAATGGCCAGGAAGAGCGCGAAGCTCAGGCCGATGGGGAGAGAAATAGCAGAGAAGTGCAGGGTGCGGATAAAGGAAAGGCGGACTTCAGGGTCATCGAATAACGCGCGATACCAGTTCTGGAATCCGATGAACATGGCCTCATCGGGAACTGCGGGATTGAAGCGCATTAAAGAGAATCCAAAAGAAGCGATCATCGGCAACAGGTAAAACAGCAAGAACCCAATCATCCACGGGCTGAGAAAGGCCAAGCCCACCAGAGCTTCCTTCTTTTGACCTTTTGTCATCGGGACGTGAGGTTGTTTTTTAATTCTCTTGAACATTTTTTACCTCGAATTTTACCTTCGGCCTGACCCCTGGAGGCCAGGCCGAAGGTAGATAGATAATAATCCTACTCTGGGTCCTCGACGTGCGCGTCGAAGATGCGCTGCAAATCAGCTATCAAACTCTCGACTTCCGCGTCGAAGTCCGCGTCAGGCGTGTTCGCCAAGTAGTTCCAGAATTCGTTGTAGCGGTCGGTGGACTCTTGGAAAGAAGGCATCCAGCTCTCGTGGTTGGGGTTGTCGGCGTAAACCATGGCCTCCACGACGACGTCCCAGTTGATCTCCTTATCGGGGAAGTTTTCCGCGCCGTAGGTGTCGAAGTACGCATCCTGCATGGAGAGCCGCGCCGGCATGCCGCCGTAGATATTAAGCAGCTTGGCCGAAGTTTCAGGGCTGAGCATATAGGTCAGTACTTCAAAGGCCGCGTCATGGTTTTCGCTGCGCTTGAGGATGCCGAAGGTGTCGGCGTGCATCTTGGCCGTAATCTCGCCTTCATAGGCGGGCGTCGCAGCCAGTTGCCAATCGAAGGGCACATCGCCCAGCGCCCAGGGCGCCACGTACCACATGTGCATGTGAATCATCGCCAGGTTGCCGGAGGAGAAGGGGCCGCCGGCGCCTTGCAGGAAGTCCGCGCCACCGTAAGGGCCATTGGGGATGAACCAATCTTGCCACCAACCCTCGTACGTCCATTTCCAGGCATCATACCAGGGGTCGGGAACCTGAGCATTGCCATCATCATCAACCAACGAACCGGAACCGAAGAAGGTACCGATACCACGCGGGTCCGTCCACTGGTTCTGGAAGCCGAACTGCACGATGTTTTCGGAGTCGAACTCGTCCATCGTGGCGTCATTGCCGTTAGCGTCCACAGAGAGGAACATCGACAGATCGCGCAACGTGTCCATATCCCAGGGCATTTCGTTGCCGTCGGCGTCCACATAGGGCGCACCGTGCTCGGCGGGCGGATAGGCCAGCCCAGCTTCATCAAACAGATCGATGTTGTAGATGATGAACGAGGGGAAGATGGCGAACGGGATGCCCAACTGCCCTTCTTCCTGCACGCGGTAGAAATCCACCATTGCGGGGTCGAAGTCGCTCAGATCGTAGTTGTACTTCTCGATCATGGGGTCCAGGTCAAGCCACGCGCCTTTGAAACTATCGCGGCCACGAATCCCTACCGGGCCAACGATGTCGGGAGCGTTGCCGGCGGCGATCTGCGTTGCCAATGTGTCATAGGCAGCATCGTTGTCCACAATCTCCAGGGCGAGTTCAATCTTATCCTGGGAGGCGTTGAACTCCTCGACCACGGCTTCCTGAGCCGCAAAGGTCGGCTCATCCGAGCCGGCGCCCAGACCGACGAACCAGCGGACTCGCGTCACATCGCCGGCCGGTTCCTCCACTTCCTCTTCTTCCTCTTCTTCCACCTCTTCCTCTTCTTCTTCCTCTTCAGCGGCCGGCTCCTCAGTTGCTTCTTCCACCTCTTCCGTCGCGGCGGGTTCTTCCGTCGCGGCCGGCTCTTCCGTTGCCCCACCGCCACAGGCGGAGAGCAGCATCGCCAACACGGTGATCATGCTGACAACCAACATCAATCTCTTAAACATCTCTTCCTCCTAAATACTGTATATATGTGATTGGGAACAGTTACTACAAATCTAACCAGCTACATTCAGCTACATTCAGCGATTAACGGGACTTTAACAAAATGATTCTCTGGGAAACCTTCGTCACCTCCTTATAAAATGCACTCTAACTATCTCTCAACTTCCAAAAGCGCTTCCAAATCGCGCGAAAAAAACGCCTATCTTTCGCCAACCTTGAATCGACTTTCCGGGTGAAGGGGATAGTAATGTCAAATCGTGGCTTTGCGATCCCTTGTAGGTGAATGTTAAGCTATTAATCTCACGAAAGCGCTTTCAGACCCCCGCAAAAAAACACAGACGTCCAGATTAATACGACGGTCTAATGCGAGCCATCCGATGACCCACACGACTCACGAACGATCAATTTCGTGTCAAAAATAATCTGGCGGGGCGGCTCGTTGCCGTTCTCGATGATATCTAGCAGGATTTCCACAGCTTTGACGCCGAAGCGATGGATCGGTTGGCGGATTGTAGTCAGGGGCGGCGAGGCCATCCGGGCCGGGGGCAGATCATCGTAACCCACAATGGCGACATCCTCCGGAACCGCCAAACCAGCTATCTTAATCGCGCGGATCGCGCCCATCGCCATCGTATCCGAACCGGCGAACACCGCATCTGGCTTGTGGGGAAGCAACCGTTGCATCCCGTAATAGCCCGAAATCTCGGTGAAATCGCCATGCACGATCAAATCCTGATCAATGGAGATACCGCGCTTCTCCAACGCACGCCGATACCCTTTCTCGCGATCCAACCCGGCGGTGGTGCCCATATCCCCCGTAATCATGGCGACGCGCTTGCGACCTAACTGGAGGAGATGCATCACGGCGTTATAGGCCCCCGCGATGTTGTCCACATCAACGTAACTGGCCTCTGGATGGTGTTGCGGGCGCCCCGCTACCACTGAGGGGATCGATCCTTCGAGTAACGCATCGATAAACTGATCGCCAATGGCGCCCACCTGGACAATCACACCATCTAACAGGCCCTGCGAGATGCGGGGATAGAGCTTTCGCTCGTCCTCTTGGGTTTGGATGAGGAAGAGGGAGATGATATAGTCGTGTTCGTTGCAGGTGTAGGCGATGCCTTGCGTGAGGTGCGGGAAGTACGGATCGGTGAAGAAACCCTCCGTCGTGCGGGGAATAACTAACCCAATGATGCCCGTCCTCTGTGAGGCCAAAGAGCGCGCGACGGGGTGCGGTTGATACCCTGTCTCTTGGATGACTTGCCATACCCGCTCTCGCACTTCATTACGAACGTGGGGACGATCATTGAGGACACGGGAGGCCGTCGCGCGCGAGACGCCGGCTTGGGCTGCAATGTCATCTAAGGTTAGCGTCTTTTTCATCGATCCGTTCACTCACTTGATTAGGGAAACTGTTTTTTTCCGCGTCATTTGGAAGCGCTTCCAAGCTACTTACAAGTATACGGGAAAACCTTTCGCTTGTCAAGAGGGAATTTGAGGAATTTTGGGAATTCGAGGAAGATTCAGGGTCTTTTGGATTTTGCCGGGCAACCTTCTCAGTAGTTCTAACAGCAGCCAAGAATTGCGTGTTTGTGGGGATTACAGACCTTTTTTTGCGTCGTTCCCGGGTTGCAGGTGGGGGGCGCAATAGCGCTTGACGATTGCACCCGGCGAATTCCCGAAGAGCCAAGATTCATAGAAAGATCAATTTAAGGCGATTTCTCAAGGCGCGCCGCGTGTCAAAACGGCCTCTGGAAGAGCAAACACCGATTGGTAACGCCGATTTATGCTGCTATAATAAAGGGAGCTTCTCAGACGCTTCATCTACTTCCGGCTATTTTCAACTGAAACCCCTAAAGGACTCCACTGAGAAAAGCTAAAAGGGTCTCACAAAGTTGTAAAGATGCTAAGGAAAAATAAGGCAACGGTTAATTTTCGTGATCAGAGACGGTGATTTGATGAATAAAATTAAGTCAAACCTTAAAAATCTTGTCAGTTTTACATCTTGGCGTGAGATCGTACCCTTCTTTCAGCAGAATCGTAAAGCAAATTAAACATCAACTAACACACAAGGAGTGAAGAGCATGGCAATCGAATTAGCCCCGCCAGAACCATTAGAAGCGCCAAAACCGGTCGAGCCGGTGAAGAAAGATCAAGCCGAGGAGATGGTCAAGTTGGAGCCGGAGGTCGCAGATCGCCTGGATACCAAGGTCGAGGAGTTCGTGGATGTGGTGCTCAGCGCCGAGGTCAACACCGAACCGTTCAACGAGCGTATGACCGCGATCCATAACATGGGAAACGCCGAGATTCGCAAGGCTGCGAGCGTCTCCAATCGCATCCTGGATCAGCCGGTGCGCGGATTGTCGGAGGATTCGGGCGTCTCGCAAGCGTTGGTCTCGCTGCGCACCACCGTCGAGGAGTTGGACCCCTCGCAACAAGCCACCACAAAGCGCAAGTTGCTGGGCATCATACCAATGGGCGAAAAATTGACGAACTATTTCCAAAAGTATCAATCAGCCCAAGATCATATCGACGCGGTACTCAATGCTCTCTATCACGGACAGGATGAGTTGCGCAAGGATAACGCGACCATCGAGCAGGAGAAGCGCAACATGTGGGAGGTGATGCAACACCTCCAACAATATGTCTACGTCAGCCGGAAGCTGGACGCGGCATTGGAATCCCGCATCGCGGAGATCGAGGCCGAGAATCCCGAAAAGGCCCGCCTGGTCAAAGAGGACATGTTGTTCTACCTGCGCCAGAAGGAGCAGGATATGCTCACGCAGTTGGCCGTCAGCATCCAGGGCTACCTGGCCTTGGATATGGTGCGCAAGAACAACCTGGAATTGATCAAGGGCGTGGATCGCGCGACGACGACGACCATCTCCGCGCTGCGCACTGCGGTGATCGTGGCACAGGCGCTCAACAACCAGAAGTTGGTGTTAGATCAGATCACCGCGATCAATACGACCACAGGCAATATCATCGAATCGACCTCTGTGATGTTGAAGGATCAATCGGGGGGTATTCAAAAGCAGGCAGCCAGCGCCACAGTGGATATGGAAAAGCTCCAGACGGCGTTCAGCAATGTCTACGAGGCGATGGATATGATCTCCGAGTTCAAGGTTCATGCCTTAGATAGTATGGCGCAGACGGTCAACACGCTCTCGGCCGAGGTAGACAAAGCCTCGACCTATGTGGATCGCGTGCGCAGCGAGCGAACGTTGGGGGCGACGGAAGATATGGCGCTGCCGGGTGAGCAGGGCGAAGATGAAGATGAGGACGTAGTCTCCATTTAAACGTAGTACACCTCGGCGGAAGTTCTTCCCCAGTTAGTTACGCTCGGAGCAGATCGTCAGATCCGCGACTCTACGTCGGAACGGGGATCTAACGATCCCCTTGGAGCAAATTTAACTAGGGAGCCATTTATGCTGGTAGTAGGTTTAAGAATTTGGAGGCGTCTATGAGGGAATCGATACCGCCCTTTGAGCGGGAAGCGCTGACGGCGCTCTACGATAGTACATCGGGGGACAGTTGGCAAAAGAATGATGGCTGGCTAAGCGCCGCGCCGCCCGAAACGTGGCACGGTGTCACTGCGCGCAATGGCCACGTCGTCGGGCTGGATTTGGCCAACAACAATCTGAGCGGCCCCCTCCCCCCCGAGGCGGCGCATCTGACGGTCTTGCGGAAGTTGGATCTCTCGCGCAATGCCTTGCGGGGGACGATACCGGAGAAGCTGGGCCACCTCAAGGATCTGCGGGAATTAAATTTGGCCCACAATCAACTGCGCGGCCCTATCCCCGGCCGGCTGCGATTGTTGCTGAACCTCACCCGCTTGGATCTGCACGATAATCAATTAAGCGGCGAGATCCCCTCGGGCCTGGGCGATTTGACCCGCCTGACGCACCTCAACCTGGCGGAGAATCGTCTGCAGGGGCTGGCGCCCGCGACGTTGGGGCAGCTTTCCCAATTGCTCGCGCTCTCGCTGGAGAAGAATCAGCTTGAGGGCCGATTGCCGGCGTCGCTGATGCAACTCACGACGTTAGAGACCTTCACCTTCCAGGAGACGAAATTGATCGAGCCGGGGGAGGAAGATTTCCAGGCGTGGTTGCGCAATCTCCTGCACGTCGACAGCACCGGCGTCGTCGATATTCCGGCCACTTCATCGGCGCCGGCCGGGGCGATGGGCGCCTGGCTGCCGGTGCTGATCAAAGTGGGGCTGGTAGGCTTGGTGGGCGGCATCATCTTGGTGGTGACGCTGCCCTTTCTCGGCCCGCTTCCCGGCGTGATCCTGGCCCTGGCCGGGGCGGCCGGCGCCGGCTATGCGACGACAAAACTGCCCGCGCTCCCCGGAGAGCGCGGGGCCGCGCCGCAAGCGTTGACCTCCCGCGCGGATGCAGCGTCGAGCGTCAGCGCGCAGCGCTTAGAGAAGAATCTGCGCTATCTGGTCAACCTGAGCCGCGAGGAGTTGCCCGACGACGCCACGGAGAAGGTGATCCAGATCGCCTCGACTATCATCGCGATCCTGCCGCGCCTCCCCAACCTCGCCGGCGGCGAACACAAGGTTTACACCGTCCGCCAGACCGTGCTGGATTATCTGCCGGAGGCGATCAACAACTACCGCGCGCTGCCCCGCGAGTACGCCGAGACAGAGCCGATAGAAGGGGGCAAGACCGCGCATCAATTGCTCGTGGAGCAGTTGACGGTGCTCGCCAAACAGATCGACGCCATCGCGGCGGAGTTTCCGCAATCGGATGCGCAGCGCTTGATGATCCACGGGCGCTTCCTGGAGGACAAGTTCGCCGAGGAAGGCAAGAGTTCCTGGATTTGATGGGCACGCACGCAAGTCGCTAACATCAAAACGCCGCAAGCGTAGTTTCTCGCTTGCGGCGTTTTGATATCACGATGGATTTGCGCGCTCAGGCGTTCGTTTCGCCCTCCGGCGCCGGGACGGAGAACATCACCTGTAGCCCCCGCTCTGGGGCGCTTTCGAAGCGGATCTTCCCGCCCAACATCTCGATGCGGTCTCGTAATGTAGAGAGGTTGAGTTGTTGCGCATCCGATGATTCCAATCCTCCGTCAATCTCAAACCCCTTGCCATCATCCTCAAAGATGACGCGCAGTTCGTCATCGGTCAGTTCCGTAGAGAGCTTGATGGTATTGGCATGACTCTGCACCCGCCCGATGTGAATCAGCGCCTGGATCACGCGGAAGATGGTGACCTCTTTATACAGCGCCAATCGCCGATCTTGACCACTGATGTTGAGCTTGAGGCCGGTGAAGCCGCTCTCCGTAATCCCCTCCGTGTAGCGCTTGAGCGTTGGGTTAAGGCCGAGATCGTCCAACATCATCGGGCGGAGATCGAAGATGAAGCCTTTGACCTGTTGGAAGGCGTTCACCACGCTCTCCTTCAACTCGCCCAACTCGATGCGGGCGCGATTTGGATCGCGGTCGAAGAGCCGCTCGCAAATCTCTGCTTGAAGCACAAGGTTGGTCAGTGATTGCGCCGGCCCATCGTGCATCTGGCGCGAAAGCCGGAGCCGCTCCTGCTCCTGTGATTCGATGATACTGATCACCAAGGATTGAGGCGTAATCGTCGCCTCGCCGTCCTCCCCAGCGCCAATCGTCTCGACATCTTCTTGCTCCGCGGACTCTAAGATGTTATCGTAGAGATCATGCAAACGCACCAGATGCTTCTTATCGCTCTCCAGCTTCTCTAATTGCCCCCGCATCGTAAACAGCCGCCGCTGATTTTCCACCAGCGAATTGTACGTGTGTTTGATATCCTCCCGCGGCACCGTATCGAAGGTCTTTTCGATTTGGCGGGCGCGGGATACAGACCGCGCGTTCGCTTGCGTGAAGCGCTCAACCTCCGAGGTAGTCTGTTCAATGAGCATCTCCACCTCTCGCAGATCCGATGAGACCTTTTTCTGCGCCTGTCGACAATTTTCGACGAATTGCTGCCAGCTTACTTCGATCATTATGCCCCCTTAATCTGTGTATGCCTGATTGGCGTTAACTTTCCCTGCGTTCCGGCGTGAACTGCACCCAGCCGTGCCGGAGGGCGTAGATTGCGGCTTGCGTGCGATCCGATAAGTTCATTTTGGATAAAATCGATGTGATATGATTTTTGACCGTCTGATGACTGATCCCCAGGCGATAGGCGATCTCTTTGTTGCTCAACCCCTCGATGATCTGTTCCAGCACCTCCATCTCCCGGTTGGTCAAGGGGGAGAAGGTCGCATCCTCCGGCTTGATCCCATAGCGGTGATAAAGCTCTATCAGCCATTGCTCGGCTTGCTCCGGCGTCATGCGTTGCCCTTCGATCACGTAGTAGCCTTCGGCTACCGCACGGACGGTATCCAGCAATTGGGCCGGCGTGATATCTTTCGCGAAATAAGCCGAGGCCCCGATGCGAATTGCCCGGTAGATCTGCTCCTCATCATCGTAGGCGGTGAGAATAATCACATTGACATCAGGGCATTGCTCTTTGAGTTGTTTCGTCACCTGGAGGCCGTTCAAATTGGGGAGATTGACATCCATCAGCACAACATCGGGTTGGATGTCACTGAGCAATTCCAGCGCTTCGGCGCCGTCATCACTCTCGGTAACTACCTCAATGTCCGTTTCGACATTTAAGACATCCAGAATCCCTTGTCGAAAGAATGGATGGTCATCAACGATGGCCACTCTTATACCTTCGGATGTGCATATATCTTGTGAACTCATACGATTCTCCTGACTTA
>CAZCAI010000079.1:0-14953 GCA_964496595.1 uncultured Anaerolineales bacterium
CGTGGTTTTTCTTTGACCCAACGGCCCGATGGCCGTGGGAACCGCCGGGGGCCTGGGACAACGCGAAAAAAGTGTTAACCAATTAGTGATCCATCCCGAGTTTGTGTAGGCAAAGCGGGTTTTGATAATGAACATCCGAGAAATCCAGGCCAAGACCCTGTTGGCGCACATCAAGCAGCCCGATACATGGTTTGGCCTCAAATACAACATGAACCTCTACAGAGGATGTAGTCATCGCTGTATTTATTGCGATAGCCGCAGCGAGTGCTACCAGATCGAAGACTTCGACGGCGAGGTGCTGGTCAAGATCAACGCGCCCGATTTGCTGCGGGATGAGCTGTCGCGCAAGCGGGTCAAGGGGCCGATTGGCGCCGGCTCGATGAACGATCCCTACATGCCGCTGGAGCGCGAGGTGCAATTGATGCGCCGCGCGCTGGAGGTCATCGCGGCGTTTGGCTTCCCTGTGCATGTGCTCACCAAGAGCGATCTGGTGCTGCGGGATGTGGATCTTCTGGCGGAGATTCAGCGTCGCGCGCGGGCCGCGATCAGCTTCACCATCACCACGGCGGATGACGGATTGGCCGCCAAAGTCGAACCGTACGCGCCCCGCCCCTCCGCGCGCTTTGCCGCGATGCGCGCCCTGGCCGAGCGCGGCATCCTGACCGGCGTCACGATGATGCCCATCCTCCCCTTCATCGAGGACAACGAGACAAACATCCGCCAAATCGTGACGCAGGCGCACGCGAACGGCGCCGCCTACATCATCCCCTCATTTGGCATGACGCTGCGCGACCGCCAGCGCGCGTACTACTACGAGCAACTGGACAAACATTTCCCCGGCCTCAGAGCGCGCTACGAACGGGCCTGCGGCGAGCGCTACTCCTGCTCGGCGCGCAACGCCGACCGGCTCCGACGACGGTTCCATCAGTTGTGCGAGCAGCACGGCATCGCTCCTCAGATGCCGCCCTATCCCCCACTCGCCGCCTCGCAGATGACGCTGTTCTAATTCGCGATGCGCCCCCTTTTTGGCGCACCCGATCTTTCCCATTCTCGCTCCAAGGAGATCGATAGATCCCCGTTTTGCTTGCATAAGCTAAAAACACATTCAAAATATGCCCTAGAGGCGCGAATCTAGCAATCCGCTTAGAGCGAATGGAGTGTAATTACAAAATGGGAAAACCCTATTGGCGCGCCCCCTGCTATACCCAAACGTTGAAATTCAGTTATAATGGGTCTCCATTCGAATTCGCCCTGGGCAAAAATCTTAACGCCAGGACACAGAGCCGCCAAGTTTCAAACTCTTTGACTTGGGGAACTTGCAACTTTTAACTTACAACTGATAACTTTCAACTAATTTTAGAAGGATACCTATGATCCAAAAAAGCTGGACCTATATCAAACACTTCTTCCGGCGCGATCCCACCGTGTGGACCACTCACCTGATCCTGTTGACCGCCGCCGTCTTTCTCAACGGCTTTGGCGGGGGGATATTGGGTGGCGTGCGCACCAACTTCTTCGTCGATACGATGAGCTTGGGCAGCGATCAGGTGCTCTGGCTGGAGGGCATCCGCGAGGTGCCGGGGCTGCTGCTGATGTTCATCGCCGCGTTCACGATGCACTGGGCGCTCTCGCGCCGCGCGGCGCTGGCCCTCCTCATTGCGGGGCTGGGCTACGCGCTTTTCGCTACCTCGCAAAGTTACGCCGGCCTCCTCTTGATGGTGCTCTTGGCCAGCCTGGGGCTGCATCTGTGGTTCCCACTCTACAAAGCGCTGGGATTATCGCTCAGCCCCAAGGATCGCGAGGGAGAGGTGATGGGCGGGTTGGCCTCGGCCACCGCACTCGCCGCCATCGCAGGGATGGGAGCGGTGGCACTAATCTCCAACCTGCTGCCGGCGCTCTCGCTGCGCGCGTACTACGTGCTGGGCGGCGTGATGATCGCCTTGGCGGCGGTGCTCCTGGCGCGCATCCCGACGAGCGTGGGCGCCACCCGCGAGCGTCAACCGCGCTTGCTGCTCAAGCGCGAGTATTGGCTTTTTTACGTCTTGACCTTTCTCCAAGGCGCGCGTAAACAGGTGCTCAACACCTTCGGCCTGCTGGTGCTGGTGGATCGGTACGGCCTGCACGTTTCGCAGATCAGCCTGATCCTCGTCAGCAGTGGCGTAGTGAACTTCATCGGCGCGCCTTATTTGGGCCGGCTGCTGGATCGCTGGGGCGAGCGCTACGTGACGGCGGCCGGCTACGGGCTATTGACGCTCTGTTGCATCGGCTTCGCGACGCTCTCTCAAGTGTGGATTCTGATGGCGCTGCTGTTGCTCATTAAACTGCTGGTGACGCTGGATATCGGCATCGATACCTATGTTTACCGCCGGGCGCCGGCCGACGAGTTGACGCCCACGCTTTCGGCGGGGATCAGCATCAACCACGTCACTTCGGTGGCGATGCCGCTCATCGCGGGCGCATTGATGCCCTGGATTGGCTATGACGGGGTTTTTTGGGGTACGGCGGGGTTCATTTTTCTCTCGGCGCCCTTTGCCCTGGCGATGCAAATGGATCGCGCGCCCCGGATCGCTGCCCAAGAGGCGGTCGGGTGTGGCTGATGGCGGGGGCTTCTGGCCCGGCGCCTGGAGAAAAGCGATGACACATTGGGGGCAAGGTCTCACCAATGCAGCGGGCAGCCATCCATCAGCCAGTGGAAGCTGTCGGAGACCAGAAGGCCGAGCACACCGAAGATGAGCATCTCAGAGGGCGGGAGAGCAGGCAATGCGGGTTGGCGCATCAAATGCCACAGGCCGTAGGCGAATCCGCCCAAGTAGAGCAGCCGCCCGGCGGCGCCGATAATCGGCAGGTGGCTGAGGGCGTTGCGATGGGGCAGCAGGCGAGCGTAGAGATCCCAGATCGCCAGCCAGAACCAGCCGATGATGGGCAGCCACCGGACGACGAGCCACTCGGATTTGGTCATCGTGAGCATATCCAAATCAGGGGTGAGCAGGATGCCGGCCAGGCAGCCGGCGCTCGCGCTCAGGCCGGCGCGCAGCGCCACAGCCAGCGACGCGCCTTCTCCATAGAGAATCAACCCGATCCCCAGCCCCAGGGGCGCGGAGACCACCGTTGAGGCCAGATTATGCTCTCTGCCAGACGCCATCCCTAGAACGTCCTTCCAGATGTATCACACCTGATCATCGCGCTCATCCCACCTCCAACGTCCAGACTATTCTACCCGGCCTGGCGCTAAAGTCACGACCCGAATAGCAAGGAGCCGACAAGGAGATCCGATAAACCGATTGCGAACCTATGGACAACCGCCCTTCGAGGTCGCCGTGATTCACGGCGGGCCAGGCGCGGGCGGCGAGATGGCGCCCGTCGCGCGCGAGTTGGCGCCTGCGTGGGGCATCCTGGAGCCGATCCAGACCGCCGCCACGCTCAAAGATCAGATCGAGGAGCTGCGCCTGGCGCTGCACGCCCACGCCGAACCGCCCGTCGCCTTGATCGGGTATTCGTGGGGCGCGTGGCTAAGCTGGATGGTCGCCGCGCGCTACCCCACCCTGGTCAAGAAGCTGATTCTGGTGAGCAGCGGGCCTTTCGAGGCGCAGTACGTAGCCCAACTGCACGCCACGCGGATGGCGCGTCTCAGCGAGGGGGAGCGGGCGACCTTCAAGCGCGTCATCGCGGCGTTGGGCGATCCCGCCGCCGAGGATAAGGACGCACTGCTCACGCAGTTGGGCGCACTGGCCGCCAGGAGCGATAGCTACGATCCGCTGGATGACGCCCCCGACGCCGCCGACCGGATCGGGCCGCGCGGCGATCTCTTCCAGGCGGTGTGGGAGGAGGCCGCGCGCCGGCGCGAGAGCGGGGAGCTGCTCGCGCTCGCCGAGCGCATCCAATGCCCCGTCACCGTCATCCACGGCGACTACGACCCCCACCCGGCGGCGGGCGTGCGAGAGCCGCTGGCGAACGCGCTCGCCGATTTCAGCTTCGTGCTGCTGCCCAGGTGCGGGCACACGCCGTGGATCGAGCGCCATGCCCGCGCGGCGTTCTATCAAGCGCTGCGGGCGGCCCTTCGGAAATAGACCCGAAGGGTTTTCGGTAACCCTTCAAGTCTAAAGCACATCAGGCCTGCGAGGGGATTCGCAAGCCCGATGTGTTTTACCTTCCCGGAAGGTTCAGGAGCGCTCGCGCAGCGCTCGCGCTAACATCTCCGCCAGTTGATCCAAATCCGGGGGCTTGCGGAGCCACCCGACCAGGCCTTGCGCCTCCAGATCCGCCAACTTTTGGGCCATCGGATGGCCGGTCAAGATGGTCAGCGGGATTGGCAATCCACGCCGCTTCAATTCGCGCAACAGCACTTGCCCGCCGATCTCCGGCATAACCAGATCGCTCAGGATCAGATCGATGTGGGGGGCGTGATCGTCCAAAATCGCCAGCGCCGCCCGGCCATCGCGGGCGGTCAGCGCGCGATAGTTGAGGGATTCGACCGCTCCGACCAGCGCCTCACGCATCGCCGCATCGTCCTCCACGATCAAGATGGTCTCTTGATGGCCGACTATCAGATCGGAGGCCGACATACCCTCCTCCAATCGTGGCGCGATCGGCACAGCGGGCAGGTAAATCGTAAATGTCGTGCCTTCATCTATCTCGGACGCCACCTTGATTTCGCCGCCATGCAGCCTGACGATGCCATGCACCTGCGCTAATCCCAATCCAGAACCTTCGCCGGGGTTCTTTGTCGTGAAGAACGGCTCGAAGATGTGCGGGAGCGCTGCGGGCGGGATGCCCACGCCGGTATCGGAGACGCTTATCTTAATCCACGAGCCGTTATCCATCTCGGGGAACGGCGCCGACGCGCGATCGGTGACCTCGAAGCCCGCGAGGGCGATGCGAAGCTGACCACCGTGCGGCATCGCATCGCGCGCGTTGAGGACCAGGTTCATAATCGCCTGCTGAATCCGCGTGGGGTCCGCGTTGATGACGTAATCGGTCGCCTCGTAATCCAAACTGATCCTGATGTTCTCCGGGATGGTACGGCGCAGGAGCTTCACCTGCTCCTTGAGGAACGACGTCAGCGCCATCGGCTGGCGTTTGAGCGCCGTCCGCCGGCTAAAGTCCAAGATCTGCTGAATGAGATCGGTCGCCCGCTCCGCCTGTTCGACGATGGTGCGCAGATGGTCTCGGAGTTTAGGAGGCAAATCAGGGTGACGCAGATCCATTTGGGTATAGAGGACGATAACGGCCATCAGGTTGTTGAAGTCGTGGGCAATGCCGGCGGCCAGTTGCCCAACCGCCGCCAATCGCTCCTGCTGCTGGATGCGCGTGCGCCGCTCGCGCTCCTGCGTCACATCGCGGATGACGAATACCCACTTTTCCTCCGGCGTCCCGCTGCTCATCGGGCGCGAGAGCGTCTCGAAGATGCGCTGCTCGCCATCGTCCTCGTATCTGACCTCGTGCCACATCCCATGCCGGGGCGGCGAGGTCAGCAACTCCGGCAGAGTGCGGTCGCCCAACTGGGTGAGGGTGTCGCCCACACCGGCAGCGGCCAGGAGCGCCAGGTGCCGCTCGGCGGCGGGATTGATCAACACGACGCGATTCTCTTCATCCAGAGAGAAGACGCCCTCCGGCACTGTCTCGATGATCTGCTGGATTCTACGGACTTGCGCGCGATTTCGGGCCAGCAGTTGCTCCCGTTCCTCCTCGGCCTGCTTGCGGTCGGTGATGTCCATAATGCTGATCAGGACGCTGTTGAATTTCTCCGGCATCTCTGGGATGGTCATCGTCAAGATGACGTTGAGGCGCTCGCCCTCCAACGTGCGGTTGATCGTCTCGCCCTGGAAGTGCGTCTGGCCGGCCGCGATGGCTAAGATCTCTTCGCGGAGGATTTTGGCCGTCTCCGGCACGAAAATACGACCCAAATTGCCCAATATCTCCGCTTTATCCTGAGCGCCGAACATCCTGACCGTGGTCTGGTTGACGTCCACCACCTCGATCATCCGCGCGGCCTGCGCGATGAACTCCGGGTGCGCGTCTAAGTAGCCGGCCATATCCGTGACGCCTTGGGCGTGAAGCTGATCGATGGCGGCCTTGATGCCGGAAAAATCCTCCTCCCAGAGCGAGACCGCCGCCGTCTCGAAGATCGTCCGGTAACGCGCTTCGCTCGCGCGCAGCGCCTCTTCCATCCGCTTACGCTCGGTGATATCGCGCCCCAGCACAATCAGACCCTTGCGGCGGCCATCCGCGTGGAAGAGCGACACTTTGATCACGTCAAAAATCTTGCTACCCCCCTCTGCCAGCGGGATTGTTTCCTCGCCCCGGCTGATTTTTTCTTGCTGCCACGCGATCTCATCCGTCTGCTCGCAGGTCAAAAAGGCCTCGCGATAGAAGGGCAAGGTATACTCCGCCAGTTCAGAATCGCGCTTCCCTTTGTAATCTACACCGTCCAGATGGAAAAGCTCCAGATCAGCCTGATTGGCCTCGAGCCAGCGTCCCGCGCCATCTTTGAAGCAGATAATATCCGGCGAGGCCTGGATCAACATCTTGAGCCGCGCTTCACTTTCGCGGAGCGCCTCTTCCATCCACTTGCGCTCGGTGATGTCGGTCGCGATCCCACAGAGGGCCACCGGCTCTCCATCATCATTGAAGATGGTCTGGGTGCGCACATCCAATACGATAGGCTCGCCGTCAGCGTCATAATTGATGACTTCGCCGCGCCACTCCCCTTGCGCCAAGGTCTTTTCGAGGATCTCCTGCTGTGTCGCCCCTTGGCGGGGATCTTCACCGAAACTTTCGATATGATCGCCTAAAAGGTTCTCGCGAGATCGCTTTAATGTCTGCACCTCCGCTTGATTGACGTAGGTGACCTTCCCGTCAAGATCGGTGATCGTCACCATATCCTGAATCTGATCCAGCACGAGGCTTTGGAGCGAGAGCCGTTTCTCGCTCTCACGCCGCGCCTCTTCGGCCTGCTGGCGCTGGATGATCAAGGAGAGATGACTGGTCAAGGTCTCGATGGCCGAACGATAGCGGATCTCCGCGCCTCGGGTCAAAATGATCACACCGCCGTAGGGCTGGTCATCCAGTGCGAAGCCCACCGTATAGACCGCATCGATGCCTAAGAGACGCATCGCTTTCCGACCTACTGCACGGGGGAGTTTTCCGGCCAATAACGTGACGAGGCCCTCCGGGAGGCGTTCCAACCGACCGGTGGTGTAAAACCGCGCCGGCTCTCCCACCTCATCGCGTCGGAACTTCAATTTTTGGGGATTGATCTGTAAGCCCGCTATGACGTGCTCGAACGCAGGTTGATCGATTTCCATCGTCCGCAATCGAATCGCATCCAGTTTTCTATCATAGAGAGCGACAAAGACGTAGGTTTCTGGATTGACGCTATGCACGCGCCGGGCGATGAGATCACAGAGCGCATCGATGCCCTGCGTTCGGCTGGCCTCGATGATGGTCTCGTTGATAAACTGGAGTTCGCGGATGTATTCTTGCCGCTCTTCATCGGCGCGCCGTTGATGCGCGCGCTCCCCGGCCTGGCGCGTCGCCCGCTCGATGGCCGAGGGCAGCCGGTCGAGGTCGTGGATGAGCAGGTAATCGGCCGCGCCGTGGGTCAGCGCCTCGATGACGACGGTTTCGCCCCGTGGCTCAGAGACGACGATGATGGGCAGATCGGGACATTGCTCGCGGGCCATCCTCAGCGCCGCGAGACCCTCGTAGCCGGCCACATCATAGCCGACGAGGAGGAGATCGTAGGATGTATCACGCAACGCGCGCCGCCATGCGCGCGCCGAAGAGACGGTATTCAAGGTGATCGCCTCATCCTTGAGGCGCGCGGAGATTTTTGTGATATGGTCAGGATTATCTTCCAAGTAAAGTATCGAGAGAGAGGTCATGTATTACGCTCCATATTGCCAATTGCGAATTGCGAATTTAGAATTTTAAATCTTTACTCAATAGCATTATTCACTATTCGCAATTCTAAATGTAGAATTTATGTGGGGTGCGTCGCCGCTTCTTGCTGCATGATGTAATCGATCACCTCATCTAAGGCCATCCCCGCGCCGGCGCGCTCGGCAGCGAGTTGGGTTTCTTTGTTGAGGGCTTTGCGGGCAGGCGCGAGAACCCGATCCAACTTAGATTGATCGTCGGGAGAGCGAGGCGCGCCGATCCTATCGCGAAGTGCAGAGGCCGCTCCCACCAACAACAAAGCCTGGTAAGGACTCTCTTCTAAGGCGAACAGCAAACCAATATCATCAATCAGATACGCTAAAGCCCACTTAGCCCCCATCTCTTGATTCAAAATTAAACTGTCTTCATAAAAAACACGCGCCCTCACATAGTCTCCTTGATCACGGGCCAGGTTACCAAGATTGTTAAGAGAGTTTGCTGTTCCAAATTTATCCCCGATCTCGCGTTGCAATTTGATGGACTCTTCCAATCTTTTACGGGCTTGAGCATAGTTATCTTTATGCAAAGCTAATACATAGCCCAGATTATTAAGTGAATTCGCTATGGCGCCCTTATCGCCTAATTGACGACGAATAGCAAGAGCTTCCTCATGAAGTTCAAGCGCTAGCTTTATATTCCCTTGATAACGAGCAATAATGCCCAAATTACTCAAAAGACTCGCGATATTCGGTTTATCATCCAGTTCCCGGCGAATGTCCAAACTTGCCTCATATAGCGTGCGCGCCACATCGTAGTTCCCTTGCTGAGCAGCCAACGTGCCGGCGTAGTGCAGGACTTGACCCACACCCTTGCGATCCTCAAGGTTCTCAAAGCCGAATTGCGCGCGCTGAAGCCATACGGAGGCCTCGTCATATTGCCCTTGCTTCCTAAATAACTCGCCGATGACCAGATAGCATCGAGCTTGGGCGTGGGGATTATCTAGAGATTTCGCTACCTCGCGGGCCTGTTGATAGAGTTGATGCGCCGCCTCCCACTCCCCCACCCGCTCCAAGACCTGCCCCAATTTGAGCATCACATCGATCTGCTCCTCATCGGGCAGCAGAGGCAACAGCCGCCGATAGTAGCTGAGGGCGGCATCGTTGGCGTAGTGTTGCTGCGCCCACTCGCCGGCCTGGAGCAGATACTCGCGTTTTTTGGCCTCGTTCCCGCTATGTTCGTAGTGATAGGCCAACAAATCTACAAATTGATCCAATTTTTCGGGATAGGTCTGCTCGATAAAGCGTCCAATTTGCTCGTGAAGCATCGCGCGGAAGGCATAGGGCAGCGTCTCGTAGGCGACTTCCTGCGTGATGATGTGCTTGAAAAAATAGACCAACTCCGGCTCGCGTGATTCCAACAACATCAAGTCCATCTGCCGGAGAACGTCCAAGTCGCCCCGTACATGGGACATCTCGCCCAATTGAGGATAGACGCCCCACAGCCACGCCGCGCGGAAGACCCGGCCCACCACGCTGGCGACCTTGAGGGCGCTCTTTTGGCTCTCGGTCAGTTGGTCGAGGCGGCTGAGGATCAGGCTATGCAAACTCGTCGGCAGATCGACCTCCGCCAGCGTCGCCACATCTTGCAAATCCAAGTTGCGATTGTGCAGGTAGTTGAGCAGCTCTTCGATATAGAAGGGATTGCCTTCGGCGCGGGCCGTGATCTGTTCGACCAGCGCCTCGGAAGCGCCGGAGGTATCGCCGTAGAATTGGTGGATCTTGAGCGCAATCAGGCGATCCACCTCGCCTTCATCGAACTCGATCAGGGGGATTTCGGTGAAATGGGCGAGCTGGGTGACTTTGAGCGTCTCCAGATGGCTGATCGTCGGCGGGCGATAGGCCAGCACGATGATGACGGGCAAATCGGCGAGGCTCTGGCCCATCGCTTCGAGCAAATCGTGCGAGAGCGCATCCAACCAGTGCGCATCCTCCACAACAAACATCAGCGGCGCGCCCGTGCTGGCCCGCGCCCGCACACAATCTACCAACATTGCCTCCAGGGAGGTCTTGCGCAACTTCACGTCCAACGCGCGGGTCATATCATTATCCGGGAGGGGCAGATTGAGGACGGCGCCTAAGAGCGGCAGCCGCTGCACTAACGCCGGATCGATCTGCCGCAACTGTTGCTCCAGCGCCTGGATATGCGTCTCCAGCGGCCAACTCGGATCTAACCCAAAGAAGGATTGCCAGATAGCTTGCCAGACCAAGTAGCTGGTGTCCGTGCCGTACGATTGACACTCGCCGCCATAGAGGGCGAAACCCCGCTCTTGCGCCAGGCGGATGACTTCGGCGACCAGGCGGGATTTCCCCAGGCCGGCCTCGGCTGTGATCCCCACAATCTGCCCGCGCCCCGCTCGCGCCTGCGCCAACTTCTCCTCGATCAGGGCCAACTCTGCCTCGCGCCCGACCATCGGGAGAGTGTACTGAGCAGCCTGAAGGTGCCCCATCTGCCGGGGGCGCAGCTTCTCCACACTGAAGATGGGAATCAGATCGCGCTTCCCTTTAAGTTTGACAGGCGGCAACGCCACACCAATGAAGTCGCCCTCCACCTCCTCCCACACATGCTTGCTGACCAGAATTTGATTAGGCGCGGCGGTCTGCATCAGACGGGCGGCCAAGTTCACGTCATCGCCAATCGCGCCATAGGTGCGCCGCACCGTCGCGCCATACGCGCCCGTGCGCATGCGCCCCTGAGCGATGCCGATCTGAACATCGTGAATAAAGGGCATCGAGGGCAGCGCATCGCGCAAATCCACCGCCGCCGAGACGGCGCGCATCGCGTTATCCTCGTGCGTGACCGGCGCGCCGAAGGCCGCGTAAAGATAGTTTCCCTTGTCGCCAATGGTCAACTGGAGCACAGCGCCATCATAGCGGGCGAAGATGCGTTGCACTTGGGAGATAAAGGTATCCAACTTTTCCCCGGCCTCGTGATCAACATCATATTCCAGACCGCTGAAGCGCAGGAAGAGCGCCACCGCCGGACGCAGTTCGGCCATAAACTCCCCTTGGCCACTGTTGAGGCGTTGGTAGATCTGGGGCAGGAGCCACGCGCGCACCTCGTCCACGGGCAGCGCGTCGGGCGGGATGGAGCGCCAGGGCCGAGGGGGAACCTCGCGGCGGAGATCAGCCACCACGCCATAACGCGAGCCGTGGGATAGCCCTCGCCGATACTCGGAAATATGCGCATGGCGCGCTACGGAGGCCAAAGCATAGGGGCCGAGCACAACTTCGCCCTGGTTCGCGTGGTGCTCGGCCGCGACCATGCGATCTAACGTACTGCCCGCCATCGCGTCCATAATCTGGATCGACGGATCGCCCACCAAGACGCGCCGCACCGAGCCGGTCGCCACCGCCACCTTGACGGCCAGGGAGACGGTAGCGCCGGAGGGAATCGTCACACTCTGAAATTGCTGCATCGCCGCCTGCATCGCCAAGGCGCATGCCGTTGCGCGGACGCCGACATCGCCATCTAGCCAACAGGTGATGGCGTCGCCGCTGAAGACCAGGACGCTGCCGCCGTAGCGGTGCAACTCGCCGATGAGGGCGTCATAGACCTGATTGAGGTGATGCGTCAGCTCCTCCGCGCCGCGCTGCGGCCCCAATGCTTCCACCAGCGCTTCGGTGAGGGCCGTAAAACCGGAGATGTCGGCGAAGAGCGCCGCGCCCCGCGTGTACTCCGGGACAGGTTGATCATGGAGCAACGCTTGCCGGCGATCCATAGGGATGTAGGCGCTGGGTGTTTCTGTCATAAGATTGAGACCACTTCCTCAAAAGGTTTAATTGGACTGTCGGGTGATGACGGGGAGGAAAAGGACCGAGAATTCTCGCGAAATCATCTTAGAACTGGGCAGATATCGCTCATCGCTCAAATCGATCACCGTGCCATCCTGCAAGGTCACTGCATCGCCAAAGGTCACGAGCACCGATTGCAGGTAGCGCGGCAACTCGGCCACGTCAATGGTCGCGCGCCCGAGGTAATCCGTCGTGAGGGCGGCTTCGTGGATTCGCGTCGCGCCCTGGGCGATGAAGAGCAACGTGCTTTCGGCCAGCGGGCCACCGTTGGCATTCGTCAGCGTCGCGGTGAGCGTGTCGCCCGCACCCAATGACAATGAAAGGACAGCGGCCATCGAATCCGGCTCAAGCATGATGGTGGTCGCTTGCCGGGTAATGGCGAAAGGTCGCGCCGTAGATGCGGCCTCGAATTTGCTGTTGCCTGGGAACGCGGCGCGCATCTCATACTCGCCCGGCGAGGTCAACAGCGCCATCCGCACCGTCGCCAAGCCGTTGGCATCCGTCCGAGCATAGCGTCGTTGCGAGCCAAGGCCAAAGGCGATCTGTTGTCCGGCGGCGGGGGCAGGCGTTATATTCGTGCCGGTGGTCATCAACTGCGCGGTGACGGTGATGCGGGCGCCATAGGGAGCTTGCGAGGATGAGACGGCGAGATTGAGGAGTGTAGATTGCGGCGGTTCCGGCGGCGGGCCGGGCGTCTCCGACTCAATCGTCGCCAGGCTGTGATATTGGCCCAGGTTCGTGTCCATACTCACCAGCCCCACGCCGTTGACGGCCTGCACGATGTAGCGCAAAGCTTCGGGGGATGTCCCGTCATCGAGCGTGAGCACACCGTGCCACAACGTCGACTCTTCATCATCCTGCACCAAATCGAGCGCTTGCCATTGCCCCGCCAACGTGCCGCTGATCGCGCTATAAGTCGCCCAGACCTCCTGGATGCCCGCCGCCGGATCGCCGTAAGCCCGCGCCGTAAACGTAACGACATCGCCCTTGCCCATCGCCTCGATCTGAGAGAGCGTCGGCGGCGCGGCCAGCGCCGGAACGTGGCCGTTATAAGATGCCGTGTTGTTGCTGTAGTAGAAGCGGAAGTCCATCTCGTGGAATTGCCGGAAGCCCCCCTTCCCCATCGCATCACCGCCGCTCTCATCAAGCTCGAACCAGTACTGGGCCGGGGTCAACATCAAGTGCGCGCTGCTTGCGTTTTGCCGCAATGCCTGGAAGTAGTTGACCTGCCAGGGACGGATGGGATAGAAGGCCGAGGTCGGGAAGAGGCCATGCACGCCGCGAATCTCGGTCGCGGGCGCGCCGGTCAGCGCCAACACATCCTCGTGATCGCTGTACGCGCCGCCTCGGAAACCGACGCCGCGCATCGCCATATCCTCGACGCCCACCTCGTAGATTGCCAGCGGCAGCGCCGGCTCCAGCGGATTGGCAACCACGCCATCCGGCCCGGCGAAGTAGCCGGCAGCAACCTCCTGCGCTGTTCCGCCATCGATGGTTTTGAGGTTCACCGTGTGGCGCGTCAAGGGCGGCGTCACGGTCAGATCCGCATAAGCCAAATCCAATGTCAAGCCCGGATTGGTGGTGAAAGGCGTCACTGCATCAATCTGCGTCACATCCGCCGTGGCGAGCGGCTGCTTAGCGGCGCTGCGCTGCGCGAGATCCACCCGCAGCATCGGCAGGCCGAAGAGCGTCGCTTGCATCACGGACTTCGTGTGGATGCCGCGCCAATTGGCCGTACCGACCATATACTTATGCTTGGCGTCGGTCAGGGCCTGCCCCAATGGCATAGGGCTGTTGCCCTGGCCCAACAGCCGGGTGAAATCGCGGTAGAGGCGCTCGCTGTATTCGATGAAGTCCGTATCGCCATATTGATAGCCCGTGCCGGCGATGAGCGTCGCGCCCTTGCGAGCGAACGCCTGCGCCCAATCCGGCTCCAGCGTGACGCCGGGGACATCGTGCGCATCCACGATGTTGTAGCCGGAGTGGCAGCCCACGCTGTAGAAGATGGCGTTGGTCATATCCACCGGCGAGGAGACGACCTCGGTGCTCAAGAAGCGCGTGCTGTAATCGGCGGCCAGGGCGCGGTTGGCGCTGAAGTGCCCGGCCAGGAAGGCGATGTCGTAGCGGTTGTGAACCACCAACGCGCGCAGATCCTCCGCCGTCCACGCGCGCGGATCCTGCGGCGAGATCGTTGCGGTCAAGATGAGCGTGTCGGCGGAGGCGCCGATGCCCTTTTCCAGTTCCTGCTGCACCTCGCGGGCCACATCCTCCAAAAAATCATAGCCCGTCACCAGCGCCGAGGCAGGGGAAACGACGCCATCGGCGCTCAAGTAAGCATCGATCACCCGCATCATATCGGCGGGCGTCTCCACCAGCCGCCCGATGCCCAATTCCGGCACCGGGAGACTGTGACCCTTCTGCGAGAGATTGACCCGCGCCGCGTAGCGATCCTGGCTCAGGACGTACCCCAGCTTGAGGCTGGCCTGCGAGGCGGTGTTATCCCGCACCGGCGGCACATAGCCCGATTCGTTGGCCAACATCGCTTGATCAGGATGCCGGAAGAAGGGGATCACGTCGTCATTGCCTACGATGACGATGTACGCCAGCGGATTTTTGTCCCAGTAGCGATCCGACACGGCCTTGACGGCCTCGGCCACAAGATTTTTGGCGTAGGGGCACGTCGGGTGGGCGTCGGCCTGCGCGTTGGCCGCCGCGACGCGCGCATCCTGCCCCACATCCACGACGACGCCCGCCACCTCCGGGCGCGCGGCCAGCGTCGCCAGCTTCGATTGCAGCGTCTGCGTCGCGCCCGTCATCCGCCCGAAGACCGCCAAGATCACCGTCTTGTAATCGCCCGCCGTCGCCTCTAAGCTCGTCTCCGGCAGCGCGTCGGTCACGCCGTGGCAGACGTTGCTCTGGATAATCAGGTTCAAGTTGAAGGGATGGGCGGCATCGTGAGCTTCCCCGCGTCCACGCACGCGAATGTAGAAATCGCCCGCATTCTGCCAGGTATTCAAGATAATCCCCTCGCTGAGATTGCCATTGAAAGCTGATAGGGCAATCAAGCTGCGTATTTGAGCATTTGAGAACGCTTCGGGACTGAAGGCCTCTGGGCTGAACGCTTCGGGACTAAACGCTTCGGGACTGAAGGCCTCTGGGCTGAACGCTTCAGGGCTAAACGCTTCGGGACTAAATGCTTCAGGACTGAAAGCCTCCGGGCTAAA
>CAZCAI010000079.1:15053-21772 GCA_964496595.1 uncultured Anaerolineales bacterium
GCTTCGGGACTAAATGCTTCAGGACTGAAAGCCTCCGGGCTAAACGCTTCGGGACTGAAGGCCTCTGGGCTGAAGGCCTCCGGGCTAAACGCTTCGGGCGCAAACTCCGCGTCCAGTTCCTCCAGATCGCTCGTGTCCTTCGGCGTGGTGAGCGCCTGGTACGTCTCCGCGATGTCCTTGTAGACGGTCAGGTCATAGTTCGCGGGGAGATTGGTGAGCGCGATGATGAGCCGGCTCTCCGGCTGGACGGTGAACTTGTACCAGCGCGATTCGCCCGGCTGGGTGATGCGCTGTTCGATGCCGGCCTGGTAGGTGTTGGTTGTGGCCGCGCGCCACTGCAAACGATGCGCCTTCGGCCACGAGGTGTTGTCAATGCCCGGCGCGGCGCAGAAGGAGAACTCGGAGGAGTTGCCGTCGGGATCGGTCGCCGTGGCGGCGACGAAGTGTCTATCGGGCACGGGGCTTGCCAACTCGGCGCGGAAGTAGACATTCCCCCGCGCATCCGTCTCGACCACGTGCGCGCCGAGGAAATCCTGGCCCTCGCCGTAGCCGCTCGCGTCGCAGCGGGGACTGCTAAAGAAGCGCAGCGTGAAGGTCGCGGTCGGCGCGCTGTGCAAGCGCCCGCGAATCGTCGTGGTGACGGTGTCGGTGACGACGCTCAGCAGCACGGGGAAATTCTGCACTTCGTTCGGCCCGCTGTCGGCGTCCAGTTTGTCATTAGGCGTGACGCCATCCCCACCCAGGTCGATGCCCAGCGCCCCGTTGCTGTGAATTCGATTGCGCAGCAGGAAATTTTGCTGCGTTACCTCATCTTTGATCACGACGCCAGCGCCCTCATTGTAGGCGATGAGGTTCTCGCTCGCCGCCGTCCAGCCGCCAATACGATTAGCGCTGGCCCCCTCGCGGATGAGGATGCCGATGGCATTGGGAGCAGCAATCAGGCCGCTGCCATCGACGCCGATGCGATTGCCAATGACAATGTTGTGCATCGCGCCGCTGCCGCCGATCTCTATGCCGGCGCCCTTATTCCCACTGATAAGGTTATCGGCGATGGTATTCTCGGCGGCCCCCTCGGAAATAGCAAGGCCGGCTTTCTCATTGGGGATAGCGTAAGCGCCGCTGACATCCACACCGATGAAGTTGCCCGTGACGGTGATGTGATGCGTGCCCGCCACATTGATTTGGATGCCGGGGCCGGCGTTCCCGCTGATCAAATTATCCGCGACGGTGTTGTACGCCGCGCCGTCATCGATCAAGAATCCGCCAAACGCTCGGTTGGGGATCGCGAAGCCGCCGGCGGCATCGACGCCAATGAGGTTGCCTTGGATGCGATTGTGACGCACGTTGCTGCCGGCGAGATTGACGCCGCCGCGTTCGTTCCCACTGATAAGGTTTTGCCGGGTGGGCGTATCGCCGCCGATGTGATTGTACTGGGCATCGTCCAGCAGACCGACGCCAAAGCCGCCATTCGGCTGCGCGGCCGCGCCGGCAAAATTGACGCCGATGTAATTCCCCTGGACGGTGTTGCTCAGCGGCATAAAGCCGCCCAACATAAGCCCATACTCGTGGTTGCCGGCGATGTGATTCCCTTGCCCCAACGGCCCCGCGCCGACGCTGCGATCTCCGCCAATAGTGTTATGCCCGCCGCTGACGGTGACGCCGTGGCCGGGGAAGTTGACGATCTGCATGCCGCGCACGGTGTTGTGATCCGAGGCGAGTGAGAGGCCGGTCGCCCAGCGCTCCGAGTGATCGTAGTTGATCTCCAGCGCGAAGGCTACGATGTCAGCAGGCAGCGTGACGCGATACCCGCCCGGCGTCCAACTTGGCGCGGCCTCGAAATGCTGCTCGCCAAACCATCCGCGTGAGCCATCGGGCCACAGCCCCCAGAGCTTAAGGGCCAGAGCGCCGCGATCGTACTTATACCAGAAATCGACCTCGACCGTCGCGCCGCCGGTGGCTGTGATCCATACGGTGCTGGTCGGTGGCGGCGGCCCATCCAGCGGCGCATCGGTCGCCGTTGTGTCATAGAAGGTGCGCCCGCTGCCCACGTGCGCGACCGTCTCCCACGAGTAGGCGTTCGGCGAGGTGTAAGGCTCCGTCGTATGGATGCCGCGCAGCGCGCCCGGCTCATCATCCCACGGCCGCCAGTGCGCTGACCCCGCGTCGAAGTCGCCGTTGACGATGAGATCGGGGCCGCCGTCCACGCGCATGCTTATAGCGTCCAACAGCAGCATCTCCGGCAACGATCCGATCTGGCTGCCGTCGATGACGACGCCCGCATCGCTGCCGTCTATCGTCAGATCGCCCATCTCGATGCTGGGCAATGGACTGGTGAGCGAGATCGTCGTGGGCGAGGTGGGCGGGAAGACGCGCGTATCGAAGAGTATCGTATCCCCGCTACCTGCTCCGGCGAGAAGATCGCGCAGCGAGTCCAACCCACTATCGGCCGTCGTGGCGACATAGTGCGTCGTGACAGGCGTCCCGATGAACTCGTAGGCGCCGATATCGAAGCCGCTGTTCTGAGGACGCGGCGTGCCGTCGAGATCATAGGCAGGCGCGCCGGTCGCCGTCCCCGCATCGATCAAGGGCGACCAGGCTTTGAGATGATAGTCGCCGTTGGCGGCATCGACAAACCAGGGCTTGGCGTCCAAGTTCCCCACGCCGGCCCAGCCGCCCTCGATGTCGGAGTACGCGATGCTGATGGCATCCATAGCCCAACCCGATATCGAATACTCATTATGGTAGATAATGCTGTTGGTAATGCGCAGCGTACTGGCGACATTGGGGTTATAGATCACGCCGCCGTCATTATCCGCAATGGTGACATTCATCAAGCGTCCCCCGCCGTTGAGGTGCAAAGCCGCGTTGCCGCGATTATTCACGAACAGCGTGTTGGTCAAGGAGAGGGTCAGCGCGCGGATCGCGCTCGCGCCGGCCCATTTAGTGTAGTTCTGGGTGAAGACGCTATCCGCAACGCGCAAGGCTTGATGGGCACGAATCGCGGCGCCCGCATCGTGATGTTGGTAGGAGTCAACGGCGTTGTGATGGAAGTGACACTTGCGAATGCTAACGTCATCAATCTGGACATGGACGCCGCCCGCGTCCATCGCATCGCCGCCCGTGATGGTGAGACCCTCAAGCGCGCTGCCCGCGCTGCCCTCATCCAACGTCACGACGGGCTGCCCCCACCAGCCGCCATTATCCGCCGTTAAGATAGGGTTCCCCTCATATTTCTCCCAGGTCAAGCCATCGGAGGAGATGGCCTGACCACGCTGCCACTTAAAATCGGCGCCGCCATAGCCCGCATACCACATCCGATACTCACCCTGATCGAAAAGGGCGTTCGGCGCGGCGACGTGGACATCATCCCACGCCCCACCGAGGCCGGGATGGAGGAGCGGGTTGCTGACGGATTTATTCCAGTCGATGCCGTTGGTCGAGGTGGCGTAGCCCACCCGCCATGTATCCGCATCGCGCCCGGCGTACCACATGTGATAAGCGCCGCCATCGAACCAGAGGGTGGGATCGCCGACGCCATCCGCATCCCAGGCGCCCGCATCCCCCGGCGTCAGCACCGGTGTGAGCTGTTTCGTCCACGTGAGGCCATCTGTCGAGAAAGCATAGCCAATGCCCTCCTGATACTCGTTCTGATACCACATCCGATAATCGTTGGCGCCGAGTTGGAGGACAACCGGCGCGCTGATGCCGGCCTCGTCCCACGCGCCCCCCGTGCTTTCCAGCACCGGCGCACTCGTATCGACATCCCACGTGATGCCATCGCTGGATTCGCCGTAGTAGATCGCGCCCTCGCCCGCGTACCATAGCTTGAAGGTCGCGCCGTCTTTGAGCACAAAGGGGTAGCTAATCTGGCCCCAATGCTCCGTGGTGGTGTAAACGGGATTATCGGCGGATTTGGTCCAGTTGATCCCGTCGCTAGAAGTAGCCAGGCCAAAGCCGTTGTAGGCCAGATCCCAACCGTGATACCACATCTTGTACATCCCGCCATCGGAGATGACGGAAGCGCCATAGATACCGGCGCCGTCCCACTCGCCCCGCACGGTCTGGTTGGCGGAGCCATCTAAAATCGTCTCGTAGGTATGGATGTCGCGCGTCCAGCCGGCGGATTCGTAGCCGCCCGCGAGCGTGAGGGGCTTGTAGATCGCGAGATTTTCGGGATAAACGCCCTGCGCGACGTAGACCGTCCCGCCTGCTGCCGCCATTTCGACGGCGTGCGCGACGGTGCGACAGGGCGCGGCGCTGTCGGCGCAGTGATTTTGGCCCGCGTTATCGTCCCCGCTGAGCGCCGAGACGTAGACCTCATCCAGGGCCACGGGCGTATTGCGCCAGATGGTATTCGCCACGCCGGTCGCGTCATTGGCTAAGACGACATCCAGCGCGCCATCGCCATCCATATCGCCGCAGGCCGCGCCGCGCGTGGTCGTCCCCGCCATTGGATGAGCGACCTCGGAGAAGGCGCCGCCATCGTTGCGCCAGATGGTGTTCGGGTGGTTGATGTTCACGCCGAAGGCGTCCAAATCCCCATCGCCATCCAGATCGCCCAACAGCACGTTGCCGGTATTGTTGCTCGCCGGTCGCTGCCCACTATCGACGAACGTCCCCCCGCCGTCGTTGAGCCAAATCTCATTGGCGGCTTTGAACTCATTGGCTAAGAACGCATCCAAATCGCCGTCGCCGTCCAGATCGCCCAGGGCAATATCCGTGGTGTAGCTGCTGCCCAGCGTCCGCGTGAGCGGGAAGTTGCCGGCGCCGTCGTTCAACCAGAGCACGCTGGGTTGGAAGAGACTCGCCACAACCACATCCAGATCGCCATCGCCGTCCACATCGCCGATATCGCCGCCGCGACTCTCCTCGTTACCCAGGGCCTGACCCGTCTTGGATAAGATCCCCGCGCCATTGTTCAGCCAGACGGTGTTGGGTTGGCCGTTGTTGATGACATAAGCATCCAGATCGCCATCGCCGTCCAGATCGCCCAACAGCGCCTTCCAACTGTAATCGGTGCTGATCTCTGTGAAGTACGAGAAATTGCCGGCGCCATCGTTGAGCCAGATTCCATCCTCCACGCCGTCCTGCACGATGAAGGCGTCCAGATCGCCGTCGCCGTCGAGATCGCCCAGCGCGACATCCCTCGCCCACGGCGTGCTGAGGCTCTGGCCGCTGTCGTAGAGCACGCCCGCGCCATCGTTCAGCCAGATAGCGCTCGTCCCGCTGATGGCGAAGAAGGCATCGAGGTGGGTATCTCCATTCAAATCGCCCACGGCCACGCCGTAGGTCGGCGCGATGCCCAAGCTCTGGCCCGTGGCCGTCAGCTCGCCTGTCGCCAACGCGGCGCCAACGCGCGCCTGCCAGACGTGGGGCGCGACGGGCGTGCCGCTCGCCTCCAGCACGCCGGAGGTAACGCTGGTCTGGAGCAGCTCGCCGGGCGCGAACGTGACCTCCGGCGCGAATTCGATGCTCCCCGCGCTGAGCGCGCCCGGCACGTAGCCGTGGAATCCGGCGTGGACGGCGAAGGTCTGCGAGGTGACGCTCGTCTGGTTGAGCGGCGCGCTAAAATCCGCGCGGATCGGTCCCCACGCGGAGGCGGCGGTGCTATTGGGCGCCGGCTCGGTCGCGATGACAGCCGCCCGGTTGAGCCAGAGCATGTCGCTATCTTCCATCAGAAAATTGACGATGAGGACGTCCAAATCGCCGTCGCCGTCTACATCGCCCAGCGCCTGGCCGTACGTGGAGGCAGCGCTGCCGGGAACAGCATTGGCCGTGAAGTTAGCGCGGCCATCGTTCAGCCACACGAGGCCATTGTTGCTCCAATTCCCGACGTAGGCGTCCACATCGCCATCGCCGTCTAAATCGCCCAACTCCGCGTCGTAATTCTCGGTGATGGGCATCGAATCATTTTGCGCCGAGGGCGTGAACGCGCCCGTCCCATCGTTCAGCCAAATTTGATCCGGCCCCGCATAGACCGCCAGCCAGGCATCCAAATCGCCGTCGCCGTCCAGATCGCCCAAGGCTACATCCACCACATCGCCGCCCGTGGTGTATTCCGTCGGCCCCGTCTCCTGAAATACGCCTCGCCCATCGTTCATCCAGACGGTGGAGGTGATACTGGCTCTACCCCCGACGAAGGCGTCCAAATCACCATCACCGTCGAGATCGCCTAAGGCCACATCGCCGCTGTCATAGCTATCCAGCGATTGGCCCGAATCGACGAAGGCGCCATCGCCGTCGTTGAGCCATAGACGGTCTACGTAGGCATTAGCCGCCCAGACGTCCACATCGCCGTCGCCGTCCACATCGCCCAGCGCGATGCCGTACGTGTTGGCCACCCCAAAGTTAGCGGTGAGGGTAAAAACCCCGCCGCCGACATTGCTCCACACCTCGTTGGCGCTGCCGATGGCACTGTAACTCTTGGCGATGACCACATCTAAAGCGCCGTCGCCGTTCACATCGCCCAGCGCGATATCATTGTTATTGTTCATGTCCATCGTGTTGTAGGTGAATCCGCTATCGCTGAAATTACCGGCGCCATCGTTGAACCACACCCGGTTGGCGCCATACGCATCTAGCAGGAAAGCGTCGAGGTCACCATCGCTGTCCAGATCACCGAAGACAGCGTCACGGCCATAATCGGTGCTGGTGATCGATTGGCCGCTATCGACGAAGTGCGCGCTGCCGCCCTCGGTCGCGGCCCAGAACTGCCACAC
>CAZCAI010000080.1:0-21545 GCA_964496595.1 uncultured Anaerolineales bacterium
GTTTCTTGGTCTCCAGCCGCACCACGTTGCGCTGCCGAAATTGCAGCTCGGCGGCATCCTCGATGGTCACCGTGCGCTCGTGGCCGGGGATGAAGTTGGAGAGGATGTTGATCAGGGTCGTCTTCCCGGAGCCGGTGCCGCCGGAGACGATCATATTGCGCCGCGCGACGACGGCGCCCTCCATAAAGGTCGCCATATCCTCATTGAGCGAACCGAAGTTCAGCAGGTCTTTGACAGTCAACTTCTCCCGGGAGAATTTTCGGATGGTGATGTTGGGGCCATCGATGGCGCAGGGGCGGATCACGGAATTGACGCGGGAGCCATCGGGCAGGCGGGCATCGATGAGAGGGTGCTCCGGGTCGGCGGTGCGGCCCAACGGCAGCACGATGCGCTTGACGATGCGCTCCACGTGATCGTCATCTAAAAACTTGTACCCGCTCTCCTTCAGACGTCCGCCGCTCTCCACAAAGATGACGTATGGCCCGTTGACCATAATCTCGGTCAGGCCATCTTGGTCGATGAGCGGTTGGATCGGCCCAAAGCCAAAAATTTCGTCCATCACGTTATCGTAGAACTCTTCCTTGGTGACGTTTTTCGGCATGCGGAAGTTGGAACTGTTGGTGAGTTGATCCAATTTCTCGCTCACCAGTTGCTCGCGCTCCGGCGTGCGATCCAGCGGAAGATCCAACGATAGATTGGGCGCTAAGAATTTCTTGCGCAAATTATCCGCGATCTGAATCTGGAGGCGCATCGTGGCGGCACGATCCTCTCTGATGAAGCCGCGCTGGGGCGACGCATCCTCCGGCTCCGGCTCGAGGGGCTTGAGGAAATCCTCGCGCTCCTCCTCTTTTTTCTTGGGTTGAGGTCTTGGCTTGGGCTTGGGTTGCGAAGGTGCGGGTTCGGCTTCTTGCTCATCTCTACGTCTGAAAAATGACATCTCTTGGCCCTCCTTGGACATTAGGACACTGAAACACTGGGCTTTACTGCTCTCTGATGTTACCTTTGAGGCAGCTTGCACCGTGGATTACGCACTTGTAGAAGATGATAGCATGTGTCTGGGGGGTGTCAAATTAGATTTTCGCAGATGGTCTTTGTGCAGTGAAAGGGTGTCTGGCGCATCTTAGAAACAATGTTAAATTTAAAATCGCATCGCTCGCAACGTAATCTACAGGGAGTGTGGGTCTGATGAAGCTGGCGGAAGGGGCTAAAACTGCCGAGGAATTGCTTTGTAATCCCCACCCACTTGCACCTCTGTCGAGTGGACTATAATTGAGTATGGGTTGGACATTGGCCGTTCTGTTACGCATTCCGCAATACGAAATACGCATTATCATTTAATCGTTGATTTAAAATGTAAATCTCACAGGAGGAACTTCTTATGACGACGCGAATTGTGTTGATCGGCGCGGGGAGCGCGATGTTTGGCCTGGGGATGTTGGGCGATATCTTCAATCGCCCGTCGTTGGCCGGGAGCACGGTAGTGCTGCACGACATCAACCCCGATGCGCTGGCCCGCGTCGAGGGCCACGTCCGCCAATATGTTGAGACCGAGGGCCTGGACTACGAGGTCGTCGCGACGACCTCGCGCGAAGAGGCGCTGACCGGCGCCGATTTCTGCATCATCTCCATCGAGATTGGCGATCGCTACGAGTTGTGGGAGCAGGATTGGACCGTCCCGCTGCAATATGGCATTCCGCAGGTCTACGGCGAGAATGGGGGGCCGGGCGGCTTCTTTCACGCGCTGCGCATCATCCCACCGATTTTGGATATTTGCGCGGATATTCAAGCCATCTGCCCGGAGGCCTACGTGCTCAACTTGAGCAACCCGATGATGCGCATCTCCCACGCCGTGCACACCAGGTTCCCCGATCTGCGCTATGTGGGCCTCTGCCACGAGATCGCCTCGCTGCCCTATCACCTGCCCCGAATGCTGGACACACCCTTCTCCAACCTGGAGATCCAGGCCGGCGGCTTCAATCACTTCAGCGTGCTGCTGAAGGCGCGCTATAAAGACACCGGCGCGGACGCCTATCCCGACATCCGGGCGAAGGCGCCGGACTATTTGGCCGGCTTTCCCGGCCTGGGCCTCTTCCACGTCATCCTGGAGCGCTTTAACCTGCTGCCCATCACCGTCGATAGCCACTTTGGCGAGTACATCCCGTGGGCGCAGGATGTGGTGGATCATCGCGGCATTTTGGATTACTACCGCAACTACAAGGCGAGCTGCCTGCAACCGCCGGCCCCGCCGCAGGAACGCCTGGCCTCCGGCACGGGCGAGGAGGAGGGCTGGTCCGTGATCGACATCATCGACGCGCTGGCGACCGGCAAGCACTACGACGTGCTGGCGATCAATGTGCCCAACGATGGCCTGATCGATAATCTACCCGCCGACCAAGTCGTGGAGGCGCCGGGCGTCATCGACGCGGGCGGCATCCACGGCGTGAAGTTGGGCGCGCTGCCCGCCGGATTCGCCGGCCTGCTGATGAATCAGGTCGCGATCAACCGGATGACGACGGAGACCGTGCTCACCGGATCTCGCGAGATCGCGCTGCAAGCCCTCCTGGTTGATCCAGTCGTCAACAGCTTCCATGCCGCCAGGCAATTGTTGGATACGATGCTGGATTACCAGGCGGATTACCTGAGCTACATCAAGTAAGTGGCTGTCGAGCTTTAGACTTTTAGACCTTAGACTTTTGACTTTAGACAGCTTTCAACCTTCAACGTGTAACTTGTAACTTAATTTGAGGAGTGCGTAGATGACATCTTGGCAGATCACCGAGACGGCGTTTGACCCCCAGGACTTGCATCACAAAGAGACCATTTTCACCATTGGCAACGGCTATTTGGGCGCGCGCGGTGCCTTCGAGGAGGGCTATCCCGGAGAACAGGCGCTCACGCTCGTACATGGCGTCTTCGATGACACACCCATCGTCAACACGGAGTTGGCGAACGCGCCCAACTGGCTCCAGCTCGTGATTCTGATCGATGGCGAGCGCTTTCGCATGGATCGCGGCGAGGTATTGGACTATCATCGCGCGCTGGATATGCGCACCGGCGTACTGACGCGCGAACTGCGCTGGCGCAGCCCGGCGGGCCACACCGTGGCGTTGACCTTCGAGCGCTTCGTCAGCCGGGCGGATGAGCACGTCCTGGCCGTGCGCTGCCGCATCACGGCGGTTGATTTCGAGGAGCCGGTGGAGATCGATGTGCGCGCCGGCCTGCCCGGCTTCGCGGATAACAGCGGGCGTCTGCACTGGTCGTGGGTGGATCAAGGAATGATAGACGAATCGAGTGCTTATCTCACCGTGCGGACGCGCCATACCGGGATCGACCTGAGCGCGGCGTGCCATCTCCACGTGGCCGGGGCCGAGGCCGCCACGCAGGTGTGTGATTGCGATTGGACGCCGACCGTGGTCGCGTGCGGGAAGCTCGCGCAGGGGCAGACCCTCGCCGTCGATAAGCTCGTCACGATGTACACCGCGCGCGATACCGACGATCCCCAAGCAACGGCCATCTCGGCGCTGGCGGAGGCGGCTGCCGCCGGATACGATGCCCTCCGCGACGCCAACGACGCCGTCTGGGCCGCGACCTGGGAGGCCAGCGATATCCTCATCGAAGGGGATGCGGAGGCGGCGCGTGCCGTGCGCTTCAGCCTCTTTCACCTGCTGATCGCCGCGCCGCGCCACGATGATCGTGTGAGCATCGCGGCCAAATCGCTGAGCGGCGAGGGCTACTTCGGGCACGTCTTCTGGGATACGGAGATCTTTATGCTGCCCTTCTTCATCTATACCCAGCCGGAGATCGCGCGCAATATGCTGATGTACCGCTATCACACGCTGGCGGGCGCGCGGCAGAAGGCGGCCTCGCAGGGCTATGAGGGCGCGATGTTCGCGTGGGAAAGCGCGCGCACCGGCCAGGAGACGACCCCGCGCTGGGTTCCCGGCCCGGATGGCGACTTGATTCGCATCTGGTGCGGCGATATCGAGTTGCACATCACCGCCGACGTGGCCTACGCCATGATCGGCTACTGGCGCGTCACCGGCGACGATGCCTTCATGCGCGACTACGGCGCTGAGGTGATCCTGGACACTGCGCGGTTCTGGGCCAGTCGGGTCGAGTGGCGCGCCGACGCCGGGCGCGGCGCGGGGCGCGGCGCGGGGCGCTACGAAATCACCGACGTCATCGGCCCCGACGAGTATCACGAGCGCGTGGATAACAACGCCTTCACCAATCGGATGGCCGTCTGGCATCTGGAGACGGCGCTGGAGATCTTAGACTGGTTGACGGCGCACCATCCTGAGCGGGCTGAGGCGCTGCGCGCGGAACTGGAGCTTTCGGCGGCGGCGTTAGATCACTGGCGGGACGTGATTGCCAAGATGTACATCCCCTATGATGAAACGACCGGATTGATCGAGCAATTTGAGGGCTTCTTCGATTTGATCTCGGTGGATCTGGAGGCGTACGAACCTCGCGATCAGTCGATGCAGGCGCTGTGGGGCGTCGCGGAGACGCAGGCGTATCAGGTGCTCAAGCAGCCCGACGTGCTGATGCTGCACTACCTGCTGCCGGACGCCTATCCGGCGGCGGCCATCGACGCGAACTGGGACTACTACACGCCCCGCACCGATCACACCTACGGCTCCTCGCTGGGACCGGCGATCCAGGCCGCGTTGGCCGCGCGTCACGGCGAGCTGGCGGATGCCTACGAGCACTTCCGGCGCGCCTACCGCACCGATTTGATGGATGATCGCGGCAACGCCGGCCACGGCATCCACGCGGCGGCGGCGGGCGGCGTCTGGCAGGCCGTCGCCTTCGGCTTCGCGGGCCTCCGCCTGACGGAGGAGGGGCCGGCGGCGGAACCCAGGCTGCCGGAGCACTGGACGCGCTTGAAGTTTCGCCTGCGCTATCGCGGCGAATGGCGCGAGTTTGATCTGCGGTGACATCCTCTGAAAAGCGCCAGGGCTTTCCCCTTCTCGCTTCAAGGGGATCGATAGATCCCCGTTTTGCTTACGCAAGCTGAAAACACGTTCAAAATATGCCCCAGAGGCGCTGATTTAGCAATCTGCTTGGAGCGAATAGAATGTAATTGCAAAATAGGAAAACCCTAGAAAAGCGCCACAGCCCCTTGACAAGCCATCCTTTCTTCCCTATAATTGTAAATGGTACATTGATATACCAAAGTCCCCTTTCCATCACTGGTACGTTGTCAACCACGAGAAAATTGAAAGAAATATGACGCTATCTAAAGGGTTTTGCCGATGAGGCAAAGCATGGTTAATCGGGAGTCCCCAATTCCCCTTTATTATCAAATCAAGCTCCATTTTAAACAACAAATGGAAGCTGGCTTGTTACGCCCCGGTGATCGTCTGCCCACCGAGATGGAATTGTGCGAGCAGTTCGACATCAGCCGCACCCCTGTGCGTCAGGCCCTCACCGATTTAGCGCGCGAAGGCTATCTCTATCGCCGCGCGGGGCTGGGGACCTTCGTCGCTCAGACGGCATCTACGCGGCTGGCGGAGCAAATTCATATTCAGATGCTCTTGCACTATGATGCCCCCTGGATCGATGCTCTTGAAGATGCCGTTTTGCAATGGAACGGCAACCATCCCGACAAAGAAGTGAACCTTGACCTGCAAATGTGTTCCATTCCCGACTTTCATCAAGAGCTGCAGCGACGGGTCGCATTGGGTGAAGCGCCTGATATTGTTCCGATGGATTATGTGTGGATCTTTGATTATGCTCAGGCAGGCTATTTGGCGCCCTTTGCAACCACACATTCCGGTTCATTCGACGCATTGTTGGATGATTTGGAGCCGCCGGTCGCTGCTCAGAATGTTGTGGATGGTGCCCTCTACGGTCTTCCTTTTCATGCTGATATTACGGGATTGTGGTATCGGCATGATTGGTTTAGAGCCGAGGGTCTTGATCCGCCCGAAACGTGGGGGGCGTGGTTGGCGCTCATCGATCACTTCGCTTGCGCAAAAACTAAAGATCGAGTAAGCTATCAATATGCTGCCGCCTTCCCGGTTAGTCCCAAGGTTGGCGAAGCGACGGTTAATCTTCTGTTGCCCTTTTTGTGGTGTGCCGGGGCGACTTTAAATAACGCACAGACAATGAATTTGGCGTGTCCGGCGGTTTATAAGGCTCTGAGCTTTCTCCGTGAGATTACCTTGAATCCCGAGCGGCGCGCCAGTCTACCGCCGGATATGGGAGAGATGGATTGGTGGCAAATCCCAAGATTATTAGCTGAAGAGCGGACGCCGATGTTGTTGGGTGGCACTTACGAATTACCCTTTCTCCGCGAGAGAAGCCAATGGAAGACGATTGGGCAACTCGGTCAGCATTTAAAATTCACCTCGATACCTCGTCCCGACGCGGGCGTTCCTCCTGTAGGTTCCTTGGGCGGCACAAGTTGGACGGTGTTTCAACAGTCCCCTCTCCTGGATATCAGCTATGAGTTGCTCAAACTCACCGTCACACCGGGGGTTTTATACCGTTTCTGCGAGGAAAACTTACAAATTTCACCTTACCGCTCTGTCAATCAGAAGCTGATGGCTGACTCCTATCCCTGGTTTACGATGACTGTCCCGTTATTAGCCACGGCGCGTCTTCGCCCGTTGGTGCGTAATTATTCCCAAATGTCACGTTTCTTGCAAGAGATGTTCTTTCAGGTGTTGTGGAAAGGAGCGCCTTTGAAAGCGACGGTTGAAAGAACGGCGCGCTCTTTAGCTTTGTTGTGAACAGGTTCGCGATGACGACATAGATGCGGTTTTGTTTGCTCATCAAAGTCCTGTAAAATAATAGCGCTAGTTTGTGATGTAATGCGACTTATAAAGGGGGTGATGTTTATCGGATAGCTCAAAAATGTTGCCAGAAGTTACGAGTTGTTTGTTTCCACTTTCAAAAAATCTTTATGGAGGAGATAAAATGAGGAAGACGTTGATTGTGTTGCTAAGCATCCTGACCCTGTTCTCCCTGCTGCTGACGGCATGTGGCGGCGGCGCGACAGAGGAGCCGACAGAGGCCCCGACGGAAGAGGTCACGGAGGAAGCGGAGCCGGAAGAGCCGGAAGAGGCTGAACCGGAAGAAGAAGAGGAGGAGGAGGCCGAGCCGGAGGAAGAGGAAGAAGCAGAGCCAGAACCGACCTCTGAGTATAATCAGGCCCCGATGTTGGATGATATGGGCCTGCCGCCCGTTGAGGAGCGTCTGCCCGAGGTGCCTTTCGTGGTCGAGGTGGTGGATTCCATTGGTGAGTACGGCGGAACCTGGCACGACGTGACCTGGTGGGGCGATGCCGGCAATATCGAGATGGCATTGTACGAGCCGCCCGTCCGCTGGAAGCCCGACTACACCGGCTACGAGGCTGGTTTGTTGATCGATATGCCGGAATGGTCCAATGATGGCAAAACCATCACGTTCACTTTCCGCAAGGGTCTCAAGTGGTCCGATGGCGAGCCTTTCGCCGTTAACAAGGATCTCAAGTTCTGGTGGGAAGATATGGCCCTGAACGAGGACTACGGGTCGGTCAATGTACCCTGGTGGGGTTTCAATGAAGATGGTTCTCCCATCGATATGGAATTCCCCGATGAGGTCACCTGGGTGCTAAACTTCGAAAAACCATCCTACATCATGCCCTACGTGCTGGCCCAAGGTTTCTGGGAATGGCATCCGATGATGAAGCCTGCGCACTTCCTGAAGCAATATCACCCCGACTATGAGGGCCTGTCCGGCGACGATGGTTACGTCGAGTTGGATCAGATGGACCGCTGGTTCAAGACCCCCGGGTATCCCTGCTTGATGCCCTGGTGTGTGGAAGAGTATACGGCCGGCGAGAGCTGGAGCCTCGCGCGTAATCCTTACTACTGGAAGGTCGACGCCGAAGGCAACCAGTTGCCCTACATTGACTACATCGACGTCGAACTGGTGGAAGATAGCGAAGTCCGCTTGTTGCAGGTAGCCCAGGGCCGCTATGACTGCGTGTTCCGCTACAACGGCAGCGCTATGGACATTCCCTTCCTCTTGGAAAATGCCGAAGCTAACGACTTCCGCCTAGTGCCCGGTTGGATGAACGGCGCGGGCGGCTGGCCTTCCATCATCGTCAACCAGGACTACCACACCGAGATGGAATATGATCCAGAAACCGAGGATCCCAAGGACGTTGAGATCCGCGAACTGTTGCGCACGCCGGAATTCTTACAAGGCGTCTCCCACGCGATTAACCGCGATCGCGCGATCGACGTGGTCTGGGACGGCATCGGCGAGGCCAAGAACTTCACCATCAGCCCCCAATCCCCGCACTTCACCAGCTCCGAAGAGGGTATGGCCGTCTACGAAGAGTGGGCCAATGCCTATGCCGACTACGATCCTGACAAGGCCATGGAGCTATTCGACTCCATCGGCTTCGTCGATCAGGATGGCGATGGCTTGCGTGACCTGCCCGAAAGCGGCGAGTCCTTCACTCTGATTCTCCAGGTCAATGATTGGGGTTCCGAAAAGGTTAACGTTGACTTTGGCCCCGTCTTTGAGTTGAACATGGAAGAGGTGGGCGTTGATGTGCTCATCGACAACGCTGTTGGCACGGCCGATGGCGGGACCAACCGCGATAACGGCTTGTTCATGATGGCCACGGCGCATGCTTCGGAGATGGACCTGTGGACCTACCCCGACTGGCTCTTCCCAGTCCGTGGCGCTGGCGAGGGGACTCGTGGTTTCCCGATGCAGGGTCTCTACTACTCCTCCGGCGGCGAGAAAGGGTGGGAGCCTGAAGAGGGCAGCCCCGCGGATCGGTTGCAGGAGATCTACCGCCAGGGTTTGCAGGAACCTGACGTACAGAAGCGACACGAGTTGGTTTGGGAAGCCATCGAGGTCTACATCGAGGAAGGCCCCTTCATCATCGGCGTCGCGGGCGATCAGCCTGAGCCGGTGGTCTGCAAGAACTACTTCAAGAACGTGCCGGAATACGGTGTGCTTGGCCCTTGGGCGCCAGGCAGCCCCGGTAACGTGTTCCCCGAGCAGTTCTGGATGGATCTAGACTAAGTAGCACGTGAGTTTGTCTTATGGCGGGCGGCGTTAGCCGCCCGCCATAAGGTATCTGTCAGGGATATGGGACGCGAGATTAGCGCCCCGACTCAATTTTTAATAGGAGGGAGTGATGTTATCATACATTGCAAGACGATTGCTCTATATGGTCGTCATGATTGTCTTGGTTTCATTCGTCAGCTTCCTGATCATCGAATTACCTCCCGGCGATTACTTGACCATCAAGTTGCAGGAGTTGCAATCCATCGGCGACCGTAGCGCTCAACAGCGGATTGAAGAATATCGCTCGCGGTACATGTTGGACAAACCGGTCCTGGAGCGATACTGGAACTGGATCACGCGGTTCGTCAAGGGAGATTTTGGAGAGTCGTTTCAGTATGAGCGACCGGTCGCACAAATCATCGGGCAGCGCGCATTGATGTCGGTAATTCTGGCGTTGGCGAGTATCACGTTGATCTGGTTGATAGCCATCCCCGTTGGTGTTTATTCGGCCACGCACCAATATTCCGCAGGAGACCAGATCATCACCACATTGAGTTTTCTGGGGTTGGGGATGCCAAGCTTTTTGTTGGCCTTGTTGGTGTTGTTCTTTGCCATGATGGTGCTAGATCAGGAAGTCGGAGGGTTGTTTTCCCGCGAGTTCCGGGATGCGCCCTGGTCGTTTGCCCGGGTCATCGATCTGCTCAAGCACCTGTGGATTCCGGCGCTTATCAGTAGTGTGACCGGCACCGCCGGCCTGGTGCGCATTATGCGCGGCAATTTGTTGGAGACCTTGGGGCAGCCTTTCGTGGAGGCGGCGCGCGCGCGCGGCCTTAAAGAGGGCGTCGTCACGTGGAAGCATGCGGTGCGCGTGGCCATTAACCCCTTGATTGTGATTTTGACCACGGAGGCGCTGCCCAGTATCGTGGCCGGAGATGCCCTGGTGGCGACGGTGTTAAATTTGCCGACGCTCGGCCCGCTCTTTGTGAGTGCTTTAACCTCGCAGGATATGTACCTGGCGGGCACCATCCTGGTCTTCATCGTGTTGATGACGATGGTTGGGGCGTTAATCGGCGATTTGCTGCTGGCGGCGCTCGATCCGCGCATTCGCCTGGATTAGGAGGAGTGAGCTATGACTATACAAGATCCTGCAAGTATTGCCCCACAAGAGCAAAAGCCTGTGTCCGAGACCCCTGATCCCACGAAAAAGGCACAGGTCAGCCAGAGTTACTGGAGCCTTGTGTGGTGGAAGTTTAAGAAGAACAAGTTGGCCATCTTAGGGGGGATCATACTCATTCTCTTCTATGCCACCTGCGGCTTGTTCGCGGAGTTTGTCTCCCCGTATCGATTGGATTATCAATCCGATTATCTCAAGGCGCGCCCGCAGCCCATCGTCTTCAAAAACACAGAAGGCGAGTTCAGCCTCCGTCCGGCAGTGTATGGCCTGGATGAAGAGGTGGATTTCGAAACCCGCCAACGCACCTGGGTGGTCAATGAAGAGAAAATCTACCCGCTCTCCTTCCTCGTTAGTGGGCAGGAGTACAAACTGTTGGGCTTCATTCCCGCCAAAGTTCATCTCTTTGGCGTGAATACGGAGAAATACCCGGAGGGTGTGGTCTATTTGTTCGGCACGGATAGCCTGGGCCGCGATCTCTTTTCCCGCATTTTTTACGGAGGCCGGCTGTCGCTGCTGATCGGCCTGCTGGGGCAAGCCTTGACCCTGATTCTGGGTTCCGTGATGGGTGCGATTTCGGGCTACTATGGCGGCGTGACCGACATCCTGGTGCAGCGGCTGACGGAGTTTGTCGGTGCATTCCCCGATATCCCGCTCTTTATGGCCCTCGCCGCCGCGATCCCCGTGTATTGGTCTCCCATCCTGGTCTACTTTATGCTGACCTTGATTATGGTCTTCCTCCGTTGGGGTGGGTTGGCGCGCCAGGTGCGCAGTTTGATCCTCTCGTTACGCGAGCGCGAATACGTGTTGGCGGCGCAGAGCGCCGGGGCCAGCGACCGCCGATTGATGTTCCGGCACCTGCTGCCCGGCACGATGAGCCACGTGATTGTGATTGCCACGTTGATGATCCCCGGCATGATTCTCTCGGAGACGGCTTTGAGTTGGCTCGGGTTGGGTTTGCGCCCGCCGCTGACCAGTTGGGGCGTGTTGCTCCAGGAAGTCAGCAGTGTGCGCATGATCCGCTTCGCGCCATGGTTATTGATTCCGGTTCCTTTCATCATCGTGGCGGTGTTGGCATTCAATATGTTGGGCGATGGGCTCCGTGACGCGCTGGATCCCTACGGTGGACGGTAGGAGGTATATGATGGCAGATCCTTTAGTAGAAATCAAGGACTTACATGTTCAGTTTGACGTGCGTGATGGCATCGTCCACGCAGTAGATGGTGTGACCTTCACGATTGGTCGCGGAGAAACCCTCGGCGTGATTGGGGAGAGCGGCTGTGGTAAATCCATCACGGCCAAGACCGTGATGCGCATGGTGCCCAAGCCCGGCAAAATCCCGCAGGGCGAGATTCTGTACTACCGCAAGGATAAGTATAACCCCAATGCGGGCATCGATGTGATCAACTTGACCGAACTTGATCCTGACGGTAATGAGATCCGCAAGATTCGCGGGGGCGAGTTCGCTATGATCTTCCAGGAGCCGATGAGCTGTTTGACTCCGGTCTACACGGCGGGGACGCACATCGGCGAGGCGCTGAGCCTGCACCGGATGATCCCCAGAACCGTGGGCGAGCAAATGTCGCAGACGATTGCGGACTACCGTCACGTAACTAAAGAGGAGGCGCGGGAGATCTCCATTGATATGCTCCAGAAGGTGGGGCTTCCCAAACCGCACGAGCGCGTGGACAACTATCCCCACCAGCTCAGCGGTGGACAGCGTCAGCGCGTGATGATCGCCATCGCGCTCTCGTGCCAGCCGTCGATGCTCATCGCCGACGAGCCTACCACGGCCCTCGACGTCTCCATCGAGGCTCAGATCTTGGATCTCATGCGTGATTTGCAGGAGACAGTAGATATGGCCATTATGTTCATCACCCACAACCTGGGCGTTGTCGCTGAGATGGCCAAGGAAATCGTGGTGATGTACATGGGAAAGCAGGTGGAAAAAGCCAGCACGCTCGAAATTTTCTACGAACCTAAACATCCCTACACCCGCGCGTTGCTCAAATCCATTCCCAAGGTGGGCAAGCGCAGTACTGAGCGCCTGGCTTCCATCAAGGGTATGGTGCCCGATCCGTTTAACTTGCCATCGGGGTGTGTCTTCCATCCTCGTTGCCCTGAGTTTATGCCGGGCAAGTGTGACCGCATCGTACCCAAGTACGTCGAGGTCGAAGAAGACCACTGGGTCCGTTGTCTCCTGTATGAGGACGTGTGAGGAGGGTATGAGCATGGCTGAGTCTTTACAAACTAATGATATACAATCGAACGACGAAATCTTACTGGAAGTCCGTGGATTGAAGAAATATTTCCCCATTCACTCCGGCTTGTTGCGCAGGGTAACCGGCTATGTGAAAGCTGTGGACGATGTGAATTTCTTCGTGCGCAAAGGGGAAACCATGGGCTTAGTAGGAGAGAGTGGCTGCGGCAAAACCACGGCCAGCCGGACCGTTATCCGTCTGTATGAGCAGACGGGGGGCGAAGCCTATTTCCGGAGTAATCACTTGGGCCTGGTTAATATCTTCGATCTGGACAAGGATCAGATGAAGTTACTTCGCCAAGAAATCTCGATGATCTTTCAGGACCCGGTCAACTCGCTTAACCCCCGGATGTCAGTTTTTGACATCGTCTCCGAGCCAATGATGATCCACGAGCATGGCAGCCGCTCCGAAATGGAAGATACGGTGGTCAGTCTGTTGGATCGGGTGGGGCTACGAGCCGAACATATGCGCCGTTATCCCCATGAGTTCTCCGGCGGGCAGCGGCAACGTATCGGCATTGCCCGCGCGCTCTCACTGCATCCCCAAATCATCTTTTGTGATGAGCCGGTCTCTGCCTTGGATGTCTCGATCCAGGCGCAGACGTTGAATCTGTTGCAGGACTTGCAGCAGGACTTCGACCTCTCCTATGTCTTCGTGGCGCATGATCTCAGTGTCGTGCAACATATTTCGGATCGCGTGGCAGTGATGTACGTCGGCAAGATGGCAGAGGTCGCCGCTTCTGATGTGTTGTACAATAACCCTCTCCATCCCTACACTGAGGCGTTGATGTCATCGGTGCCAAAGCCCGACCCCAAATACCAATCGGAACGGATCATTATGCAGGGCGATGTCGCCGACCCCTCCAATCCCCCCAGCGGCTGCTACTTCCACCCTCGATGCCAGTACGCCAAAGACATTTGCTCTCAAAAAGAGCCTGAGTTCCGCGAGTTAGAGCCGGATCACTTTGTCTCATGTCATCGGGCTGAAGAACTTGATCTGCGGGGCATCTAGGTTGGATTATCGTTTCCTGATATGCTTCCGGTAAAAACTGAGATACGGAGAAAAATGGAGAGAAGGAGAGTAGGATGGCAGATTTGAAAGAGACGGTTCAAATATTAAAGCGAGTGCCATTGTTTCAGACATTGAACAATCGGCAGTTGGAGCGATTGGCCCGCCGCTTCGTTGAGCGCAAATATGAGGCCGGCGATACGATTGTGACCCAGGGCAAAGGAGGCGAGGGCTTCTTCGTCATCGTCTCCGGCACGGCGGATGTGATCCGCGAGCGCTCCGATGGGAGCGAGGCCATCGTCAATAAACTGGACGAGGCCGATTTCTTCGGGGAGTTGGCCCTGTTGGATGATGGGCCACGCACAGCCTCCGTTGTAGCGACCGAGCCGACGGAGTGTCTGGTCCTCACCCGTTGGGATTTCTTTGGCGCACTGAAGGAAGATGTGGATACCGCGATCTCTATTTTGCAGGAGGTCGCCAGGCGCTTTCGAGTGGCCTTGGATACCCTATAAGCCTTTTAGGCTGTTCGTTTTATCCAGAGCAGGGCGCGCTTTTCCGTGAGGTGCGCCCTGTCTTTGCGTGAGTGACAGATGAGGCGGTAAGATGGTGAAATGTCCCAACTGTGGCTTTGAAAGTCCGCCGGAGATGCGTTTCTGCGGCATGTGTGGCGCGCGCTTGGTTCGCACCTGTCCTGAATGCGGCTTCGCTAATCCCCTGACCTACAACTTCTGCGGGATGTGTGGGGCGGCCTTGGGCGCAGAGGGCGAGGCGCGGGGGGGCGCTGCAAATCTGCCCGCGACTGAATCGCCCCAGGAGATACAACTGCCTTCGGAAGTGCGTCCGACCGCGCAACCGGCGTTCCAACTCGCAGGCGAGCGGCTCGCAGGCGAGCGGCGCATCGCCACGATCCTCGTCGTCGATGTGTGGCACTCCACCGATTTGCTGGAGCGTGTCGGCACCGAGGATTGGGTCGAGATCATGAACCAGTTGCTGCAATTGCTGGAATCTAAGGTCTATCACTTCGGCGGCGAGGTCGATCAGTTCCGGGGAGATGGCCTCATCGCCTTTTTCGGGGCGACCTCCGCCCACGAGGATGACCCGGAGCGCGCGATCCTTGCGGCGCTCTGGATGCAGAAGGCCGTCAAGGCGTACGCGGTGGAGATGAAAGAACGCTACGCTGTCGATTTGCGCATTCGCGTCGGCATCAACACGGGCGAAGTCATCGTCACCAGCGTCGGCGGTCAAGATTATCACGAGGACACCGCGATGGGCGAGGCGATCACCGTCGCCGCGCGTATGGAATCCGCCGCCGAGCCGGGGACGGTCTTGGTCAGCGAGAACACCTATCGCTTGGCCGATTCTCAATTTGAGTGGGAGCCATTGGGCGAGATCCAGGTCAAGGGCGTGCGGCAACCCATCGCGGTGTACCGTCCCGTGGCGCCCCACGCCGATGCGATATGGTCGCAAGGGATGTACAGCTATGGCATCACGATTCCCCTGATCGGCCGGCAACGCGAATTTCGCACTCTTAAAGCATGTATCGAGGATCTCTACGATGGCCGGGGCGGCATTGCGATGGTGACCGGGCAGAAGGGCATGGGCAAGACCTTTTTGGTCGCTCACGTCCGGCAATACTTCGAGCGCCAGGGGATGCTCCTCGCGGAGGCGCGGAGCCGCGATGTCAATCTATCTCCAGAGGAAGATCCGGATGCGACGTCGGGTTGTCCGCCGCGCGTGACATGGCTGCGCGGGCGTTGTCGCTCCTATGACCAATCGTGGCCCTACACTGTTTGGGTCGATCTTCTCCAGGATTGGTTAGGTATGCGCTATACGGAACCGATGCAGATCACCCACTCGCCCGACCTGGAAAAGGAGGAGATGGCATCCCGCCTGCGCCAGCGCTCGGAGGCGTTGTGGGGGCCGCAATTTACGGAGTACTATCCCTATCTGGCGACTTTCTTATCGTTGCCCTTGGAGGAGGCGTTCCAGGAGCGCGTGCGGCACCTTGGCGCCGAGGGTTTGCAGCGCCAGTCTTTCCTGGCTGTGCGCAGTTGGATCGAGGCGCTGGGCAAGCGCGGCCCACTGGTCCTCACCTTCGCGGACATGCACTGGGCCGATACCAGCTCCCTGGAGTTGCTCACCCATTGCCTGCCGCTCTGCGATACCGAGCCGCTTCTCTGGCTGCTCGTCTTCCGTCCCGACCGAACCTCGCCGGTGTGGGGGTTCCATCACTACCTGGAGACGGAATATCCCCACCGCTTGACCGACCTCTCCATCCCGCCGCTGACTCAGGAACAGAGCGCCGAATTCATTTCGCGCCTCATCGGCGCGGGCGCCCTGCCGGAGGAGACGCTCCAGATGGTCGTCCGCAAGGCCGAGGGCAACCCCTATTACATCAAGGAGCTGGTGAATGCGCTTGTAGCGCAGGCTGTCCTGGTGCAAGACCCAGAGACCGGTAAATGGCAGTCCACCCGCCCGGTGACCACGCTTGATTTGCCCGATAGCCTGCAAAATCTCCTGCTGGCGCGCATTGACCGGCTCTCGACGGAGGAGCGGCGCGTGCTCCAGGTTGCCTCGGTAGTTGGGACCGTCTTCTGGTGGAATGTCTTGTACGCGATGATGGATGGCATCACGGACGGCCCATCCAGGCTGAAGGATTACCTCACCGTCGTCCAGCGCCGAGAATTGATCCACGAGCGGCGGCGCATCCCAGAACTGGGGCGCGAGTATGCCTTCAACTCCTCGCTCATCCGGGATGTGGCTTACGATAGCCTCCTGCGCCCGCAGCGCGAGGCCTATCACCTTAAGGCCGCCGACTACTTGGAGAGTCTGTTGGCCTCCGACGAGGGCCAAGCGCAAAGGTATGGGATGGTGGCTTATCATTACTGGCAGGCCGGTTCGCTGGATAAGGCGCTCACCTACACGCTGAAGGCAGCCGAGCAGGCGGAGACCTTCTACGCGAACTCGGAGGGGATAGGGCACTATCATCACGCGCTCAAGTTGTTGGATGAGTTGGAGGCTCAGATCCCGGCTGAGGATGAGGAGGCGCGCCGGGAGTTACTGCGCCAACGCTTCGAGGTGTTGAATCGCCGCCGCGCCGTCTACTATCTGCTGGGCGAACTGGAAGCCGGGAGGGCCGATGCGCGCGCGCTGCTCGATCTGGCGCGCGAATTGGAGGATCATCCGGAGCTGTTGGTCGATGCGCTGTTGGAGCAGCCGGGTGTGGGCAGTGTGCAGGGCCGCGAGGAGTTGGCGACCGGCCTCGCGACGGCGCAGGAGGCTTTGGAGATCGCTCGCTCGTTGGGAGATCGCCATCGCGAGATGCGATGTTTGATGGCGGTGGGCAATTTGTACAACCTGCGCAAAGACCCTGCCTGGCAGGATATTCTTAATCAGGCGTTGGCGTTGGCCCGCGAGATTGGGGATCGGCGCGCGGAGGTGCAGATGCTGCTCCGGTTCGGATGGGCCGCTGGTACGGACAACTTCGAGCGGAGCATGGGCTACTTCGAGGCGGCGTTGCCCATCGTCCAGGAATTGGATGACAAGCGCGCGGAGATTTCGCTCTTGAGTGCGATGCGCATGCCGCTGGAGCGCACCGGCGATTACTACCGGATGTTGGTGGATTACGAGCGCAAGCGCCTGCGCCTCAGTCGCGAGATCGGCGATCACTACGCCGAGGCCCACGCGATGATGTTCTGCGGGCAGATTGAGGGCCTCTGGCTGGGGGATTACGAAGCCGGGCTGGAGCTGGAACATAGGTCGTTGGAAATCTACAGCGGTATCACCGCCAGCGTCTATCCCCTGTTGCGCATCGCTCAGATGGAAGCGGATCTGGGCCACACCGAGGCGGCTTTGGCGGTCCTGGCGCGCGCCTATCCTATTGGGGAGCAGGAAGTGCGCGATATCGGGCGGGCCGGCCTGGGGCTGGTGCGCGCCATCGTCTACAATGCGTGTTGGGACGTGGAGCGCCTCTTTATGGCCCTCGAAGCGGGCGAAGATGTCTGCCGCATAGTGGATCAACAATTGGTCTCGGAGCAATACAAAATCGCGGCGTTCTGCGAGATGTCTGCCGCGCATCTGGGGTTAGCTACGATGTTGGTGGATGAGGAGGAGCGCCAATATCACCGTGAGGCTGCTTTGAACCTCTCGCGCGCGGCCGTCGATATCTACGAGACCTTCGGCTTCTTGCAGATCGTGGAGTGCTACAGCGAGGAGGTGCTTTTCCGGCACAGCATGGCGCTCTCCATCAACGGCCAGACCGAGGCGGCGCACGACTTTCTCAAGCGCGCCTACGATGAGATGATGCGCAAGCACGAGATGATCCCCTCCGATAGCCACTACCGCCAGACCTTCTTAAACAATATCCCCGTCCATCGTGACATTCGCGTCGCCTACGCCACCAGCTCGATGCAACTCCGGTGGGACGGCTCGAAGGTCCAGCTTCAGTTTGATGAACGTTAACCGCATTAGCGAGGAATTTGATATGCACTATCGGGGAGAGCGGACATCAGGGTGGGGGCGGTGGATCGAAGTCGGCAGCCTGGCCGTCTTGGGCCTCGCGCTCCTGTTAGCCGCCGGGCTGCTGATCACGCATCAATACCTGGCCGTGACCCATCGCTATCCCCTGGACTATGGCGAAGCGCCGCTGGTGGATCAGGCAATGCGCCTGGTGAACGGCGAGCTGCTCTACCGCCGCGATCTCAGCGCGCCGCCGTACACCATCTCCAACTACCCGCCGCTCTACGGCCTGACGCTCGCGCCCGGCGTGGCGCTCTTCGGCCCGAATTTCTGGATCGGGCGGCTGATCTCCTCTCTCTGCGCAGTGGCCGCCGGCGTTTTCCTCGCGCTGATCATCTACGACGCCTCGCGCGATCCCTGGGCGGCGGCGACGACCGCCGGCGTCCTCTGGGCGATGCCCTACGTCGTCCACTGGGCCGGCTTGTTGCGCATCGATCTGCTCGCCCTGGCGCTGAGCGCCGCCGCGCTCTATGTCCTCGTCCGCGCGCCGGAGACGCGCGCCGGCCTGCTCGGCGGCGCGATCCTGCTCACCGCCGCCGCCTACACCCGGCAATCCTACGCCTTAGCCGCGCCGTTCGCCGCCTTCGTCTGGCTCTGGACGCAGCAGGGATGGCGGCGCGCCTTCACCCTGGCCGCGCTGGTCGGCGGTATGGGGCTTGTGCTCTTCGTGATCATCAACGCGCTGACGGGCGGCGGCTTCTTCTTCAACATCGTCACCGCCAACGTCAACGAATACGGCATCGGGCGCTTGCTCTGGAATCTGAGAACCCTGCGCTACGATCTGCCGCTCTTGTTGCTGATGGGCGCGCTGGCGTTGTTGCTCTTGCCCGGGGTGCGCCTGCCGCATTGGACGTTGATTGTCCCGTATCTGATCGGCGGTTTTCTTTCAATGCTGACCATCGGCAAGGTCGGATCGAACGTTAACTACTTTCTGGAACTGTGCGCGGCCCTGAGTCTGGTCGCCGGCGCGTGGATCGCGTGGTTGCGCTCGACGCCTCGGCTGCGACGCTGGCCCGTCGTCCGCGCGATGCTCGTGCTGCTCGTGAGCGTGCAAATTGGCTGGATGATGCAGCGCACGCGGGATGAGTACCTGCCGCGCGTGCTACATCGGCGCGCGATGGCGGAAGAACTGCGGTCGTTGGAAGATGAGGTTGCCGAAGCGGGCGGTACTGTGATCGGCGACGAATACATGGGCCTGGTGACGCTTCAGGGGAAGCGGCTCTACATCCAGCCCTTCGAGGTCACGCAGCTTGCGGAGGCCGGCCTTTGGGATCAGACGGCCTTCGTAAGCGACATCAGCGACCAGCACTTTCCCCTGATCCTCATCCATCATTTTCCGGGGGCCGAGGTTCACAGGGAGCGCTGGACGTCGGAGATGTTGGACGCCGTGGATCGCGCCTACTACCTCAGCGATCGGGCGGCCGATACCCACGTCTATCGTCCGCGCGTGGAGACGCGGGCCAGCGCGCCGCGCTCATCGGTGGGGCGCTGTCCGGGCGCGCCGTGGCACCTGCCCAGCGACGGCGCCTTGGGCGTCCGGTGGGATGGCGCGACGTTGACCTTCTACGGGCGCGGGAACGTGGGCGCGGCGCCGGTGGTCGCCGTGGCGGATGGGCGCCTCTTCCGTCCGGCGGGAACGGCATGGGAGGGCGCCTTGGCAATCCTGCACGACGATCCGCTGCATCCCGGCGCGTGGGTGTGGAGCATCTACCGCGATCTGCGCAGCGCCGATGGCGAGCATGTTCTCGTGTCCGATGCCTTCCCGCCCGGCAGCGCCGGTCTCCCCGTGCAGCGCGGCGATCTGTTGGGGTATCAGGGCCAATGGCAGGCGGATGCGCCGGGCGCGGCGTGGATGCACGTCCAGTTCGCCGTGCTCCCCGCCGCCGCGCCGACCGCGACGATAGATCTGGAGGAGGTCGCTCCGCCGCCGTTGGACGCAACACACACCCTCTCGCCCGCGCCCTACTTAAGCGTGCAGTTGCCAAGCAACACGAATTTACACTCCCTCCGCTGTGATAACGTGGCGGAATAGAAACCGAACATCATCGCTTACGCAATACGAAATACGCAATACGCTCTGTAGTTTAACCCAATTTTCTGGAGGAAAGACCCAATGACGAAAAAAGCAGCCACATTCAGAGGTAATTTTTTCGCGCTATACCCGCACGCCCGCTATCTCCCCGACGAGGATCGCTACATCTACGCGCCGGAGACGCCCAAGTATAAATTCAACGTGATCGGCGTGGGGATGAACGGCCAGGAGCACATCCGCGTGACGCAGTTGGAGGGGCGGGCGATCATCCACGGCATCTACGACACCAACCCGCGCAGCGTCGCGCAGGCCCAGCAGGTCTACGGGAAATTCGCGCTGGACGGCGCGCCCGATCTCGTCGTCTACGATTCGCTGGCGGCGGCCTACACCGATCCCGAGGTCGACGGCCTGATCATCTCCACGCCCAACTACACGCACATCGATATGGTGCGCGCGGCGGCAAAATCGGGCAAGCACATCCTGCTGGAGAAACCGATGGCGACGACGATCCCCGACGCCTACGAAATCCTGCAGGTGGCGCAGACCTACGAGGCGGTGTTCCAGGTCGGGCTGCAATATCGCTACAAGGCCATCTGCGTGGAGGCGATCCACGAGGCGCTGGTCCGCAAATCGATTGGGGAGATCAAGCGGATCAGCATCCAGGAGCACCGCGTCCCGTTCTTCGACAAGGTCAAGCAATGGAACAAGTTCTCCAAGTTCTCCGGCGGTACTCTGGTGGAGAAGTGCTGCCACTACTTCGATCTCTTCAACCTCTTTGCGCAATCGCGGCCCGTCAGCGTCTACGCCGTGGGGAGCGCAGCCGTCAACTTCCGCGATTTCGAGTACGAGGGCGAGCGTTCGGACATCTTGGATAACGCCTTCGTGATCGTGACCTACGAGAATGGCATCCAGGCGCACTTCGATCTCTGCATGTTCGCGCCGGGATTCTACGATGAGTTGATTCTCTGCGGCGATCAGGGGCGGCTCAAGGCCTTCGAGCGCCAGGATTTCCTCCCGGCGCCCCGCGCGGAGACCCAATTGGAGATTTTGCGCGGGATGGATCAGCCCTCCCGGATCACCATTCCGGCCTACCCGAGCTTCATCAAGGAGGCGGGCCACAGCGGCTCGACCTTCTTCGAGCACATCAACTTCGTCGATAACATCGAGGGGCGCGAGACCAACGCCGCCACGGCGGAGGAGGGCTTCTGGTCGATTGTCGTCGGAGCCGCCGCCGAGATGTCGGTCGCCAAGGGCGCGCCCGTGCTGATCGACGAGATCTTGGAGGAGGCCGGGATCGCGCTGTAGCCGATGCTGGCGCCTTGCTCGGTGATCTAGCGATCACCTTGGAGCAAACCACCAAGGCTCGTCGGAGATCGATAGATCTCCGGCTTTGAAGCTGATACAAGCGCCTTGGAGCAAGCCGGTAACATCAAAACAGCCCGCAGGTGTAGTATTGCCTGCGGGCTGTGTGTTATTGCGTTAGATAGATGTGGAAAGTGTATTAAGCATCATAATCGCCGTTATAAGAGATTTG
>CAZCAI010000081.1:0-14230 GCA_964496595.1 uncultured Anaerolineales bacterium
AAGGCGGTATAATCTTGGATATGATAAAACGACACGCAAACGCAATCTTGATCATCGGGGTGGTTTTGATGTTGGTGGCGGGGTGGGGCGCGGTGCAGTGGCGCGCGCGCTGGCGCTTCCACACGCGCGGCTGGACGCGCGGTTTCCCTGATCCCGTGGCGGATACGCAGCTTCCCGCGACGTGCGTCAACGCGGCGCTGACGCAGTACGAGCCGGCGGATCTCACCTGGGCGCTCGACGCCATCGAGAGCTACGGCTTCGACTGGGTGCGCCAGCGCTTCACCTGGGCCGAGATCGAGCCGGCGTCGGGCGAGTTCGACTGGACGGCGTGGGATCGCGTCGTGGCGGAGGCCGAGGCGCGCGACCTGCGCCTGTTGGCCGTCTTGGACGGCGCCCCCGATTGGGCCGGGATGCCGCCCGATCCGGCGGCGTTTGCGCGCTTCGCCGGGGCGTTCGCCGCGCGCTACGGCGCGTCGATCACCTACTACCAGATCTGGCACAATCCCAACCTGGGATCGGCCTGGGGCGGGCGCGCCGACGCTTTTGGCTACGCGGACCTGCTCGCGCGCGCCGCGACGGCCATCCGCGCGGTCGATGACGACGCGCGCATCGTGCTGGGCAGCTTGGCGCCAACCTCCGAGGTGGGCGCGAATAACTATGCCGAGGATGTCTTCTTCGAGATGTTGATGGTCGCCGGAGCAGGACCGCACTTCGATGTGGCCGCCGTGCAGCCCTACGGCTTCGAGACCGGCCCGCTGGATCGCCGCGTGAGCCGCGACGTGCTCAATTTCTCTCGCGCCATCCTGATGCGCGAGGCGCTGGTCGCGCACGGCCTGACGGACACGGCGGTGTGGGCCAGTGACTTTGGCTGGAATGTCGGCCCCGATTCGATCTGGGGTGAGGTCAGCGCGACGACGCAGGCAGCGTACACCGTCGAGGCGTTGGCGCGGGCCGAGCGCGAGTGGCCGTGGATGGGCGTGATGTGCATCACCGGCTTCCAGCCGCGCCCGGTAGAATCAAGGGCCGAGGATGAGACGCCCGACGCCGAGGAGCATTGGGGCTTCGCGCTCTTCGGGCCGGAGGGCGATCCGCGCCCGGCGGCGGAGGCCGTGCGCGAGTGGATGACCCAATCGCGCATCGCGACGCCCGGCTTCTATCCCGCTAACACGGAGTTGGCCGATTTCGAGGGGACGTGGACGCTGGGGCCGCAGGGCGCCGACATCGGCCAGAGCGGCGACCGCGTGAGTTTGGACTTCGAGGGCACGGGCGTGGCGCTGACGGTTCGGCGCGGGCCGTACCGCGCTTTCCTCTTCGTGACCGTCGATGGCGAGCCGGCCCCGGCGCTGCCCCGCGATCGCGAGGGGCGGGCCTACGTGGTGCTCTACGATCCGCTGGCGGCGCAGGCCACGGTCCCGCTGGCGGAGGATCTGCCCTACGGCGCGCACACCGTCGAGGTGACAGCGGAGCGCGGGTGGCAGCAGTGGGCGCTGGCCGATTGGCGCGTCGCCAACACGCCCGATCCCACCGGCTATCGCGTTGGGCTGGCGGTCTGGGCGGCGGTGGGCGCGCTGGGGCTGACGTTGGCCGTCGTGGCCGGGCGGCAGGTTGCGTGGGGCGCGCTCGGCGGCGCAGTCGCGGCGGCCTGGGGGCGGCTGCGCGGCTGGCTCCGCGCGTTGATCTCGGTGGTGGTGAGCGCGATCTACGTCTTCGCCACGTGGCAGATGCTCTACGGGGAACCCGTCTTCCGGCGGTTGGGGCAGGGGGAAGGCGCAGCGGCGCTGCTCCTGGCCTCCGCGCTCTTCTACTTCTCGCCGTGGATGGTGCTCTCGTTGGCCGCCGGCGCGTTGGTCGCGTTGATCGTCTGGATCGAGCCGGCGATGGGGTTGGCGCTCACGATATTGACGGCGCCGCTCTATATGCATCCCCTCTCGCTGCTGGGCAAATCCTTCGCCTTAGCCGAGCTGGTCTTGCTCCCGACGTTGGCCGGCTGGGCGACGCGACTGGTAAGGCGCCTGCGTCGAGGGGAGGGTCTTATTGATCTCCCTCAAGGCGAATCGCTGCCCTACCTGCGCCCGATCTTAGCCTTCGTCCTGCTCGCGCTCGTGACGACGGCCTTCGCGGCGCACCGGCGCGTGGCGCTGCGAGAATTGCGCCTGGTCGTCATCGAGCCGCTGCTCTGGTATCTGGCGCTGGTCACGCTGCCGATGTCGAGGCGCGAGCGCTGGCGCATCATCGATGCGTTCGTGCTGAGCGGCGTGATGGTCGGCGTGGTGGGGTTGGTGCAGTACTTCCTGCTGGGTAACGTGATTACCGCCGAGGGCGGGATTCGGCGCCTGCACAGCGTCTACGGCTCGCCCAACAACGTGGGCCTCTACCTGGGGCGTGTGCTGCCTGTGACGTTAGCCATCGTCCTGTGGAGCGGTAAATCGGACTGGCGAGAGTTCTGGCGGGATCGACGGCGCGTGGCCTACGCGCTCGCGCTGCCGCCCATCGGCCTGGCGCTGCTGCTCAGCCTCTCCAAGGGCGCGATTGTCGTGGGCATCCCGGCGGCGTTGTTCGTGATGGGGATGTTGGCCGGCCCGCGCTGGCGGCGGATCACGCTGGCCGTGTTAGCGCTGGGGCTGATCGCGCTGATCCCACTGATGCGCACGCCGCGCTTCGCCGGTATGTTCGATCTCGCCGGCGGCACGACGGGCTTCCGCGTCGCGCTGTGGCACAGCTCCTGGGCGCTGCTCCGCGATCACCCGTGGGTGGGCGTCGGGCTGGATAACTTCCTCTACGCCTATCGCACCCGCTATGTGCTGCCGACGGCGTGGGAGGAGTTCAACCTCTCGCACCCGCACAATATCTTCTTCGATTACGCGGTGCGATTGGGCCTCGGCGGGCTGTTGGCAGCGGGGTGGTTCCAGGTCGCTTTTTGGCGGCGGATGCTGCCCTTGCGCCGAGATGCGGATCTAATGCGGCGGGCGTTAGCCCTGGGGATGATGGGCGCGATGGCGGATTTCCTGGCGCACGGCCTCGTCGATGCGTCCTACTTCGTGATCGACCTGGCCTATGCCTTCGCGTTGGCGTTAGCCGTCTCCGTGTGGCTGCGACAGCGTTCATTGTAGAAATCAAAGAGACGCAAGATCTTGCGTCTCTACGAATAATCCCCAAAAATGTCCCAGGGCCGGGGATTTCCCGGCCCTGGGCGCTGGTTATGTGCTTTTACATTTACGAAATCTTTCCAGTAGCCGATTCCGTAATTTGGAATTGCGAATAATGCTGTTGAGTAAAGATTCAAAATTCTAAATTCGCAATTCGCAATTTTATGCTGATGGTTTTTCGGTAGAGACGCAATATTTTGCGTCCTTACTCTTCAACCTCCATCTTAATGGCGCCGATCCCGGCCTGGATGGTGATCTCGATGACCACGTCGGATTCGTCATAAGCCTCGTTGATGTAATCGCCGCCGCGTTTCTGCAAGCCCAACGTCTCGATGTCGCCCACGCCCTGCGTGACGTCGACGCGCACGCCGATGTCCTTCGGCAGGCGCAACGTGGTTTTGCCGATGCCGCCCTGAATGTCGACATCCACGTCGTGCTCCCAATCGCCGGTCAGGTCTAACTCGAGATCGCCCGCGCCGAGATCGAATTCCAGGCGCTCGAGGCTGGCGTTGCCGCTGAAGTCCACGTTCGCGTTCCCGGCGCCCAGCTTCATATCCAGGCGCGGGATGTCGAGCCTGCCGAGATCAAGCTCGCTGTCGCCCGCGCCGCATTCGATCCGCAGCGTGAGCGGTACGTCGTCGCGGAAGCGCAGATTCCACTCGTAGCGCAGATTACCGCCGAGTGAGAATTCGTCCGTGTTCGGCTGGCGAATGGACAATCGCCCTCGATCATCGTTGACCTCGTAGGAGACCCGTGGCTCCCATGAGGCGACATTGTAGATGAACTCCGCATCCATCAACTCCTCGGCGCCTTCCTCGTTCGGCTCGATCAGTAGCTCCCCCGCGCCCATCTTGACGCTAACGCGCACATCCTCCGCGCCTTCCAGCTCGACGGTCTCGGTTTTGGTCTGCTCCTCGCCAATCTCCACAGTATTGAAGTTCAGCCCGGTAGCGATAGAGCATCCCAGCGTAATCAGCAGCGTCGCGGTGATGAGGCTCAGCATAACAATTTGATTTGGTCTTTTACCCATTGTATTCCTCCCATAGTTCTGTGATTTGTAGGTGGGTTTCATAAATATACTACGAGATGGCTAAGAAAAGGTTGCGGGAAGGACGTGGCGACGGGGGTATTAAATTGCGGACATCAAAAGAGCGGCAGCACGAGGCAGCTTGGCCCGCCGGCGCCCTTGACGAATTCCGAGAGGTCCAAGGGCTGGACGGTGAATCCTGCCCCTCGCAGCGCCGCGATGGCGTGGGTGTTGCTCTGCTCGGCGATGACGTGGCCCGCGCCCAGGCCGATGACGTTGCCGCTGATGAAGTCGCGCTGGGGGATGAGGATGACCTCGAAGCCGGCGAAGAACTCCGGCGGAAAGACACCCTCGCACGCGAGGATGTGGCGCGGGCCGACGGCGCTCATCATCCCGCCGATGTGCAAGGAGGGCGGCGGCGCCTCGGCGACGCGCACATCGTAGCCCAGCGGCGCAAGCAGGGCCGTGATCTGGCGGACGCCCGCGTCGTTGGTGCGTCTCGAACGCCCGACGAAGGCCACGTCGTCCGCCAGGATCACATCCCCGCCCTCGACGGTGGCCGGCGCCGTGATGCGCCCGATCTCCGGCGCGCCTGTCGCCGTCAGCGCCTGGGCCATCCACGCCGGCTCCCCGTGCCGCGAGGGCAATCCCATGCGCAGGCGGATGAAGCCTTCCGGCGTACCTAACGCTGTATCCTGCACGAAGACGCTGTTGGGATGGCCGGCCAGCGCCGGGATGGCGATCACCTCGGCGCCGGCGGCGACGATGGCTGCGCGCAGCGCGCGATGTTGGGCGAGGGCGCGCTCGCGATCCGCCCGCGCGGTGAGATTGTGCGCCGCCAGATTCGTCGCCTCGAAGTAGGCCGCGCCCGGCGCGGAGACGACCATCCGCCGGGGCAGGTGCTCTCTCATCGCGTTTACCTTTCGAATACGTAGGTCGCGCCGACGCCGACGAGGTCGCACGCTTCGCCGTAGGTTGCTGCAAACTGCTGGCGCGCGGCGTCGCCGGTGCAGTGCAGCGGCGCGACGCGCTGCACGCCCAGCGCTTCAAAATCCTCGATGATGCGCGCAATTTGCCGCTCCGACGCGCTCCCCAGGTGGAAGCCGCCCATCACCAGCCGAATCTCGCCGCCCGTCGCCTCCTTGGCGGCGCGTGCCATCTCCACGACGCCGGGATGGGCGCAGCCGGTGATCACGACCCACCCCTCGGTGGTCTCGACGGCCAGCGCCTGCTCCAGGATCGGCCCATCGACCTGGCCCGTCGTCCAGATGCCCGGCGCGATCTCTGCGGGCGCGTCGACCTCGATCAATTCGGCGGCGGCGCGGATTTGGTTTTTGGTGGTTGCGGGGAAGCTGGCAGGAACGTAGACTTCCGGCCGGATATCTTGCTGGAGCAGGCGGCTCAGGCCGCCGGTGTGATCGCCGTGGATGTGCGAGAGGACGATGGTCTCGATGGCAGAAGGATCTTTGCCCAGGGTGTCCATATTGCTGAGCAGGAGATTGCCCTGCCCGCCGGTATCGAAGAGGAGCGTGGCATCTTCGTCTGAGCGCTCGATCAGGCAACTGAATCCCCAGGCGGTCGTCAAATCGGTATCATACGCATTATTATCGTATAGCACGGTAAGGGTTATCATCTCGGTTATCTCCTTTGGTGACTCGGTGGGTACAGATGTCTCGGTCATCGTCGGTTGAGGCGTGAGGGTTGGCTGCGAGGTCGCCGTCGGCGTCGAGGTGGCCGTCGTGGCGCTTGTGGCCGTGGCGGATGGGGCGGGCGTCGCGGTGGCCGGAAGCGGCGTGGGTGTGGAGGGCGTCGTCGTGACGCACGCGGGCAGCAGCAGGTATAAGGCTAAAATCCATCGATAGATTTTCATATTGCACCTCGTTGAAAGTGGGCCAAAAGTAAAACTGCCGCGCGATGTATATCTCACGCGGCAGGAGTTGATACTTTCATAATAGCGGGATAGCGGGCGCGGGTTAGATTTGGCGTGTGCGGCCCTCGATGCCATGGCCGGGGATGCGCACGACCTCCTCCAGTTTCGACAGCGCCATCGAGATGCCCAGGACGACGACCAAATAGATGGCGCCGACGGTCAGCAGAATTTCCATCGGGTTGTAGTGTTTGCTGATGATGAATTGTCCGCGCGCCAGCAGGTCGGGCACGGAGATGACAAAGACAACGGAGGTGTATTTGACCATGTAGGCGACCTCGTTCGACCACGCGGGGATGGCCAAGCGGAGCGCCTGCGGCATCACGACGTTGAGGATCGCCTGGAGTTTAGTCATGCCCAAGGCGCGCGCGGCCATAATCTCGCCATCGCTGATGGCCTGGATAGCGCTGCGGAAGTATTCCGCCTGATAGGCGCCGCTGTTCAGGCCCAGAGCTACATAGGCCGAGAACATGCGATCTAAGATCAGGAATTGCGCCGGGACGCCCAATCCATCCAAGAAGCGGGCCAGATCGGGGAGGCCATAGTAGATGACGAACAACTGCACCAGCAGCGGCGTGCCGCGAAATAGCTCGATGTAACTGATAGCGAGGGAGCGCAGCCAACGTGGGCCGTAGACGCGTGTCAGGGCGGTGGGGAAGCCCACGACCATGCCGATGGCGAGTGAGACCACGCTGATTTGCAACGTCGTCAGCAGACCCCGGCCCAGCGTCGGCCAGATCATATTCCAAAACTCTAGTAACTCGCCCATAACCTATGCCTCGCTTTCTTCTAGTCCCAGGACGATATCGCTCCCGGGTTCTTCGTCTTCTTGCTTGCCGTACAACTCGGTGATCTTGCCCAGGAACTCCCGCGTGCGTCGATGTTGGGGGTTGTAGAAGAGTTGATCCGGCGGCCCCTGCTCGGCGATCACGCCGTGCTCCATAAAGAGCATGCGATTAGAAACCTCGCGGGCGAAGCCCATCTCGTGTGTCACGACGATCATCGTCATGCCCTCGTGGGCCAGTTGCTTCATGACCTCCAGCACCTCGCCGATTAGCTCTGGATCGAGCGCGGAGGTCGGCTCATCGAAGAGCATCGCCAGCGGGTCCATCGCCAGCGCGCGCGCGATGGCCACGCGCTGCTTCTGGCCGCCGGAGAGCTGCGAGGGGTAGAGATTGGCCTTATCGGCCAGGCCCACGCGCTCCAACTCGAACTCGGCCAATTCGCGGGCCTCGTTTTTGGGCATCTTTTTGACCTTCAGCGGCGCGACCATCACGTTGCGCAGCGCGGTCAGGTGGCTGAAGAGGTTGAAGTCCTGGAAAACCATCCCCACACGCTCGCGGAGATGATTGACGTTGGCATCCGGCGCGGTGATCTCCTCTTCATCGATCCACACGCGCCCCTTATCTGGATGGGTGAGGAGGTTGATGCAGCGGAGCATCGTGCTCTTGCCGGTGCCGCTGGGGCCAATCGCCACCAGCACCTCCTTCTCGTGCACCTCCAGGGAGACGCCCTGCAAGACTTTGGTCGGGCCATAGGTCTTGTGCAAATCTTCGACTCGAATGATGATTTTACTCATAATGTGCTCCTTTGTTTTCGTATAAGGGCGCCTGGTAGCTTGACTAAGGTAGTTCCAGGATTCCCCTGGCTTCCCGGAAGGCGACTAAAAGTTCTGTCGCGAAGCTCACTCCGCCGCTGATAGCGGGGTGGGGAGGCGGAATTTCTGCTCTAACCGATCCAGGCCGCGATTGACGCCGAAGGTCATCAGGAAGTAGATCAGGGCGCAGATGGAGTAGACGATGAAGGGCTGGTAGGTGCGGGCGGCGACCTGTTGGGAGCGCCGCAGCAGCTCGGCCAGGCCCACGGTGTAGATCAGTGAGGAGTCCTTCAACACGACGGCGGCTTCATTCGACCAGGAGGGGACGGCCAGCCGGAGCGCCTGAGGCATCACGATGTGGATGATGGCTTGTAACTGGGTCATGCCTAAAGCGCGCGCGGCCATCATCTGCCCGCCGCTGACCGATTGGATCGCGCCGCGTAATAATTCCATCTGGTAGGCGCTGCTGCAAAAGCCGAGCGCGATGCTGCCGGCTATAAAGGCCGGCAGGCTGATGATCGAGGACATTCCATAGAAAAGAATAAAGAGCACTACCAGCGAGGGCAGGCCGCGCAGGACGGTGCTGTAGGCCGCCGCAAAGCCGGCGAGGATTTTGCCGCCGTAGACGCGCATCAGGGCCAGCGGCGCGCCGATGATGAAACCGATGAACAGGGCCAAGACAGTGACGGCAATCGTCAACGTCGCGCCCTGGAGGAGATAAGGGAGGCTTCCAATAATATCTAATATTTTGTCCATCAAGGAACTCCTTTTCGGGTCAGCCTTGCGAAGCTGGGAAACTTCGCAAGGCTGACTTGATTATCGGACAGGAGGCGGCTATTCTTCGGCCAGATACTCCGCGGCCAATTGATCGATGGTGCCGTCATCCCACATTTCTTGAATCACCTGATTGAGTTGCCATTGCAGTCCTTCGGCGCCTTCTTGGACGGCGATGGCCATATTCTCGCCGGCCAGATTCTCCTCCAGCGCCATTTCAATGCCGCCCTGCTCGATGTAGGCTTTGGCGGCGAAGAAGTCCATCGCCACGACCTCGATGCGCCCGGTCTTCAGATCGGAGATGACCAATTCGGCACGATCATAGCGCGAGAGATCGGCCTCGTCCATCTCGCCGGTCTCGACCAGGTTCTCCTGCACCCACGCCTCGTGGATGGTGCCGGCCTGCACGCCGATCTTGTAGCCGGCCATATCGGCTGGCTCTTCGATGATGATGTCCGATCCTTCTTGGATCAGGATGGCGTCGGTACCGACGTAGTAGTTGATGGTGAAATCGACCTCTTCATCGCGCTCCGGGGTGGCGGACATCGCCGCGATGATCGCGTCGATCTGTTCCGCTTTCAGCGCCGCGATCAGGCCGTCGAAGGAGATGTCCTGGAGTTCAATCTCCAGTCCCAGGCGATCCCCGACCTCGCGGATCAGGACCATGTCGAAGCCGTCGAACTCGTTATCCTCGTTGATGAACTCGAAGGGGGGATAATCCGCCGAGGTGCCGACAACTAACTTGCCCTCTTCTTGCACTCGCTCCCAAACCGGGCCGGTGACCTCGGTCTCCTCCTCGGCTTCCTCTTCAATCGTCTCGCCGCCGAGGTACTCCTCGGATAACTGCTCAATCGTGCCATCGTCCCACATCTCCTGGATGACGTCGTTGAGCTGTTGGCGGAGTTCGGTTTGGCCTTCCTTCACGGCGATGGCCATATTCTCGCCGGCCAAATTTTCCTCCAGCGCCATCTCGATGCCGCCCTGCTCGATGTAGGCCTTGGCGGCGAAGTAGTCCATCGCCACGACCTCGACGCGCCCGGTCTTCAGGTCGGAGATGACCAGTTCGGCGCGATCATAGCGCGAGAGATCGGCCTCGTCCATCTCGCCGATCTCGACCAAATTCGTCTGGACCCAGTCCTCGTGGATGGTGCCGGCCTGCACGCCGATCTTGTAGCCGGCCATATCGGTGGGTTCTTCGATGGTGATGTCCGATCCTTCTTGGATCAGGATGGCGTCCGTGCCGACGTAGTAGTTCATCGTGAAGTCGACCTCTTCCTCGCGCTCCGGGGTGGCGGACATCGCCGCGATGATGGCGTCGATCTGATCCGCCTTCAGCGCCGCGATCAGGCCGTCGAAGGAGATGTCTTGAATCTCGATCTCCAGGCCCAACCGGTTTCCGACCTCGCGGATCAGGGCCATATCGAAGCCGTCGTACTCGTTATCCTCGTTGACGAACTCGAAGGGGGGATAATCCGCCGAGGTGCCGACGACCAGCGTGCCTTCTGCTTGGATATCATCCCACTTGCTCGCTTCTTCGGGTGTGGGTTCTTCCGTCGCTTCTTCGGTTGCTTCTTCGGTTGCTTCTTCCGTCACTTCCTCCGTCGGCGCTTCGGTCGGCTCCGGCGTCTCGCCACAGGCCGCCAGCGCGAACGAAAGGATCAGCGTCAAAACTATCGGGATATACAGCCACTTGCGTTTCATCGTAATTCTCCTCCTGTCTAAGGTTCTAAGAAATTCTAATCGAAGTAAATGGGGTGCATCTATTATGATGTTTCTGACCTCAACATCACCTCCCTTTTGGTTAATGTTTTGGCTTCTGGCTTGTGTCTCAAAGTATTCGCCATGTCGTGCCAGGCTCTCGCCGGATTGCTAAATCCGGCGGTTAGACGGGGATTTGACAATCCCCTCGGATCCAGGGGGTCAGGTGGCGAAGACTTTGTGACAGTAACGCTTCTGTGACTAGTTTATCCTACTCATAGAAGGATAAGCTGTCAAGTCAAAGAATATTGTATTAACCCCGCTTTTAATATTAAGCGAAGATACCTCAAGGTTTTGTGAGGCATCTTCGCTGTTGGGGATCTGGTGTATGGTGAGCGTGCGGCTACATGCTCTCTTTGACGGCCTGTGCGAAGCGATAACCCAACTCAACGCCTTTGTCCAGCGTCTCGTTGGTGGGGCTGCCGGGGAATTCCCATGCCTCTGTCACATCCCAGTGCAGATCCTTGGCCCATGTCTCCAACTCGCGCCGCGCGCCGCCGCTCCAGCCGTAGCTCCCAAAGTAGCCCACCAGGCGATTGCGAATCCGCTTGCGCTGGATGATGTCCAGCAGGTGGGCCATCGGCGGGAAGAGTTCGCCCTCGTAGGTTGGGGCGCCGACCAGGACGCCCTTTCGCGCGTAGATCGAGGGCAGGATGTAGCTGGCGTGGCTGTGGCGCACGTCGAAGATGTCCACCGGCACGCCGGCTTGAGATATGCCCTGCGCTATCGCATCGACCATCACCTCGGTGTGGCCGTACATCGTGCCGTAGACCAGCGTCACGCCCGGCTCTGGGCCGACGGTCGCATACTCCGCCCACTTTTTGTACAGCTCGATGATCCGCTCCGGGTGCTCGCGCCAGATCAGGCCGTGCGAGGGGGCGACGATGTCGATCTCCATATCTGCCAGCTTGTCGATGGCTTTGAGGACGGGCCGGGCGAAGAGCGAGACGATGTTGGCGTAGTAGCGCAGCGCCTCATCCTCGTAGAAGCGCAGACTCTCGCAGTCGCTGTCGAAGATCGTGCCCTGCAACGCGCCGTAGCCGCCGAAGGCGTCGCAGCTAAAGAGCACCTTCTGGCTTGATTCGTAGGTCATAATGGTCTCCGGCCAATGCACCATCGGCGTGTGATAGAAGACCAACTCGTGCGAGCCTAAGTCCAGGGTCTCGCCGTCCTCTACAAAGTGGACGTTGTTTTCGATCTGGTAAAAACTTGCGAGCATCTTCTCCGCCCGGGGTGACGCGAGCACGTTGATGTCCGGCGCCAGGCGATGGAACGTGCGCAGCACGCCGGTGTGATCCGGCTCCATGTGGTTGATCACGATGTAATCCAACGCCTGCGGATCGACAATCTCCGCGATTTGAGCCAGGAGCGCGTCGCCTTTCATATCCTTGGCCAGATCGACCAGGACTTTCTTTTCCCCATCGATGACGTAGGCGTTATAGGAGACGCCCTCGCTGGTGATGGGCCACAATCCTTCAAAGAGATCGGTCGTGCGGTCGTTCACCCCGATCCAGTAAATTCCAGAACTCACTTCTATCGCTGGCATCTAGTACTCCTTATGTTAGTTGCTTGGGTTGAGGTGTAATTTTTAAGATAATCATCTTCTAATATAGAGATATGGGCCGTGTTGGCAAGATCAAGATTTGGCCGTGGTCAGGATCGCGATGCCGCCGACGGTCATCGCCATGCCCAGGGCCTCCTGCCAGGTCAGCGATTCGCCCCCAAAGATGATGCTCATCAACGCGCTGAAGAGGGGCGAGGTAAACGCGATGGGCATCACCTGCACGAGCGAATCTGCGCCTTTGAGCGCCGCGTAGAACGAGAGCATCCCCACCGAGCCGGCGATCACCCCGCCGCCGATGACCATCATCGCCAGCGCCTTGGGGCTGGCCTGCGCGACCGTCTTCCATTGCGAGAAGCTGACCACGCTCAGCACGATCAGCGCCACACCGGTGCGAATGGTAATGCCCATCTGGGGCGAAAGATGACCCAGATGCAGACCTTTCTTTTCAAAGTACCCGCCGACGCCCCATGCTATCGCCGTTAGTAACGCAAATAATTCTGGTCTCACACCTATACCTCCCTTAAAATACAAGACTTCGGAAGTCCACAGACTTCCGAAGTCTGCTGAGTCTCTACCCGGCCTTAGTCAGACAGCGTCCAGGTAAACCACTCCTGGATGTTGACCTCATTTTCCTCGACTGACACTTCGCCGTCGCAACCTTCCGCCGCCAGGTCATACGTCCCGGCATCGACGTAGAAGATTCGCGCGCCGCCCTGGGGGATGATCTCCTGTTCACCCATCCAATCCTCGCCCCACTCATCGGACGTGGTCGGCGAAATGTAGATGAAGCAGAAGTCCGCGCTGCTCTCGTTGACCACCTCCAGCGGGATGTCGCCGGAGCGGCCGGGACGCATCGTCGTGTCTGCGCTGATGTTCCAACCCGTGTCCACGACGGCGTCGTCGCAGTTGGCCAACATCACGTCGTACGCGCCGGCTTCGACGAAGAAATCTTGCGTCTCGCCCACTTCGATGGTGTCGCTTTCGCCTACCCAATCATCGCCCCAACTATCGGCGTTGGCCGGTGAGATGTAGACGTAGCAGACATCCTCGATCATCTCATTGACCACCGAGATGGTGAAATCCTCGCCGTTGCTCGGCGGCGGTTCGTCTCCTCCAGATGGCCCGGCGCCTGTGATGCGCCACAGTTCCTCCGCCTGAATTTCTACGTCATAGGCCTCCTCCAGCGTGTTTGAGTCGCAATCGGCGGCCATCAGATCGTAGACGCCCGGCTCCACAAAGAAGATGCGCTCGCCTCCGGAGGAATCGATGGTCTCCCATTTGCCTAACTCGTCCTCGCCCCACTCCTCTTGAGAGACGTCCGCGATAAACATATAGCAGACGTCCGTGTCCGTGTCGTTGACGACGCGGAAGGGCACGACATCGTTCCCGCCCAAGATCATCGTCTGCGCCGTATCGACCTCCCACGCCGTCCCCAGCGTCACCTGCTCGCAATCCTGGGCCAGCACATCGTAGGAGCCTTCCGGCACTTCGAAGATCCATGTCTCGCCGACGCCGATGACGCCCTGATCGGCCAGCCAATCATCGCCCCAGTACTCCGCTTCACTATCGGAGATGAAGACGTAGCAAATCTCATAGGGCGTCTGATTCCTGATCTCCAGCGAGAAGGTTGGGCCTTCCTCGCTGGCTTCGGAGGTCACGATTTTCTTGGGGGCCGGTTCCGTCGGCTCCGGTGCGCCCCGTCCAAAGTTACATGCCAGGGTCAACAGCAGAAACAATCCAATCCAAATCCATCGCCTATACGGTTTCATCAGAAGCTCCTTTCCCTTCTTATCCTAAATGATATTTTTCAGCTCCGTTAAAACCATTATACTGAAGAGTGGCCGGAGAAACAAGCCTCCTTGGATTCAGGCCATTTTCCGTTAAAATAACGCTACAGTCCATTGGGTTATCTTGGGTTATTGTAGATTTGATCATACGGGAGAGGGAAACCATGCGTATTGCGATCATCACAGGCGAATATCCTCCAATGGAGGGCGGGGTGGGGGATTTTACCGATCACCTCAGTCGAACGTTGAGCGCGCAGGGACATGAGCTGCGCATTTTGACCTCCACGGTGGAGGAGAGTATCTCCGGTCCTTATCGGGAATCGGATATTCACACCGATTATCTGATCGATGATTGGGGCTGGGGATCATACCGCAAGATTACGGATTGGCTCAAGGAGATCGAGCCGGACATTGTCAACATCCAATATCAATCCGCGGCCTATCATCTGCGATGCGGCATCAATCTCTATCCGCGATGGCAGCGTAAGAACCTCTCGATGCCCGTCGTCGTCACCTACCACGACCTGATGCCGCCCTACATCTTCCCCAAGGCCGGCCCGCTGCGGAAATGGGCCGTCTGGCAATTGGGACAACACAGCCAGGGCATCATCGTCACCAACGATGTGGATTATATGGAACTCACGCGCGCG
>CAZCAI010000081.1:14330-21352 GCA_964496595.1 uncultured Anaerolineales bacterium
CGTGCCGCTCTTCGAGGCCTCGGATGAGCTGTGGCACTACCCGATGGTCGCGCACATCGCCGAGCATTGGGATCTCCCCGTCCAGCCGCTGGAGCCGGGCGCCGAGAGCGGCCCGTGGCGTCAGGAGGCCAGCCAGCCGCCGCTCTATTACGCATCAGGCGCGGCGCTCACCTTCTGGATCGATACGGCGGATATGGACGCGGTGCGCCACCTCAACCCCCACGTCGCCGCCGGCGAGATCACGTCCGACGCCAGCAACGTCAACTTGATCGTCCACGATCCGGCGCTGGGGCGGTTCCCGTGGCGCGGCACGGCGCTGGCCGTGCATCTCGTGCGCTTCCTCTCGGTGGCGCTGGGCGCGTGGGCCGTCACCTTGACCTGGGCCATCGTCCGCGAGCTGTTCCCGCATCCCGCGTGGCTGGCGCCCGTCGTCGCGGCCGTCCACGCCTTCACGCCGATGTACCTCTTCATCAGCGCCTCCGTCAACAACGATAACTTGATCGTCCCGCTCTGTAGCCTCGCGCTCCTGATGATGATCCGGCGGGTCAAATCTCGTAGGTCGGAATGCCATTCCGACTCGGCGGTAAAATTCTACCTGGCATTAGGCGCCGTGATCGGCCTGGGGCTGTTGACCAAAGCCACAGCCATCGGATTGTTGCCCCTATCCGCCGCTACCATCGCCTGGGAGGCGTGGCAGAAAGCGCGGAGTAGGGAGTATGAAGTATGGAGTAGAAAGTACAACGCAATACGCAATACGAAATACGTACTACGCAATATCCTCCCCCACATCTACACTGCTTTACTCGATATGCTTCTCATCCTCGCGCCCGCAGTCGCGCTCTCCGGCTGGTGGTTCTACCGCAACTTTCGCCTCTACGGCGATTGGCTGGGCCTCAATGCGTTCTACGCCGTGCTGGGCGCGCGCGACGTCCCCGCCGATTTCGCGCAGCTCTGGGCCGAGCGCTTCGCCTTCGCGGCGGGCTACTGGGGCAACTTCGGCGGCCTCAACGTCCCCATGCCGGATTGGGCCTACGCGATTCTCAACACCGTCGCGCTCGTGGCGTTGGTTGGCCTCGTTCTGCGGTTTTTGTTTTGGCTTATTAGGGATCAAGGATTAAGAACTAAGAATCGAGAATTAAGAATTAAGAATCGAGAATCAAGAATTGAGAATTACGCAATACGTATTACGAAATACGCACTACGCCTTTGGCCCTTTTCGTGGGACGCTCTCACCGCCGCGCGCGCGTTGGCCTGGGCCTGGCCGGCCGCGATCTTCGTCTCCTGGATCCGATGGGCCACCGTGACGTGGTCGTCGCAGGGGCGCTTGATCTTCTCCGCCATCCCGATGTGGTCGCTCGCCCTGGTGTGGGGCCTGACCGCGTGGATTCCCCGTCAAGCCGCGTCCTACCGTCGCACCGTCGCGCTCGATCTGGCCGCCTTCCTGTTGAGCCTGAGCGTCGTCGCGCTGCCCGCGTGGATCTTGCCCGCGTATCGCCCGCCCACCGTCGCCACGACCGAGCTGGCGCATTCCCTGGATCACAGCTTTGGGGAGGTGCTCCGTCTGCGTGGCTACGAGCTCGATTCTGCCGTGGCGCGTCCCGGCGAGCCGGTGAACCTGACCTTGCACTGGGAGGCGCTCAGCCCCACCGCGACCGATCACTCGATCTTCGTGCATCTCCTGGGCCGCGGCGAGCGTATCATCGCCCAGCGCGATGCTTTTCCGGGGCGCGGGCTGATCTCGACGATGTGGCTCTCCCCGGGCCAGACCTGGACCGAGCGCTATCGCATTCCCCCGCCGCCGATGGCCTACGCGCCGGACACCCTCCACGTGGAGGTGGGCGTCTACGAGACCGCGTCGGGCCTGCGCCTGCCCATCGCGCGCGGGCCGCAACCCACCGGCGCGGAGGCCTCGGAAGGCAGCCCGCCCTTAGAATCGACCCTGCGCTTCGGCGAGATTACGCTGGCAACGCCCGATGGTGACGTGCCCAACCCGGTCGCGATCCGCTTTGGCGAGGGCATCGTCCTGCGCGGCTACGATGTGAGCGAGATCATCGCTGAACGCGGCGCGCGCATCACCGTGACGTTCCACTGGGCCTGCGATGCGCCCATCCCCGCCGATTACACGATCTCCGTGCAACTCATCGATGCCCAATGGCGGAAGGCGGCCCAATCTGATGCCTGGCCTCGAAACGGCGAGGCGCCCACATCCGCCTGGGAGGTGGGGCAGCGGATCACGGAGACGCGCGAATTGGCTATCGATCCGACGGTTGATCCATCCGCCTATGATCTGCGCCTGGCGATCTATCGCGTGGATGAGAGCGGCGCGCTGGAGCATCTCCCCATCACCTGGGAGGCAGGGCAGATGCCGCAAATATCGGTGACGCTCACGCGGGTGCGAGTCGAATGAATCACCGGCCCGATTTCAGGCGCGATCTCAAGGTGATTCTGCTCATCACCGCCGCGACGGCGCTCTTCTTCTGGCCTGTGTGGCTGGCGGGATACTCTTTCCCGCGCGGCGGCGGCGATCTCTGGGGGCAGCTCACCCCCGTCTGGGCCTACGTGGGCGAGTGGGTGCGACGCGGCAGTTTCCCCCTGTGGAGCACCCGCCTGATGGCCGGCGATCCCATCATCGCCGAGAGCCAATACGGCCTGCTCAACCCCATCAACTGGCCGCTCTTCCTGGTCTCGCCCCTCCCCGATTGGATGGTGCTGGCGCGGGGGATGTTCTCCTTGTGGCTGGCGGGCGTCGGCTTGTACCTCTATCTGCGGCGCTCGCCCGTCTGGGGATTGCGGACCAGTGCGGCGTTGGTGGGCGCGTTCGCCTACATGTTCGCCGATCCCTTCATCGCGCACTTGGGCCATCCCCAGTTCAACGACGCGCTGGCGTGGCTGCCGTGGGCGTGGTGGGCCATCGATCACGCCGCCCGCCGCGCGCGGGCCATTCCCATCGCCGCGCTGACGTTGGCCGCGCTCGTCCTTTCGGGGCACGGGCAGGCCGCGATGTACGCCGCCCTGGCGACGGGCGCCTACGCGCTCTGGCAGGCGCTGGAAGGTGGGCGTGAGCGCGCGTCGCGACGGTTGGCGCGCCTGGCCTTGGTGGGGATTTTGGGCGCGGCGCTGGCGGCGCCCGGCGTCCTCCCCGGCCTGGAGCGGTTGCCCCACACCGAGCGCTCGCTCGTGCCCCAGGAGCTGCGCCGAGGCTATGAATTCCCCCCGCAGATGCTCGTGGATTTCATCACGCCGGCCTATCACGGGCGCGGGGTCACGGCCTTCTGGCCCGCGTGGAACCGCGTCGAAAGCGGCTACATCGGCGCGGCGGCGCTTTACCTGGCCGTCTTGGGCCTCTTCAGCCATCTGTTGGATCGCCGGGTCTGGTTTTTGGGGGGATTAGGACTGCTGGCCTATCTCTTCGCCCTGGGCTATCAGGGGCCGATCTATCCGCGCGTCGCCGCGCTGCCGCTCTTCGATGCGGCCTGGAAGACGGCGCGGGCCATCTACCTGCTCTCGTTCGCGCTGGCGATGATCGCTGCGCTGGGCATCGAGACCTTGCTGACCGCGCCGCCGCCGGATGTGGATTACAACCGCGAGCAATGGCTCTCCCTCAGCAACGAATTGCTCAAGCGCGGCTGGGTCATCACGCTGATGTTCGGCGGCATTCTGCTGTGGATGTACGCGCCGACGTTGGTGCAAGGCGTCCCGGCCGGCGGCCCGCGCGCGCAGGCGCGGCTAGGCTTGCAACTCGCGGCGCTGTTGACGGAAGTGACCGCCGTCGTGAGTTGGATCACGGCGATGGAACAACCCTGCTGGCGGGCGGGCCTGCCGCTCCTGCTCTTAGCCGAGTTGGTCGCGATGGGCGCGCTGGTGGAGATGGAGCCGGCGGGCGACGCGACCTCGCACGAGGCGGCGGTCGATTACCTGCGCGCCGATCCCGGCTGGTTCCGCGTCGATGTGGACGCCGCTGCGCGCGGCCTGTGGTCGCCGGCCGCGCTTCAGGCGGCGGGTTTCGAGTGCCCGCAAGGCTCCGGCAATCCGATGGAACTCTTCTCCTACACGCAATTCTACTGGGCCGTGCCGCACAAGGGCGCGCCCGCCTATCAACTCTTTGGCTGCAAGTACATCGTCGTGCCGAAGGGCGCGCAGCCCGGCGGCGCGGGCATCTGGCCCGTCTTCGAGGAGGACGCCACGGTCGACATCCATCTCAACACCAACGCGATGAACCGCGTCTGGCTCGTCTCCGATACCGCGGCGGTGACGTCCATTGAGGCCGCCAACGAGATCATCTTCGCGGCGGATTTCGATCCGGCGCGCGTGGCGACCGTCGAGGACGGCCCGGATGTGGAGAGCACGGGCGCGGACGCTGGGGCTATAGAAGTGTGGGCTTACCGTCCCAACCGCGCGACCTTCGGCGTGACGACCTCCGAGCGCGCGCTGCTGGTCCTTTCGGATCTGCGCTATCCCGGCTGGCGCGCGTGGGTCGATGGCGAACCGGCGCCGATCTACAAGACCAACGGCATCTTCCGGGGCGTGATCGTCCCGCCGGGCGAGCACCGCGTGGAGATGCGCTTCTTCCCGCGCTCCCTGCGCCTGGGCCTCGGTCTGGCTGCGATGGCCGCCTGGCTCATCCTCGTCGGCGCGGGCCTCTGTTATCACCGGCGTCGTTGCCTGGCTCTCACGTAGGAGGCGTTTGGCAAATGGATAACTTCCCAATGTTGCAAATAGAGCGCACAGACCGTCGTTTTATCTACCGGACGGTCGGCGTGGCCGTGGATCGCGACCGCGTGCTGATCCATCGCTCTCTGGAGGATGACTTCTGGGCGCTGCCCGGCGGGCGCGTCGAGATGGGCGAGGCGGCGAATACGGCGCTGGCCCGCGAGATGGAGGAGGAGTTAGGCGTCCACGTCGAGGTGCGCCGCCTGCTCTGGATCGTGGAGAACTTCTTCACCTACGAGAGCCATGCCTGTCACGAACTCGGCCTCTACTTCTTGATGGCGCTGCCGCCGGATGCGCCGCTGCGTCGCGCCGCCGGCCCCGTCCCCGGCGACGAATGCGGTTTGCCCCTGATCTTCCGCTGGCTGCCGTTCGATCAGCTCCCGGCCACCAAACTCTACCCCGTCTTTCTGAAGAGGCGCCTCCTGGCGATCCCCGACCATCCGCAACATGTTGTTGTTCGTAGTGAAGCACGCAATGAAATGGCGTGCTGTCCTTGATTACTCCATGCGGGTGCGTTATAATCGGGCTGCTATGAACGATAAATCACAGATTCAACGTTGGAAAATTCCGCTGTTGCTGGTGGGGCTGGCCTATCTCCTGCGCACCTTCTCGTTGGATTGGCAATCCTTCTGGCTAGATGAAGTGCACACTGTCTACTTCATCGATAATCCCTTGCTGGAGACGGTGCGCCTGATCATCTCGCCGAAGCACAACGGCCCGCTCTACTTCCTGCTCCTGTGGGGATGGCGGCATCTCGCGGGGATCAGCGACTTCGCGCTGCGCTACTTCTCCGATCTCGCCTCGGTGCTGACCGTGGCGGTGATGTGGCGCATTGCCCGCGCGTGGTTCGATGAGCGCGTGGCGGGCTGGACGGGGCTGCTTTTCGCGCTCTCGCCGTTCGCCATCTGGTTCGCTCAAGAGACCAGGGTGTACGCGCTCCACATGCTGCTCGCCTCCTTAGCGACACTCTTCCTCATCAGAGCGCTGCGCCGAAATCGCTGGCAAGTGTGGCTCGCCTACGGGATCACCATCAATCTGCTGGGCTACAGCCACTTCTTCGGCGCGTTCGCCATCGCCGCGCAGGGGATCGTTGCCGTGCTCACCATGTTGCGTCAGCCCAAAAAGCTCCGCAGCTATGGGATCACGATGGTCCTGGTTGCGCTGCCCTATCTGCCGGTGGTCAGGTACGCGCTGCGGTTCCTCCCCAGCTTCGAGATGCGCGACATCAGCAAAGGCTTTGTGCCGCTGTCCGGCATGCTGCGCGAGATCGCGGCGGAGTACACGCTGCGCGCCACGATGATCCACGTGCCGCATCCGGCGCGCCTGTTGTGGCCGGTTGCGCTGCTGCTCCTGCTGGGCACGTTCGAGGCCTGGCGACGTGGCTGGCGGCGCGGCCTGTGGCTCACGGGCCTGATGACGCTGCCTATCGCGATTTTCTACCCGATCTCGCTCCGCGTGCCCGTCTTCTCGCCGAAATATCTGAGCGCCACCTTCCCCTTCTTCGTGATGACGTTGGCGCTCGCGTTGGAGGCGCTGCGTCGCTTCTGGCGGCCTCTGATCTGGGCGGGCCTCATTGGGATGGTGATCGTCGCGGGATGGGCTAACGTGCGCATCCTCACCCAGCCGATGTACCAGCGCACGAATTGGCGCGCGGCCGCCGCCTTTTTGGAGACGCACGCGCGCCCCGATGATTGTATTGTCGGCTTCGCGGATTACATCCACCGGCCCATCAACCGCTACTACGCGGGCGACGCGCCCGTCTACCGCTTCCGCGCCGACGCTTACCAGCCGGAGGCGTACTACGAGGGCCTGGAGCAGCAGGGATGTCGCGCGCTCTGGCTGGTGCTCCACCAAGATCAGGCGATGGCGCCGCATAATCGATTGCAGGAGGCCGCCGGCCTGCGCTATTCGCAGATCACGGGCGTCTACCCGAACAACGGCCAGATCGCCATCTTAGGCTACAGCCTCGATTGGCGATACGCGACGCTGCCGGAGCACGCCGCGCCGGTCGAAGTCGAGGCGCGCTTCGAGAATGGATTGGCGCTCGTGGGGTATCACGTCGATACGACATCGCTGCCGCCGACCGATAACCTGCTCCATCCGCCGAGTAACTGGCTGCACGTGACCACCTACTGGCAGATGCGGGGAGATATGGCAGAGCAAGGGGCGCCCGATCCGGCGCATTTCACGCCCTTTATTCATCTGGTCGATGCGCAAGGCGGCGTCTGGGGCGGCGACTTGCAACGTCCGCCCACCGTCTTCCATCGCGATCCCCCGGCGCAGTGGGGCGCGGGGGCCATCGTCGAGGCTCA
>CAZCAI010000082.1:0-2303 GCA_964496595.1 uncultured Anaerolineales bacterium
CGTGTAATCCGTGAAAATCCGCGAGCTATTTTCTAAAAGTGTCCGGTAGATAGAAGTGTAAACCTATTTTTGCTTGTAGATGAACCATCCCGGATTTTGGGTCTTTTTGTCAAGACGCGCCCGGCTTCCTCAACTTTAAACTTTCAACTTTAAACTTTAAACTCGCAACTATTTTTTGCAGAAGGGGGAAACCTATGTCGATTAATGAAATCATCAAGCGGGATGGCACGGTGGTGTCATTTGACCGCGAACGCATCGAAAACGCGATTTACGCGGCGGCTCGCGCCGTGGGGAACGGGGAAGGGCGCCCGTGGGCGGAGACGCTCTCCTGGGCCGTGGTCGCCTTGTTGGATCAGCGCTGGCAGGCGGATAACAACGGGCACGGCGGGTTGCCGCACGTCGAGGAGATTCAGGATCTTGTGGAGGAAGTGCTCGTCAAATCTGGCAATCCCCAGGTGGCAAAAGCCTACATCCTCTACCGGCAGCAGCGGGCCTCGGCGCGCAAGACCGAGCAGATGTTGTTGGATTCCCAGAAGCTGGTGGAGGATTATCTCCAGCGCGCCGATTGGCGCGTCAATGAGAACAGCAATATGAATTACTCCCTGCAAGGCCTGAATTTCTACCTCGCCTCGTCCATCGCCGCGCGCTACTGGCTGCACAAAATCTACCCGCCGGAGGTTCAAGCTGCCCACATCGAGGGCGACCTGCACCTCCACGATCTGGGGATGCTCTCCGTTTATTGTTGCGGCTGGGATTTGCAGGATCTGCTTCAGCAGGGCTTCGGCGGGGTGCCGGCCAAGATCGAAAGCAAGCCGCCGCGTCACCTCCGCACAGCGTTAGGTCAGTTGGTCAACTTCTTCTACACGCTGCAAGGCGAATCGGCGGGCGCGGTGGCGGTCTCCAATTTTGATACGCTGCTGGCCCCCTTCGTGCGCTACGATCAGTTGGATTGTACGCAAGTCAAACAGGCGATGCAGGAGTTTGTGTTCAATATCAATGTACCCACGAGGGTGGGCTTCCAGACGCCATTCACGAATTTAACGTGTGACTTGACTTGTCCCGCAAATTTGGCCGATCAGCCGGTCATCATCGGCGGCGAGACGCGCGAGGCCACCTATGGCGAATTCCAGCGCGAGATGGATATGATCAATCGCGCGTTCGCCGAGGTGATGCTGGCCGGCGACGCCCAGGGGCGCGTCTTCACCTTCCCCATCCCCACCTACAACATCAGCCGGGATTTTGATTGGGAGAACGAGACGCTGGCGCCGATTTTCGCGCTCACGGCCAAGTACGGTGTCCCCTACTGGGCGAACTTCGTCAACAGCGATATGCAGCCGGAGGATGTGCGGAGTATGTGCTGCCGCCTGCGCCTGAACAACAAGGAATTGCGCAAGCGATTGGGCGGGCTGTTCGCGGCGGCGCCGCTCACCGGCTCCGTCGGCGTGGTGACGATCAATCTGCCGCGTTTGGGCTACACCTCGCGCGATGAGCAGGACTTCCTGGCGCAGTTGGAGCGCCTGATGGAGATCGCGCGCACCAGCCTGGAGATCAAGCGCAAGATGCTGGAATCGTTCACCGAGCGCGGCCTCTATCCCTACAGCCATCACTTCCTGCGCAGCGTCAAGGCGCGGACCGGCTCCTTCTGGAGCAACCACTTCTCTACCATCGGTCTCAACGGGATGCACGAGGCGGCCCTGAACCTGCTGGGCGTGGGGATCGAGCATCCAGCAGGACGCGCGTTTGCGCAGCGCGTGCTGGAATTTATGCGCGAGGTGCTGATGCGCTTCCAAGATGAGACGGGCCATCTCTACAACCTGGAGGCGACGCCCGCCGAGGGCGCGACCTACCGCCTGGCCCGCTTGGATCAGGCGCGCTTCTCCGACATCCGCATCGCCGGCAGCGATGCCGCGCCCTACTACACCAACTCCTCCCATCTCCCCGTCGGCTTCAGCGACGATCTCTTCGCAGTGCTGGATCATCAGGACGATCTCCAGACGCTCTACACCGGCGGGACGGTGCTCCACCTCTTCTTGGGCGAGCAATTGGACGATTGGCGGCAGGCCCGGCGGCTGATTCGCACCGTCGCCGAGAATTATCACCTGCCCTACTTCACCCTCACGCCGACCTTCAGCATCTGCCCCGTGCATGGCTACATCTCCGGCGAGCATCCCTACTGCCCCTACGAGCACACGCCGGAGCAGTTGGAGAAATTCGGCGTGCCGGTCTAAATCAGTTGTGTACCTTCCGGGAAGCTGAGAATCGTCCGAAGAAGTCCCTATCCTGTTAGCCGTGCTCTGATTAGC
>CAZCAI010000082.1:2403-21342 GCA_964496595.1 uncultured Anaerolineales bacterium
TTAGCCGTGCTCTGATTAGCCGTGCTCTGATTAGCTGTGCTCTGATTAGCTGTGCTCTGATTAGCCGTGCTCTGATTAGCTGTGCTCTGAGCGGATCGATAGATCCGCGACCGCGACGCTACGCCGAAACGGGGAACTGGCGTTCCCCTTCGAGCAAGTTTAACTGGGGAGCTATTTTTGCCGCGTCGTACTAGCCAATTTCCAACTTCCAGTTGCCGTTTTAATGATTCTCACGTATGATTAGGGATATGTTCAGATTTTCACCTGAAAGATGGCCCAAATGCCCATGCCCAGGGCAACTATACGGGAGCATTGATCTTCTTTTCGAGGAAAGGAGAAGCCCTTGTCAGAGACAGAGCCGAGGAGTATTTTAGACTCTAACGTGGTGAGTTGGATGATGAATCTTTCGCCGATTTCATGGTTGACCGAATGGATCATTCGTCGCTGGATGCGGCAACGCATCTCGGATATGACGTTTCGGGAGGCGACGCTGGAGCGCGCGGCGGCCGTCGGGCTGGAGGCGATGCTGCAAAGCATTGTGGAGGATGTCGTCGATGTGCTCGGCTACACCGGCGCGATGGTCGCCACCTACGAGCACGGCGATGCGCTGCCCGTGCGCGCCTTCTACGTTGATCCCCGCCTGGCGTCGCCGGACGACATCGCGCATTGGGAGGATCAGATTTCCCGCCTGGTGGGGCGCAACATCCGCATTACGGACGCGCAGGCGGCCCGCGTCTACATCTACGATGAGAAGTACGCGGGCAATCTCAGTGTCCGCGCAGCCAAGGCCGGCGGGCCGGTGCTGAGCGATCAACTGTACGATCTCTTCCGGCCTATCGCGCCGCCCGCGTCCCGCTCGATTGTGCGCGGCATCCAGCGCGCGTTGGGCATCCGCGAGGTGATCGCGGTGCCCTTCTTCTTGGAGGTCGAAGCGGAGGGCCACACGACCCGCGAGATGGTCGGCAATCTCTTCGCGGCCAAGCGGACGCGCATCTCCGAGCCGGATCGGATCCTCCTTTCAGCGTTTGGTCGCCAGGCCGCCGCCGCCATCGACAGCGAACGTCGCCGCCTGCAGATCGAAATCGCCCAGAAGATGACCTACCAGGTGCAGACCAGTCTGCATAATGAGGAGGAGATCTATAAGTGGATCGCCAAAGGTATCGTGGTCGATTTGGGCTATGTCGGCGCGATGGTCGCGCCCTACGAGCGCGACGGCTCGATGCCGGTGCAGGCGCTCTGTCTGGACCCGGCCTATGGCGATACGAGCGACATCCGGCGCTGGGAGCAACAGCTCTCGCGCGTCATCGGCGAGCCTATCAGCGTGGACGATCCCGATACCTCGCGGGTCTACGTCCACGATGCGGTCTATAAGGACAACCTCAGCGTCCGGGCCGTCAAGGCGGGCGCGCCCGTCACCAGCGAGGCGCTTTACGATCTCTTCCGCCCGGTGGCGCCGCTCTCGGCGCAGCATGTGGTGCAGGGCATCCAGCAGACGTTGGGCATCCGGCAGGTGATCGCGGTACCGTTCTTCTTGGAGATGGTCACGGAGGCGGGCGAGACCGAGCGCGAATTGGTGGGCAATCTCTTCGCGGCCACGCGCTCGCAGACCTTCAAGCCCAACGAGATCGCGCTGTTGGGCGCCTTCGCGCAGCAAGCGGCTGCCGGCATTCGCAACGCGCGGCTCTATCGCCAGGCGGAGGAGCAGCGGATGGCCTCGCAGATGTTCGGCAAGATGGCCTTCAGCGCCGCGACCGCCGTGCACGAGATGCGCAATCACGTCGGCGTCTTGCGCGTTTATCTCTCGATGCTGCGCTCGTTGCCGCCGGAGCAAGCGCGCGATCAGTTGGCGCGCGCGGAGGATGTGCAAGGGCGTCTGGATCAGGTCACGGAGATTTTGGACACGTTGGGCGAGCCGTGGCGGCGCGTGACCGAGCAGTGGGTTGATGTCAACACCTGCATCCAGAACGCCGTGGAGCGCCTGGATTTGAAGGAGACGGCGGATGGTGTGGAGGTCGCGCTCAAGCTGACGGCGGCGGCGCTGCCCATCAAGACCTCGGCGGATATGTTGACCGAGGCGTTCCGCGTGCTGATCAAGAATGCTGTAGAGGCCGTGGAAGCGAAAGCGGGGGACAACGGCCAGGTGCGGATCGTCAGCCGGCGTGTTCTCGGCTCGGATGAGATGATGATCACGGTATCGGATACCGGCGTCGGGATTCCGAGGCAGCATCTACACAAGATCTTCGAGATTGGGTGGTCATCCAAGGGGGTGGGCATGGGATTTGGGTTGTTCTGGACGCGGGATTACGTCCAGGGATTGGGGGGCTACATCGATGTGGAGAGCGAGGTAGGCGAGGGCACAACTTTCACCCTCAAGCTCCCATTGGCCGATGAGCCGGAACAGGAGGTCGCGAATGTCTGACCAACTGTTGCGCGTTCACATGCTTCGCACACCCGATCCGGGGCCGCTGGACTATCTGCGGGAGTTGGTCGATGACGAGGTGGTGTTGACGACAGGCAAAGAGTTGCCCGATCCGCCCGACTATCACATCTTCATCGCGGGCATGCCGCAGCGCGAGCACATCGCCGAGGCGGCGCAGCTCCAGACGTTGATCATCCCCTGGGCGGGCTTGCCGCGCGATACCCGCGAGCTGATGTTGGAGTTCCCAGAGGTGGCGGTGCATAACTTGCATCACAACGCCGCGCCGGTGGCGGAGTTGGCTGTGGGGCTGTTGCTGGCCGCCGCCAAGTTCCTCATCCCGATGGATCGCGCGCTCCGCGCTCACGATTGGACGCCGCGCTACCAGCCCAACCCCTCGCTGCTGCTGGCCGAGAAAACCGCGCTGATCCTGGGCTATGGCGAGATCGGGCAGCGCGTGGCCGAGATCTGTCGGGGGATGCGGATGAAGGTAGTCGCCACGCGGCGCAACGTCGAAGCAACCCCGCCCGACTGCCCCGACGAGATCCATCCGCCGGAGGCGCTGCTTGATCTGCTGCCCCGCGCGCACGCCGTGATCATTTGCCTGCCGCTGACGGACGAGACCAGGGGCCTGATCGATGCGGCGGCGCTGGCGCGGATGCCTTCCGGCGCGGTGCTCGTCAACATCGGGCGCGGGCCGATTGTCTGCCAGGAGGCGCTCTATCACGCGCTGCGGACGGGCGGCCTGCGGGCGGCGGGGCTGGATGTGTGGTACAACTATCCTCAAGATAAGGACGCGCGTGATCATACCCCGCCCGCCGATGTGCCATTTCACACGTTGGATAACATCGTGATGAGTCCCCATCGCGGCGGCGCGCTCAGCGAGAGCGAGACGGAGTGCATGCGGATGGAGGCGCTGGCGCGGTTGCTCAACGCGGCGGCGCGCGGGGCATCAATGCCTAATCCCGTCGATGTGGAACGGGGTTATTGATGACTTTGGTGAAGACGAAGATCGCCGTTCCAACGTCGATTTCGGCGGAAGAGGTCGCGCGTCTCCGGGAGCGGTTTTTAGCCTACGCGCGCTCTTTCTACACCGATGCTCCCGATCCTGATCTTGATCTTAAAGCGGCGATTGATCTCAAGATTGAGCACACGCTGCGCGTCTGCGAGGAGAGCCGGTACATCAGCGCGGCGCTGGGGCTGGCGGCGGATGGGCGTCATTTAGCGGAGGTGGCCGCGATTTTTCACGACGTGGGGCGTTTTCCGCAGTACGCGCACTATCACACGTTTTCCGATGGTAAATCGGAGGATCACGCGGCGTTGGGTGTCCGCGTGTTGCGCGAGCGGAAGTTTTTGGCGGCGCTCGGCCCGGCGGAGGATCTGCTCCTGCGGGTGATCGGCTATCACAATCGATTGGCGCTGCCGGGCTCCGACGCCGAGACGCCGACTGCTCTCTTTTTCTCGCGCCTGCTGCGCGACGCGGACAAGCTCGACATCTACCGCGTGGTCACCGATTACTATCGACGGCCCGCATCGCAGCGGAACGGCTGGGTGGCGTGGGAACTGCCGGATACGCCCGGTATCTCCGAGGCCGTCTGTGACGACCTGATGGCGGAGCGCGCAGTCCACAAAGATCGGCTGCGCAACCTCAACGATTTCAAGCTGTTACAGGTGGGGTGGGTGTACGACATCAACTTCGCGCCGGCGCTGCGACGCCTCTGCGAGCGAGGCTACCTGCGGATGCTGCGCGCCGCCCTGCCGGATTCGCCGCGCATCGAGGCGATTTTTGAGAAAATCGACGCTTATGTCGCGCAGCGCATGGAAGAGGACGCCAATCCTTGCGAAGGTTCCGCATAACGCTTCATTGCCAGTGTGATAGCTGCTCTGAGTATCTGGTTTCTATGATGAGTGTGTATTTAACCTTCGCAAGGGTGAGTTTTTAGATCTGTTCTTATCTACTCTACCAAGGAGGCAACCCATGTCTGATCACAAGATGCAACCAGAGAATCAATCCCCAACCGAGATGCGCATTCCTTGCGAGGTTTACTCGCGCATCGTCGGCTATCTGCGCCCCATCCGCAACTGGAACGAGGGCAAGCGCCAGGAGTTCGCGGACCGGCAGACCTTCCGCGTGCCGGAGGAGGCGACGCCCACGAGGTGAGGTTGGTCGTCGCAGCAGGGGAATAGGTTGAACAAGAAGAGCGCCCCAATTGGGGCGCTCTTCTTGTTGGGCAGAGAAACCGGATGACGTCGCAGCCTTGCACAAAGTTTCGCGTCCGGTTCCGGCGTGGCGGCGGGATCAGTGGTGGTTCCGCAGTCCCAATCCGCTTAGATGCCGGCGAGCAGATGCCAGAAGTGGATCACGGTCTCGATGCCCCGGTAGAAATTGGGGAGGTGGAATTTCTCGTTGGGCGAGTGCAAGCGATCATCCGGCAGCCCGAACCCCATGAGGACGGTGTTGAGCCCCAGAATCTTCTGGAGATCGGAGACCACGGGGATGGAACCGCCCTCGCGCACGAAGATGGGGCGCTGCCCGAAGCCCTCGGCGTAGGCCTGGGCCGCCGCCTGCATCTCCGGGATGTCGCGCGGTATGATGGCGCTATCGCCGCCGTGGAGGTCTTGCACTTCGACGGTGACGGTGGGCGGCGCGATCTCGACCAGAAAATCGTGTATCAGGCGCGTGATCTCCGCCGGGTCCTGATCGGGTACCAGGCGCATCGAGATTTTCGCGTGGGCTTCGCTGGGCAGGACGGTCTTGGCGCCCGGCTCGATGTAGCCGCCCCAGATGCCGTTGACGTCCAACGTGGGCCGGGCCGAGGTGCGCTCGATGATGGTGTAGGGCGGCTCGCCCCAGTCGGTGGGCGCGCCGGTCTCTTCCAGCCACGCCTCGCGGTCGAAGGGGATTTTGGCAAGTTCCGCGCGTTCCTCCTCATCCAACGCGCGCACCTGATCGTAGAAACCGGGCGCCGTGATGTGGCCCTCCGCATCCTGCAACTGGCTGATCATCCGGCACAGCGCGTTGATGGGATTCTCGACCGCGCCGCCGTAGATGCCGGAGTGGAGATCGTAGGATGGCCCGGTGACCTGCACCTCGATATAGGCCAGGCCGCGCAGCGCGTAGACGATGGAGGGCGTGTCTTTGCCCAGGATGTGCGTGTCGGAGATGACGGCGATGTCGGCGGCCAGCAGGTCGCGATGGGCCTCCATAAAGGGCGCGAGGCTGATGCTGCCGATCTCTTCCTCGCCTTCAAAGAGGCATTTGAGGTTGACGGGCGGCGCGCCCGCCGTCTCCTTGAAGGCCTCGGCGGCTTTGACGTGGACGAACAACTGCCCTTTATCGTCCGAGGCGCCGCGCGCGAAGACGTCGTCGCCGATGATGGTGGGATTGAAGGGCGGCGTGTTCCACAGGTCGAGCGGATCGGGCGGCTGCACATCGTAGTGGCCGTAGATCAGGACGGTGGGCGCATCCGGGCCGGCGGCCAGCCACTCCGCAGTGACGACGGGATGGCGCGGCGTGGGCATCACCTCGGCGGTGGGGAAGCCGGCGGCCAGCAATTGATCTCGCAGCCACGTGGCCGCCGCCTCGATGTGCTCCTTGTGCTCCGGCTGTGTGCTGATGCTGGGAATACTCAGGAACTCCTTGAGTTCTCCGACGAATTTTTCGCGTTCTTCACGCACGTAGGTGAGCGGTTTCATTTGTGTGTACCTCCGATTGGATAAGGATTGATAAGCTGGGTAGATAGGGTTTGCTTCCAGAGGGCGTGGTTTAAATCACATGACGAGTTTGCGCAGATACCAACGTCCCGACGCTACTTCTTGCACTTCCTGCGCCAACTCCCCCGCTGTCGGGTAGCGATCCTCCGGCGCTTTGGCCATTGCCTTGTGGATAATCTCACCCCAGGCCGATTGGAGATCGGGGCGGACCTTGGTGAGATCAGGAACCGGCCTCTCGATGTGGGCTTGCAGACGGAGTGTGGTCGTTTCACCGGGGAAGGCCACTTCATCCGCCAGCACGCGATAGAGCAACGCCCCTAATCCGTAGATGTCGGCGCGCTCGTCCACTTCCTCGCCGCGAACCTGCTCCGGGCTCATATACTCCGGCGTCCCGACCAGCCATTCTTCATCGTTGCCGCCGGTTCCTGCCAACAGTTTGGCAAGCCCAAAATCCGACAGATAGGCTTTCTCGTCGCTATCGAAGAGGACGTTGGAGGGTTTGACATCGCGATGGATAATGCCGCTGGCGTGCGCGGCGTCCAATCCTGCCGCCACGCGACCGGTGATGGTCGCTAAGGTTGATAGGGGGATCTGCGCTTCTTGCAGCCGATCCTCCAGCGAGCCGCCGGTCATATAGCGCATCACGATGTAGGGTTGCGCGCCGTGCCAGCCGAAATCGAAGACTGGGACGATGCACTCGTGCTCCAGCGCGGCGATGACTTCCGCTTCGCGTTGGAAGTATTCCCGAAACATCTCGTCGGTGGTCCATTGATAGGCCAGCACTTTGATGGCGACGCGGCGTCTGACGTAGGGATCGTAAGCCGCGTAGACCACGGCCATCCCGCCTTCCCCCAACTGTTCCTCAACTTCGTATCGACCGATGGTTGTCATGGTGATGTCCTTTTGTGCTCTCGTCTTGTGCTTTCGTCGGGAAGTCTGCCCTGGATTGCAGGGCTTTTTGTTGTGTATTGGCTTGTGTCTCAAAGTATTCGCCATGTCGTGCCAGGCTCTCGCCGGATTGCTAAATCCGGCGGTTAGGCAGGGATTTGACAATCCCTCGGAGCCAGGGGGCCAAGTGGGGAAGACTTTGTGACAGTAACTGTATTTCAGTATAGCGCAAGTGATGGAAAAACAAAGCGAGTGGGGTTGGAGAAAAATTGACCGAGAGAATGAATGATGCTATCATAAGGTTGGAATTAAGACTTTTTGTTGTTATAAATTTTCAGATTATGGTATAATAAATTCTATGAAGCCACAAGAGATTGTCGAAAAGCTAAAGCAAGTTCCGTTGTTTGAGAATCTCACCGATGAGCGAGGCGAGCTGGAGCTTTACCGGCTGGCGAAGTTCGTCGAAGAGCGGATGTATAATCGCGGGGCATGGTTATTCCAACAAGGAGAGGTTTCTAATCGCCTCTTTTTTATCTTGGATGGGCGGGTCCGATTAACCCATATCGATCGGGAGGGGGTTACCCGGCAGATTGGTGATTTGACTGCCGGCGATTCGGTGGGTGTGACCGGGCTGCTGGTCGGCGATTTTCACGACGCTACCGCGTTGGCGGTCGAAGAAACCCGCGTGCTCTTCCTGCGCCGAGAGGATTTCAAAGAGATCGTCGCAGCGCAGAGTTATCTCCAGCATCATCTGAATATCCCCCGCGAAGTTGAGCGCCGCCGAGAGCTTCCAGATTTTGATTGGCTGCATGATGATGAGTGGGTCATCTTCGCGGTGCATCGGCACTGGTCACGGTTGCTTCGGCAGATGACGCCGCCTTTCCTCCTGCTACTCCTGCTGTTGCCCATCTTTTATGCGCTGGCAACAACGCCCGGCCTGGCCTTGACTATTGGCGCGGTGGTGATGGCCGTGCCGATTTTGGCGTTGATCTTGTTGTTGGCTTGGGAGTATCTGGATTGGCGCAATGATTACTTTGCCCTGACCACTCAGCGTGTCATCCATATTGAGCGGGTGTGGCCCTTCTTGGAGAACTTCGAGGAGACCTACCTGGAAAATGTGGAGGATATTTACGAGGTGCGGTCCGGCCTCCCCGCCAATCTATTGAACTTTGGCGATCTTGTGCTCCAAACGGCCGGTGAGACGGTGCAGGTAGATATGTCGCGCGTCCCCAACTCTTCCCGTCTGCGCGAGGTGATCATCCGGCAGATAGAACGCTCTCAGGCGTTGTCGATATTACAGACGCAAAGCTCCATTCGCCGCTCCCTTGAGCAACGCATCGAAACAGGTGTATTGCCCCCTCCGCCAGAGCCAAAGGATGGGGAATCCGAGTCGCCTGCATCGCGCCCGAATATCATTCACTTGATGGTGAGCGCCCTGATAGATTATCTCTTCCCGCCGACATGGTCGGTCAGTGAGGATGGCAAGAGCGTCGTGTGGCGGCGCTTCTGGGTGCCGGGATTTTTCCGTTATCTGCGGATTTTTCTGCCCCTGGCAATCCTGACGGTCGGCGGCGCCCTCTATTTTATGGCTGACCTGCATAGCCCAGGGGGCTTATGGCTCTTCTTTCTGTGGTTATTTGGAGAAGCGATATTATTTGGCGCCTTATTGTGGTTCGTCGAAGATTGGCGCAACGATTATTTCCAGTTGACGCCTAATCGCATTGTGTTGGTTGAACAAAAACCCTTGTTACTGCAATCAAGCCGTAAAGACACCCTACTGGGTAACATTCAGAATATTAGCTTTGTAATTCCCAGCATTCCGGCGCGCTTGCTGGATTATGGTCACGTGATGTTGGAGACGGCCGGCCCGATGGGAAAATTTGAGCTTAAATGGCTGCGCCATCCTCAAAAGGTTCAATCCAAGATCTCGGAACATCAGTTGATGTATAACCAAGAACGGCAAGCGTCTGATGTGGAACGTCGGCGAGAGGAATTGTTGAATTGGTTTTCGACCTATGACCGGATTCGCTCGGATGAGTTTTCATCTGGCTCCGGCGAAGCCTCTGTTGCGATGTAAATGGGAGTTTTTTATATTGAGTAGGATGGAGGTTGAACAACTATGGCCGTGCGTGAGGTAATAACGATTGGAGATCCTCGGCTACGCCAGTCTTCGGACGAAATCACCGAGATGACGCCGGAAATCGAGCAATTGATCGACGATATGATCGAAACGATGCATGAAGAGGACGGTATAGGATTAGCCGCCGTCCAAGTGGGCGAGATGCAGCGCCTCATCTTAGTTGAGTTGCCAGAGATGGAGATGGAGGAGAGCGAAGAGGGTGAAGAGATCGAGCCGATTCAGGGACAGGGCGAACTATACGTCGTGCTGAATCCCCGGATCGTGCGCGAATCGAAGGAAACCGAAGTCGGCATCGAAGGCTGCCTCTCGATTCCAGGCTACGTCGGCGAGGTCGAGCGCGCCGCGCAAGTGACGGTGCGGGGCCGCGACCGCCACGGAAAGAGGTTTCGCCTGCGTCCCCGTGGACTATTGGCCCGCGTCTTCCAGCACGAGATCGATCATTGTAACGGCGTGTTGTACGTCGATAAATTGACGGATGTGGACAAAATATGGGTCGTTGAGGAAGGTACGGAGGAAGAAGTCGAAGCGACACAAGAGATGCCTGCTCAGCCAATGATGGAATAAGAAGTCAGTTTTTTAAGTTAAAGGCCCCCCAAAAAGAATTCTGGGGGGCTGATCTATGCAAGGAGGTCGTTTGTGGTAACAGAAGCACAAGTTTTGGATGCGTTAAGCAATGTGATGGACCCCGAACTGCACCGCGATATTGTGGAGTTGGGGATGGTGCGCCAGGTCGAGATTGACGGGCGCGATGTCCAGGTGACCGTCGCGTTGACGGTGCCCAATTGCCCGCTGCGCGATAAAATCGCCGGCGATGCAGCGGCGGCCGTCGATGCGCTGGCCGATGACTTGAACGTCGAGATCATCCTGACCTCGATGACGGAGGAGGAGAAGGCCCGCCTGCGCGAGACGTTGCAGCAGGGCCAACCCCGCGCCCAGGAGTCGAACTTCCCCGCCGCGCAGCTTAATCGTGTGCGCACCGTCATCACTGTGATGAGCGGCAAGGGCGGCGTGGGTAAGTCCACCGTCGCCGCGATGTTGGCCGTGGGCCTGCGGCGGCAGGGATTGCGCGTCGGCGTGCTGGATTCGGACATCACCGGCCCCAGCATTCCCACCCTCTTCGGCGTCGCGGATGCGCCGACGATGTCGCCGCTGGGCATTATGCCGCCCACGACATCCACGGGCATCAAAGTGATGTCGATCAATCTGATGTTGGAGGATAAGGAGCAGGCGGTGATCTGGCGTGGGCCGCTTATCGCCGGCGCGATCAAGCAGTTCTGGAACGACGTCTTCTGGGGCGATCTTGACACGCTGATCGTCGATATGCCGCCCGGCACCTCCGACGCGGCGCTGACCGTGATGCAGGGGTTACCGGTGACGGGCATCGTTCTGGTCACCTCGCCGCAGGAGTTGGCCGAGATGGTCGTCCGCAAGGCGGCGCACATGGCCGATCACATGCAGATTCCCCTGATCGGCATCGTCGAGAATATGAGCTACTTCGTCTGCCCCCACTGTGGCGAGAAATCCGAGCTGTTCGGCGTGGGCAAATCCGAGGAGATGGCGGCGTCCTTCGACACGCGCTTCTTGGGTCACGTGGGCTTAGATCCAGATATGGCCCGGCTCGGCGACGCGGGCGAGATCGAAGCCTACGAGAACGAGGAAATCGTCTCGATGGTGGAGACGCTGGAGGAGATCATTGCCGCCGCGCCGGAACCGGAGTTCAACGCACCCCGCTGACCTCTGCGTTGCTGATTAGCCGTAAGCAGACCGAGGGCCACAAGCCCTCGGTTTTTTTTATTTCACGGCGTGATCGTCAGCTTCTGGAGAATGACGCCGTCATCGATGGGCTGGCCGCTGGGATCGACCACGGCGACGGAGGCGATCTCTGGATAGCGGTACATCCCCATCCGCCACTGGTAGCCGCCCGGCGGCGTGTCCGGCGGGATGCGGATGACAAAGCGGCTGAGGACGACGTCGTCGCCCTGCCAATACTGCGTCGGGAATCCGGCGTGATCATCCTGCGCGTAAAGCTGCCCCGCCTCGTCCAGCAATTGCGCTGTGAAGTGATAACGTTGACCTGTGGGCGGCGGGCTTTGTACCCACCAGGCCAGCCATAAGGGCGCCGCTGCGCCCGGCGCGGCGGTATCGGGCGCATCGTACGCGGCGAAGACCACGTGGTTGGCGAAAGGGATGCCGGCGGCTAAGGGCGTCATCTCTGCCATGACGGCGTCATAATCCCCGCTGAAGTGGTACACGTGGTAGCGGCTTCCATCGGCCAGCGGAATCTCGGGGCCGCGTGTGACGGGCGCTGTCTGGCGCAGCCGTTGCAGGGGCGCGAAGGTCGCGGGCGTCGCCCGGGGGCCGAGTAAATAGACCACCTCGGCGGCGTGGGGGAGCGGCAACGTCGCTTGCCCGGCGGCGAAGCGATGTGGGTGGCCGAAGAGCAGCGCATCGAAGACCGTGGGCGTCTCCGCGAGGAAAGGGTGGGGCGGCTCGTCGGTGAGGACGATGATCTCCGCGCGGGGATAGGCGAGCCGCGCTGTTTGAACGGCCATGCGGGGGTAGCGCAGGGGGATGCCGTGACCGCCCGTCGTTGGGTGCGCGATCATAAAGTGGCGTAGTTGCGCCGTGATGGCAATTTGCCAGAAGCCCCAGAGCGTCAGAGCAAGCAGAATGCCGCGCCACAGTAGCGTCGGCGTCGGGTTTGTGGGGCATTGGCGGCGGAGCCAATCGCGGCCCGCAACGAGCAGTATCGCAATCAGCAGGAATTGGACCGGGTAGAGCAGCAGGAAATAGTGGGGTTGGGTCGTGGCGCTGGGCCGGAGTTGAGAGAGAATCGGCAGGCCGAACCAGAGCAGCAGCAGGGTGGCGCTGCGCCGCTCCGAGGATGTGGCGCCTCGCAATGCCCGCCACGCCGCCAGCGCCACGCCTCCGATTACCATAGCAGCGATTACGGTATTCCCCCCCCAGAGATTGGGCAGCGCGGCGCGGAACTGCTCGTGATAGGCGCCGACTTGTCCCTCGATGCCCGCACTGCCGCTGAGTTGGAGTGGATAGCGCAGCGCATCCCAAGAAAATGATCCGCCCTCTCCGGCGTAGCCGCTCAGCCCGTGCAGATTCTGCCAATTGTGCTGTGCGTCATCGATCACGTAGGGCGCGAGCGCCAACGCGAAGATCCCGGCGCCCAGCACGAGCGCGCGGATCGAGACCTGGTCGCGATAGAGCAGGATCGCCAGCCCCAGCACCGGGATGAAGATAATCCCGCCGAGGTGCAGGCCAATGAGAGCGGCCAGCGCTGCAAAGGCCGCGCTGAGCATCCGGCGGCGGCCTTGAATCAGCGCGGCGGCCAGCGCTCCGAAGAACCCTAGCGTGACCAAAGGCAAGTTCTGGCTCCAGATCTTGCGCGCATAGAGAACGGCCCATGGATTGACGGCGAAGAGCAGGGCGGCGATCAGGCCCACATCAGGCCCGAAGTAGGTCGCCCCGAAGATGTAGCACGCGAGTACGGCCAGGCTGTTGAGTAGCGTGGTGAACAGAATCGCCGCGACGGGGTCGTTCCAGAGGCGGAGAGGCAGCGCCATCAGGTAGAGGTTGAGCGGGAGGTGGGCCGTGCCGACGGAGGCGCCCGCGCCGGTGGCCGGACGCTCCCCCTCGTAGGCGATAGCCTGCGCGCATCGCACCACGCCCGCTTCATCGAGTTTGAACTCGGTCAGCGTGGGCTGGCTCATCCGCAGTCCAAAGCTCAACGCCATAATGAGAACGAGGAGGATTTTGGCATAGCGCGGATGTTGGATTTTATTCACCTGGTTGGTCATAGACGATCCTTTTCGGGTGCTGTTGCCGAAAAAACTATAGTAGCATCTGGCAGATTTGTCAATCCGCAGAAAGTGGGGGGCGAGGTGTTTTGCATATTTGTCAGCCCCCACTATAATCAAATTAGTGATGACCCTGGTATGTACACTACGGTTACCCTTCAACCCTTAACTCTCAATTCTTAATCCTTAATTTTTAATCCTTTCCCAGGAGGCTCCTCATGCTCAGCTTTATGAAAGATGTATTGGCGGTGATTATGGGCGGCGGCGCTGGCTCACGAATGTATCCCTTGACGAAACTGCGGGCGAAGCCGGCGGTGCCGTTGGCCGGACATTATCGCTTGATCGACATCCCGATCAGCAACTGCATCCATTCGGGACTGAACCACATCTTCGTGCTCACCCAATTCAACTCCGTCTCGTTGCACCGGCACATCACCCGCACCTATCACTTCGATAACTTCTCCGGCGGATGGGTGCGGATTTTGGCGGCGGAGCAGACCCCGGTCAGCAAATCGTGGTATCAGGGCACGGCGGACGCGCTGCGCAAACAGTTGTTTCAGATTCAGGTGCCGGAGCCGCGCGACGTGTTGATCTTGTCCGGTGATCATCTCTATCGGATGGATTACTCGGAGTTCGTGCGTTTCCACGGCGTACACGAGGCGGACATTACCGTCGCGGTCAAGCCCGTCAACGCCGAGGACGCGACGCGCTTCGGCATTCTCCAGGCGGATGAGGAGGGGCGCATTCACAGCTTCCACGAGAAGCCAGCGGCGGATCAATTGGAGGGCTTGGAGAGCCTGGAAGAGCCGTGTCCCTACATGGGATCGACCGGCATCTACGTCTTCCGCACCAAGACATTGATCGAGACCCTGCGCAAGGAGAGCGGCTCCGACTTCGGCAGGCACATCATCCCCAACGCCATTGAGCAGGGGATGCGCGTCTTTGCCTATCCCTTTGGCGGGTATTGGGAGGACATCGGGACGATTAAGGCTTTCTATGATGTGAACCTCGCGCTGGCGGGGCCGAAGCCGCCCTTCGATTTCTTTGCGGCGGAATGGCCAATCTACACCCGCGCGCGTTACCTCCCGGGCAGTCGCGTCCTGGATTCGACGCTGACGCGGGTCTTTATGGCGCCGGGCTGCATTACGAACAAGGCCGCCATCACCGATTGCGTCATCGGCCTGCGCAGCATCGTCAAGAGTGGGGCGCACCTCCATCGCGTCGTGATGATGGGCGCGGACTACTACGAGACCGAGGCGCAGAAAGAAGAAAATCAGCGCCTGGGCCTGCCCGATATGGGCGTGGGGCCAGGCAGCGTAATCGAGAACGCGATCTTAGACAAGAACGTGCGCATCGGGCGCAACGTCGTCATCCGCGACCACGCGCGCATGGAAGACGAGGAGACCGACAGCTACGTCATCCGCGATGGCATCGTCGTCGTGCCCAAAGGCGCCGTCATCCCCGATCACACCGTGATTTAAAACCATCGTGTGTTCTGCAATGAGAAACAGCGTCCTCTGATTGAGTTTCAGAGGACGCTGTTGGCGTCTGGATTAGGATCGCGGTCTACTTCTCTTCCATCGGCGGCGGCATGGGAATGGCGCCCAGTGTGGTCGTCTCCTCCGCTGTGACCTCAATCACGCGCGGATTGTAGCCCCGATCATCCAACAGCAAATACCACCGATCCTCCGAATTCGCCGTAAGCATGTAGCGCCCCGGCGGCACGTCCTCGAACGTGAACGCGCTTGCGGCGTCGGTGGTGATAGATCGCACGAAATGCTGCCCCGCGCATAGCGGTTCCTCATAGTGTTTACGATAGATGTAGCCAGCGCACAATTCGACCGGCGTCTGCGGGAGGATTTCGCCTGTCGCCGAGGTCAATGTGCCCGAAATTGCCCCTGGGGCTTTACTGACAGGCTGCGGAAGTCGCGGGCCGCCGTGAACAATCGCCAACGTGTCGATTTTATCGAAGGGCAACCCGGCATTGGACATCCAATACGTCTCCCACATTTCCCCGTCGAAGATGTTAAGCCCCCAGTCAGTGCCCACCCAGATACGATTTCGCCCATCGACGGCGAGCGCCGCGATGCGATTGCTGCTGAGGTCGCTGCTCTTCTGGTGATAGGATTGCCACATTTGCCCATCGAAGACGTAGAGGCCGTCGCTGAGCGTTCCCACCCAGACGCGCCCGTGATGATCCACGGCGATGCTGGTGGGCGACATCGAGCGGGGGAAGGGATGGTTTTCCCAAAAGACGCCATCGACGGTCAGGAGGCCGTTGCTGTGAATCACCCATGGCTGTTCGGCGTGATCGAAGGCGATCCCCTCGAAAAAGTACCGCTGGTCGAAGCCCTGGCCTTCCTCGAAGATTGTCCATTCCCCCTCTGAGTAGCGCGCCAAGCTGTTGGCGGTCACGACCCAGATCGCACCCTGAGCGTCGATTGCGATGTCCTTTACCAGCTCCGGCGCGTTGGGATGGATGGTGAGGTGCTTGCGAACGTCGTAGGTCGTCCACTCGCCGGCGGCCCAGCGCGTGGCGCCGCCGAAATGGGCGACCCAAATCTCGCCGGCGGCGTTGCACACCACGCCTTCCACCGAACCATGGCCCCAATTATTAACAATGGCCCGCCAGCTCTGCCCATCGTAGATATCGATGCCTTGCGGATGCGCGATGACGATGCGTTCATCGGGGCAGGTCGTGATCGCGCGGATCTGATCGCTGCCCAACATTCCCTCCTCGGCGGTGAAGGTCATCCACTCCGCGTCATGGATGCAGGCGACGCCGTAGCCGTAGCTGCCCGCGCAGGCCAGACCAGGCGGTGCGGGGGTAGGCGTTGGGCCGGGCGGCGTGGCCGTGGGGGCAAGCACGGTCGCAGTGGCCTCGGCAATGGGAGCGTCGGCCACTTCGGCGGTGGCCTCGCTGCCCTCGTCAGGCGCGGGTGTCTCCGAGTTGGGCAGAAATTCCATCACCGTCTGGCACGCCAGTTGCGTCAGCAGGATCATAACGATCAACCATCGAATAGCGATTTTATTTTTGTGGGGCATAGTTCCTCTTCCCTCTCATTGGTCAGACGTTAAAAACTCGGTCGTGAAGGCTTCCGTCACGTCCACGGCGTGGGCAATAGCATCATATTCGAGCAGAATATCGTGCAGCGCCTGCCACTGCTCCGCCGTCTGCCGGCCCCAGCTCGAATTTGATGCATCCGCCGCCGTGACCTCAGAGCGCGCGTCCGCCAGCTCCGTCTCCAGCATAAAGCGCATGTGCGCCGGATCGGTCTCTGGGCCGGCGTGGATCATCACGAACTCCACGGCCTTCTCTGGATGTTCTTCTGCGTAGGCGATGCCGCGCAGCGCCGCGCGCACGAAGCGCGCCATGCGCTCCGGGTTCTCTTCGATAATATCCGGCGTGCTGACGTAAGTCAAGCCCAGCGTGGGAATCCCGTAATCCGCCGGCTCCCACTGCATCAGATCGTAGCCCCACTGGCGGAGCAGATATGGCTCGTTGGAGTTGAAGACTGGGTAGACGTCGACCAGCCCCTCGGTCAGCACGCGCGGATCGAAGCCCACGTTGATCAGCTCGACATCGGCCTCTGCAAGGCCGCCCTGATCCAACAGCGCCAGCAATTCCGGCGGCGGCGTGCCCTTGAAGCCGATTTTGTGCCCGGCCCAGCTTGCAATGTCGGCGCTCAGCCCGCTTTCATCATCTTCTTGCAGGGCGACGAATGCCTGCTGCCCCTGCTGCCCGATCAGTGCGAGCGAGACGAGCGGCAGGCCCGGGTCGGCGCGGCGCTTGAGCAGCACCGAGGCGTCCTGCGTCGTCACATCCACCTTGCCCGCGACTAAGAGCTGGAGATGCTCGCCGCCGCCGCCGGAGTGCAAAATCTCCACCTCCAGGCGCTCCTCGGCAAAAAAGCCCTTCTCCTGCGCGACGTAGACGCCCACAAAGGGCAGATTCGCCTGCGGTTTGTATCCCGCCATAAACACCAGCGATTCCGTCTCCGGCGTCGGCGTCTCTCCCGCGCTGCACCCCGTCATCCCCAGGATCATAAGAACGATAAGAATGGAGAAATATCTTCGAAAAAAATTCTTCATCAAAGACCTCCCTTGAAATTAGTTGAAGTTAAAAGTTGAAAGTTGCAAGTTAAAAGTTACAATCTCAAAGGGAAAAGCGTCCAAAACTTTTAACTCGCAACCTGTAACTTGCAACTTGCAACTTATGGAACTACGGCCAAAAAATCAGTCGCTCCTCCAGCGCCACGACCGCGCCGTATAGCCCGATCCCCATCAGCGCGGAGCAGAAGACGGCGGCGAAGAGCGCGGGCATCTGGAGATTGGTGTAGGCCAGCCACATCGCGCGCCCCAATCCCGCCGAAGCGCCCGTCCACTCGGCCACGATGGCCCCGATCAGCGAGAGCGGCGCGACGACCTTGAGCGCGGCGAAGAGATAGGGCAGCGCCGAGGGCCAACGCGCGTAGCGGAACAGCTCCCAGCGGCTCGCGTCCAGCGAATGAAAGAGCGCCAGGACGGCCTTGTCCACGGCGTTGAGGCCGCTGTGCACGTTGATCAGCACGGGGAAGAAGGTCATAAGCGCGGTGATGATGATCTTGGGCGCCGGCCCGAAGCCGAACCAGATGATCAGCAGCGGCGCGATGGCGACCATCGGCGTGGCCTTGATCAGGATGGCCAGCGCCAAGACCCCGCGCTCCAACTGCTCCCAGATCGTGATGAGCAGCGCGACCGCGATCCCCACGACGAGGCCCAGCATCAGGCCGCCGAGCGCCTCGCCCAAGGTGACGAGCGAGGCGTGCAGGTAGTGGGGCGCGTCGCGCCACAACCGCAGCGCGATGACGGTCGGGGCGGGCAGCAGATAGACAGGGATCTGCGAGAGTCGCACCGCGATTTCCCACGCGCCGAGGGCCGCGCCGACGATGAAGAGCACGGAGACGGCTTCCCGTTGACGCGGGGTCATAGCTGCGCGACGCGCTCCGGCGTTTGCCGCAGCGCCGCTTTCAGTTGGCGGATCAGGGCGACGGCCTCCGGTGAGGTCTCGTCGCGCGGGCGGGCCAGCGGCGCCTCCACGATGGTGCGGATCTGCCCGGGGCGCGGCGACATCACCACCACGCGATCCGCCATCCGCACCGCCTCCGTGATGTTGTGCGTGACCCACAGCACGGTCGGGTGAAAATCGGCCCAGAGCTGCAACACCTCGCGGGTGAGTGTCTCGCGTGTGAGGTCATCCAGCGCCGCGAATGGCTCATCCATCAGCCAGAGCGAGGCGCCGGTGGCCAATGCCCGCGCCAGCGCGACGCGCTGTTGCATCCCGCCGGAGAGCGTGTGAGGATAGGTCGCGGCGAAGTCGTGCAGGCCCACCATGTGGAGCAGCGCCGAGGGCGCTAAGGCCGCCGCGCCGTTCGTCTGGGCGTTGATCTGCTGCGGCAGCGTCACGTTGTCCATCACCGTCATCCACGGCAGGAGCGCGGGATTCTGCGCCATCCACGCGATCTCCTTGCGCGCCCGCACCGCCGAAGGCGGCAGGCCGCCATCCAATCGGATCGTCCCAGACGTAGGCGGGATCTGATCGGCCAACAGGCGCAGGAGCGTCGTCTTGCCGCAGCCGCTCGGCCCGATGAGGCAGACGAACGCGCCCGACGCGACCTCCAACGTTGTGGGCGCGAGCGCGCCCAGCGGCGGGTCGCTGTCGTAAAATGTCTTCGAGACGCGGTCAAGCGCAATGTGCATTGGATACCTCGATGGATGAACAATAATTCCGTTCGTAGTCGTTCGTAGTAAGCTACGTAATGAACAACGTGAATGGAGTAGCGGTTGAGGCCTGACTACGAACCGAACGTGACCTCTTCGCGCTGGGCGACGATCTGGCTCGGCTCGATGCGAAAGGCCTGCCAGCCGACCTCCTCGGCGGCGAAGTGGAGCGGCGCGCCGACGTAGCGATTGCTCAGGCGCTGGCGCAG
>CAZCAI010000083.1:0-15057 GCA_964496595.1 uncultured Anaerolineales bacterium
GTTTTTAGCCACTCGCTGGCGCGCTATGCAAAACAACCGACTTTCAAACTATGCCAGGCACTGAAACCGATGGTGACCAATACTAATATCAACGCATACTCAACGAGCGTCGCAAAACACACAAAGCCTGTTAAGGCACTGAAACATTGCCAGCGTGACCGACAACCACGAAAACTCAAGCGTGTCGCAAAACACACAAAGCCTGTTAAGGCACTGAAACCCGTTGTGACGGGGGACGGAAGTTTTAAGTCGACGCCAGTCGCAAAACACACAAAGCCTGTTAAGGCACTGGTGTCTAACGCTGCGCGTTAGGACATTTGCAGAATGCGGCAGCGACAAAGTCGCTGCTTCGCATTCTGCCCAGCAACGGAACGCAGTGACGTTGCCAAACACACAAAGCCTGTTAAGGCACTGAAACACGGGTGAAATGGAAACAGCTACAGCTACCAGCATCGCGTCGCAAAACACACAAAGCCTGTTAAGGCACTGAAATTCCATCTTTTCTTGCCCAAGCGCCTGAACGGCGGCGTCCCAGGCCGGTCGTAAAACACACAAAGCCTGTTAAGGCACTGGTGTCTAACGCTGCGCGTTAGGACATTTGCAGAATGCGGCAGCGACAAAGTCGCTGCTTCGCATTCTGCCCAGCAACGGAACGCAGTGACGTTGCCAAACACACAAAGCCTGTTAAGGCACTGAAACTTTGGCGGATCGATGGCCACATAGCCGCAGAAGAAAAGGTCAACCTGACCAGTCGCAAAACACACAAAGCCTGTTAAGGCACTGTCCTCTGACGCGCTGCGCAGCGTCAGAGGATGCAAGCAAAACCTTCAGTTGTGCTATCGAAGGCTCAAAGCCTGTTAAACTTGTCCTCAATGACACGGAGTGCATTGAGGAGGCACTGGTGTCTAACGCTTCGCGTTAGGACGGCAACGGAACAGCGTGAGATTGCCAAACACACAAAGCCTGTTAAACTTGTCCTCAATGGCACGGCGTGCATTGAGAGGTGTACGTGTCTAACGCTGTGCGTTAGGACGGCAATCGAACAGCGTGAGATTGCCCGTCGCAGAAATTGTAAATCCCCCGAAGTTCTGTCTTCCGATCTCCCAAAATGTGAGCTTTTCATCGGGAAAGCGCTCGTTTTGGGAGATTGGTTTTTGGAGAACGCCGCCGACCGCAGGTCGAGGCCGGGGACACAAAGCCTGTTAAACTTGTCCTCAATGACACGGCGTGCATTGAGGAGGCACGTAGGGAACGCAGAATTTAGAATGCGTTAAGTTGCGGAATTTTTCGCACAGCGTGGGAAGGTTTTGCCCTCAAAGCCAAAGACCTGATGGGGTTGGTTCAATCCATCAGGTCTTTTTGGTGGGGCGAAAGAATGGGGAATGTTATCCCGCTGTCCGTCCTCCATTCGCCCGAAGGGCTTTGTTCTTTCCATTGGTCAAGAGACCAATTGGTCTCTGATAGCGCGGGGACTTCTATCCCCGCGTGGCGAGGCGACAACTATTCCCCAATTAATTTTTGAAAGTCCATTATCTGCGGGCTGCGGGCACAATTGACCCCGTCCTATCTCCATTCCATCCTCGCGCCGTGTTCTGCCTGGGGACTGAGAGCGGCGTCTCTCTTCCATTCGCATCGCCCCGGCGAATGGCGGGCGGACGTCACGGGACGGGCGCGCCGTCGTGGAATTCCGCCCTCCGGGGGACTCGCGGATGACAGGGTGTCAAGCCTCCAACCTCCATCCTCCATTTACCCGTCTTGCGCCTTGGCCCTGCCGTGCTACACTGTTGGCCACATTGACCTGAGACCCAAGACCCAAAACCCCCAGGAGGAGAACCTCGATGTTGATCTCTCTCGTGCTCACGCTCACTCCCACGACGACGGCCACCGTACCCTCGTTTCTGGGGCGCGCGGCCCACGCCTGGTTCCTCGACGAGGTGCGCGCGGCGATGCCGGATCTGGCCGAGGCGCTGCACGACGCGGACGCCCGGCGACCTTTCACCGTCTCGCCGTTGTGGTGTCCAAGGCGGTCGCCTCAGCGCGGGCGGTTGGAGGTCGCGCCCGCACATCCGTGCCATCTGCGGATCACGAGCCTGACGCCGGCATTGACCACCTGCCTCACCCAACAGCTCATCCCGCGCTGGCCCCAGACGACGCTACATCTGACCGGCGTCCCCTTCACCATCACGGAGATCGCGATGGAGCCGCGCCAGCACGCCCAGGCCCGGCTCGCGACCTACGTCAACCTCCGCCAGCAGGTCGAGCAGGCCGCGCCGCCGGATCACATCACGCTGGACTTCCTCACCCCGACGACCTTTCGACGCAGCCCCCCGCCCTCGACGCCCTTCGATAACGGCGCCTACGATCTACCGTTGCCGCTGCCCTCGTTGATCTTCGGCGGCTTGCTGGCCCTCTGGAACGAGTTCGCGCCGCAGCCCCTGCCCGAAGCGCTGACGCCCTTCCTGCGCGATTGCGTTGTCATCAGCCGCTATGACCTGCGCACGGAACTCGTGACGTTCGGCGGCGGTCGGCGCGGTCGCGTGGGCGGCTTTGTGGGGCGCTGTCGCTTCGCCTTCCGCTGCTCCGCGCCTCAATGGCGACGGCGCGTGGGCGTGCTCGCCGCCTTCGCTCCCTTCGCGGGCATCGGCTGGCGCACGACGATGGGCCTGGGTCAAGTACGGCGAGTTTGAAATTGTCCGTGCGCTAAAGCGGCGGATCTCATCCTGGCGCATAACGCACGAAGGGCAGCATAGCGTACGAACAGCCTATCTCGCCGCGTGCCTTATGCCTCCGCCTGTACCGCGTGGACGACGATGCCATCCGCTGAACAGACGCCGCGCACGATGACCCACTGCCGTATCAGATCGCGCAAGTCTGCCGCAACCTCGGCCCCCGCTGCCACGAGCGGGATCGCCCCCGCGCCTGGCAGCATCAGCCACAAGGCGCTATCGGGTGGCACCGCCGTGAATCCCCCGCAGCAGCACCGTGCCCGGCGCAGCGATGAAGGGCGCTAATGCCGTCTCGTCGATGTCAGCAAGATGCGGTAATGCCCCCCGCGCGGGCACGACGGTAATCAGCCGCACGTCGCCGACGCGCTGGGTGTGTGCTCTGAGCCGACGCTTGCCCTTGGGAATCCACGTCTGGCACGGATCGGCCCCGGTCAAGGCGAAGCTATAACGTGAGTGCTGAAGCACACTGAGGTTGTCATTTCGCCGCTCTGGATATATGCTCAGGGCAATGAAGATGGACAAAGCAGGCAGATGAAATAGGAAGAGGCGCGCGCAGCAACACGCCTATCTGGGCTGGGAAGTTGAGCGACCAATAGCCTATGACGAAGACTTCACCCTTTCACCCCGACGGCACACCTTGCCTGGAAGGCACATAGATCGTAAGGAGCTATTTCGTGAAACTGTGGACTACAATTCAGAAGATGGGGCTGATAGCGGCGCTGCTGTGTTTGCCAATCCGCGTAACCGCGACGCCCGCAACACCAGATTTCGCCGCTATGGCGCGGGCAGCGACGGGGTGCGCGCCGCTACCACCGCCCCCGGCGGGCGAAACTATCGTCAATGTCTCGACCGAGGCGCAGTTGTGGGCCGCCGTCAACGCGGCGACACCGCACACCACCATCCTGTTGTCCGATGGGACGTACCACCTGGGAACCAACGGGCATTACGTTTGGCTTGACACGCCCCACGTCACGTTGCGTTCGGCGAGCGGTAATCGCGCGGCGGTCATCCTCGACGATAATTACAGCCGCACGCAAATCGTCTCCATTATGGCCTCCAATGTCACGCTGGCCGATCTCACCATCAAGCGCGCTTTCACACATCCCATTCACGTCAGTACCGGTTCAGGAGATACTCTCAACACGCTGATTTACAACGTCCACATCGTGGATCCGGGCCAGCAGGCTATCAAAATCAACCCTGGGAGCGCGGGCTACTATCCCGACAACGGGGTGATAGCCTGTTCAACCATCGAGTTGACCGACGCCGGCCGCCCGCAGATCCGCGACAATTGCTACACCGGCGGCATTGACGCGCATCAGGCGCGGGACTGGGTCATCCGCGACAATCACATCGAGGGGTTTTGGTGCAGCAGTGGCTTGGCCGAACATGGCATCCACCTCTGGCGCGGTTGCCGCGATCCGCAGATCGAGCGCAATGTGCTGCGGAACAACGCGCGTGGCATCGGCTTGGGTTTGGTGACGAGCGGGACGGCCCGCACCTACGCGGATCATCCCTGCCCAGAGACCAGCGGCTATGTGGACCACTACGGCGGCATCATTCGCAACAACGCCGTTTTCGCCAATCGCGCGGAACTGTTCACATCCCAGGCGGGCTTCGATAGCGGCATTGGGCTGTGGAATGCTTGCCGCGCGCAGGTGTATCACAACACGGTGGCCTCGACGCAAGCGCCATTTTCAGCCATTGAGTGGCGGTTTGCCAACGCCTCGGTGACATTAACCAACAACTTGGTCAGCCACAATCTTCGCCAGCGCGATGGCGCGACGGCGACCCAGGCCGGGAACCTGACGGATGCGCCCCTGACGCTGTTCGTGGATGGGGCGGACGGGGATTTGCACTTGCGCGCGAGCGCCAGTGCCGCCATTGATCAGGGCGTCGCGCTGGCCTCCGGGCTGTGCGATGACGATATGGACAGTGACCCGCGTCCCATCGGCCCGGCGCGTGACATCGGCGCGGACGAGCACGGACTTCCCGCGCCCGCCGCCGTGAGCGATCTGCGCATCACGCAGGCCGAACTCAACGGCGGCAATCTCACGGTGACGCTGCGCTGGACGCCGCCCACCGGCGTTGTGACCACGACCGCGCGTTATGCAGCCGAGCCGATCACGGAGGCCAATTGGGACGCGGCGGCGGATTTCGCCACCGGCGGCGCGCTCGATACCGCGACAAACGCCATCTCCTACAGCGGCGGAACACGCTATTTTGCGGTCAAAACGCACAACGCCGGCGGCTGGTCGGGACTTTCCAATCTGACATTCTGGCCGCGCTGGGATATTTTTCTGCCCGTGGTGTTGCGCTGATTATTAGTAGCGGCACGCGCTCATTCAGAGAGGGGAATATGCCCACGCTCTCGACACTTGATGCGCGGCACGACAACGATGCTTTCCCCATCGGGGGTTACTATTGCACGGTGCTGGCGAATACCCTGCTGGAGTTTTTTACGTTACTCGCGCGCGGCTGCGCGAACCGCTGGCGGTGGCTTGCTCCTATGGGCATATTGAGATTCTGGTTGATCTGAGCCACAGCAAGTCATCAGTCAATTTTAGCCACTACCGCATGAGCGAGCGCCACGTTTGAAATCGTATCACAGCTTCCGGTGGTTGCCTTCACGACGGAAACGTATACGATTCGTGAGACAGAGCGTCACGCGCCCATCACCGTCACACTGCAAACACCGCTTTCGCAGACCGCCGCCGTGGCTTATGCCACGTTTCAGGACACAGCCAGCGCGGGAAGTGACTATCTCACCGCTACAGGGACGCTGACGTTCACACCAGGTACCACATGGTTGACTTTCACCGTGACCATCATCAATGATACTCTGGCGGAAGGGGATGAGCGCCTCACACTGCTCCTGCGCGATCCTGTGAACAGCACGCTAGGGCTGTATCAGACAGCGAAATTGATTATTGCGGATGACGATGGCGAGCGTAATAAAATTTATCTACCTGTTGTGTTACAGAATACGGGGTAAGCGTATAAAGGAGTTAACGATGCATCAGAGGACAGGGGAGTACAAACGATTGGATTTCTCATTTACTGTAAAGAAGATTTGGTTTTATTTCATACTCATTTTGTCTGTTTTGAGTATTCCACTTGTACCCCAGATAGCGACGGCGCGACCGGCTGGCGGCCTCGCCGCAGTCTGGCAGCGCGCCCGTGATGTGGGCACGTATCGTTTTTCGACGGATATACGTCAGACGACCGTGCCACAAGCGACTGTCCGCAATGTAGGCCGCGAGAGTAAGACCACGCGGCTTTATCTTGAGGGCGAGACGGATCTACCGGCTCGCTTTTTGCATTTCACACTGTGGACACAGGGGGGCAGTGTGCTGAACGCCGCCAGTGGCGTAGACATCAAAGTTGAAGGGGACCGCGCCTACGCGCGGCAGGGCGTTCAAGACTGGCAAGAGATTAATAATTTCACCAGTATGTTCGCGCCCCAGGGCGACTTTATGGCTTTTCTATCCGCCGCTAAAAACGTGGAGCAGGGGCAAGACTCAGCACGTTTCACGTTTGATATTGATGGCCGTGCCTACGCTGCCTATATGCGTGACAAGATGGAAAAACACTTGACCGAGACAGGCGAACTTCCACCTGGTATCTCACTCGATCTTACCAAGCAGTACGTGAATATGACGGGGAGAGGCGAACTCTGGGTTGACACCAATGGTTATCCTTTGCGCCAGATTTTACACCTCCACTTCCCCCCGCGCCCGGATGATCAAGAAATCCATGCCGAAGTCACCGTGGATTTTTCAGGCTTTGATCAAGGAAACGAATCAGCGGCGGGGAATATATCCCGTATCACGCATCATACATCACGTGTTATGTATCACGTGTCACGCTTTACCCCATACCTTCCAATCCTGATCGCCTTTTGTGCTCTATGTGTGCTTCTCATCACCTACACTGGCTCTAAGAAGGTATACGGTGTGTTGGCCATTTCCCTCGTGATCTCTATGCTTGTCACACCGTTACTGCAAAGTGTCCGCGCGGATAGCTTCGCCGAGCAGCAGGCTATCAGGACGCGGGAGGCCGAGGTGCGCGAGCAGGAAAGCGATATGCAGAGCACCCTCCAAACCGTCTTGACCGCATCCGACCACAACCCCAACCTCGACCCCCTGGCAGTGAGTCAGCGAGCCAACGAGTCAGCGAATGAGCGAGTCAGCGAGTTGCGTTTTATAGATTATGCGTTACCCGCCGCCTCCGACAATTCGGACCACCCGAACAACGACGACAATGCGAACGACTGCGATCCCGACGATCCGGCCGACAACGACGACGACGGCCTCACCAACGGCGAGGAGTGTGTCTTGGGAACGAATCCCGAGGTTGAGGACTCGGACGGCGACGGCATCAGCGACGGCGACGAGGTGCGCGGCTTTGAGTACAACGGCAAGATGTGGCACACTGATCCGCTGGCGCTGGACTCGAACGACGACGGCCTGGGCGACGGCGTCGAGTGGAACGCCGGCCGCGCCGAGGGCGACCCTCCGCCCGACACCGACGGCGACGGCGACCCCGATCTCTTCGACCGCGACAACGACGGCGACGGCGTGCCCGATGATTTGGATCTCTCGCCTTACTACAGGGGTGACGCCGTGTTCACCGAGGACGATCCCTTCTTGCTCATCGTGGATGACCTCCGGCCCGGTATGCCCACCTTCATCCAGTTCCAACTGCGCCCCACGGACCCCGACCATCTGTGGTATGCCTTTAACGTGCTCGACTGGCCGCAGGGCGACCTACAGGGACAAATTCAAGATCAAGACGGCGCCACCTTTTACGATGAGGATACCTCCACCGACCGCGATCCCAACGACAACGGCGATGTGAAACTGGTCCCCATGCTGGAAATCAGAACCTCGGGCGAGCCGGACAACCTGCCGTCCCGGGACGATCTGAAACCCTATGGCATTTTCGTCCAGGAGCTGAACGACGACGGCGACAAGGCCACCTACGTCCCCTTGCAATTGGTGGTAGATAGAATAGGAGATGAGCACGTCGCTTTTGCCGGCAAGATGCGCTATCTGCCCGCCGCCGAATGGGGCGCGGCCCACCAGGTGCGCCTGGTCTGGCTGGTCAAGGCGCTGGTGGACGTGTGCGAGGAGTACGAGGATGGCCGCTGCGTCCAATACGAGGAGATGAACCGCGTCCAGGTCATCCACACCTACGGCGACGATTGGACCCTGACCGGCCTCGATGTGCGGGAGGACCACGGCGCCGACTATGACGTCATCTACGAGGACCCCGCCGTGGACGATGATTTACACGACGACTCGACGCTGCTCTACCTGACCTACGGCCTGGAAAAGACCTTTCTCGCCGGCAGCGATTGCGAGGACATTGACGACAACGGTACCCCCGACGACCCCGACGACGACGTCTGCATCGCTGGTGACGGGGAGCGCGACATCACCACCGCCGAAATCTACCGCCGCTGGAACCGTCTCACTAGCACCAGTACCATCACCGAACGCTGGGGCCTGGACAACCATCTCACCGTCGTCACGACCACTTACGCGACGTTGGACGAGGCCCTCTATACGCTGGCGACGACCGAGACCATCAACATACTGGAGGATCATTTTACCGCCGTGACGCCCGTCACACCCACACTCCTCTTTGCCCGTGAGCAGCGTTACCGGGGCGTCAACCTGGACCAGTCCATCAACGACGACGATGCTGTCATCCAATGGTCGGACGATGACGCGCGTCAACTGACCCTGGTACTCTCTGAGGAGGACGTGCCTGTGGAGATGATCGCCGGCATCAACTGGGCACCCTACCGCTACAAAGATGACGAATGGCAGGCCTATCCTATTGAGGCATACTGGGACGAGTTGCACAAACGGTACACTGCCGACTTGAGTGGGGAATACACCGACGATGACGATCCCGAGGCCGCGCGTGGCGGCGCTGTCATCGTGGGGCAGTTGCGCTACCTATCCCTTTACGTTGGCGCCAGCAACATTGTCATGTCCGGGGAAGAAATACTCACTCAGGCCGGTATTCAGAGTTATGACACGCCCCTATGGGCCAACATCGTCAACTATACCAGAAAAGCGGTCTTTTTTGTGGCCAACCAGATCGTCGCGTACCAGATATTCCAATCCACCACGATATTTAAGCAAATATATGCCTTTATGCGTCAGAGCCGGTTCGGTAGCTTCCAAGAGCCAAGCATCGGCAAGCTCCTTCGCTTCGGGCGCGCCGTCAAGGCGCAAGTGGCGAAATGGTTATCCACTGTCCGGGGCATTAAAACGTTTGGCGCCGTGGCCATGGGCGTCATCGTCTTGATTACAGCAATTATCATTGGCATGACATTTTTAATCAAGGAGTATATATCTGGGAACCGGGGGGCCAAGATTGCGCTGGCTGTTGTCGTTGGCGCGTTGCTCGGCTACCTGACCGTTGTCACGCCGATTTTGAAGGCGATCAACCTCGTCTTGGCCACCAAGGCGATGGACGGTATCTCCAAACTGGCGGCCACGGGCAAAGTGTTAAAAACGGTGACCAACCTCAAGGGCCTAGCCAAGGCGGTCGCCATCGTTGGGTTGATCCTCGCCATCGGCATTACCTGGGGCGTCTTTATCTACACTGTCGTCACCAACGACATCCCCGCCAACAGCGTCGCCTTTGATATGCTGCTGGCCCAGACCATCGCCGCCACCATCCTGACGATCATCTTGTTCGCTATCTCGCTGACCCTCGTCGGCGCCATCCTGGTGGCCATCGTCGTTCTCATAGACATCATTCTCGCCATACTTGGCACGGACTGGACAATCTGCGGCTTTCTCACAAAAGTCATTAGCAAAGCGATCTTTTCCTACGAACTGGCGATAGACATAGAGGCCGATGACCTGGCTAAAATGGGCCAACTGGACTCGGCCATCGTCCATCCCGAGATGGGCATGGTGTCCGGCAACGAGATGGAATTTAGCATCCCGGTCACAACCACCGTCATCCACAAAAACCCTGACGACTGGCGCACGCGCTTTTACATGTGGATGTACGACAAGGACCAACTCCGCTCCACCACCTTCAAGTATAAACTGCACCCCACATCCACCACGCTTTCAGCCGAACTGGGCGACGTCAGCGGCGATTGGCATGTGAGTAATCGTCCCCGCAAGCTCTGGGGCCATAGAATGTACACGGGTTGGAAGAGCGATGCACCGGTCACCATTACGACCCTCAAAGCGGGCATCAACAGCGAGCTAGACCTCAAAATGACCACCGCTTATGCCATCCCCGGCGTCGAGTGCTGGACGCTGATTATCGTCATCCCCTGGCCCCCCGTCTACCTGCCCATCCCTGTCTGCTATGAAAAAGGCATTGATGGCTCTGGTTCAGGTACCGTCGGTCCTATCATGTTCGACGTGCTGCCCAAGACGCTGGACGAGTTCGTCGACGTGGCCGGGTGGGCCGATGGTATGGTCTTCCGCGACGCCGACGGCGATGGCCTGCTGGCCCAGGCCTACGGCGGCAATGACCCCGACGACACCACCTGGGATACCGACGGCGACGGCCTCTCTGACGCCTGGGAACTGGAGCGCAGTTCCCTCCCGGTCGACGAGGGGGGCCAGTTCTTTGACCCACGCAACCCCGACACCGACGGCGACGGTCTCACCGACGGCGAGGAAGCCCGCCTGGGCGCCAACCCCAACCACCCCGACACCGACGGCGACGGGATTAGCGATTACGCCGAGGTCGTGGACGGCTGGACATTCACCTACGCCGAGGGCAAGAGCATCCGCGTCTACAGCGACCCCCTGGCCGCCGACGCGGATGGCGACGGCATGGACGACCTGTTTGAGCGCACGCTGCACACCTGCCCCGGCTGCGACCCGCTGGAGAACCGCTTCCATCCCCACGTCTGGAACACCTCGCCCATCGGCCTGTATACCGAGGTGGGCGATCCAGACGGCGTGGTGCGTCCCACCCAAAGCTTTGTCTACACCACCACCGTCGCCAACAACGTCAAACCCGACCTGTGGGTGCGCGGCAATACTGAACTCGACCCGGCCCTGCTGACCGGCGGGCCGCTGGATATGATCTTTGACATTGCCCGCGACCAATCGCAGCCGCTGTATGCCAACCTCACCGTGCCCTCCGGCGCGAGCAACCAAGAGATCGAGCTGACTACCTCAATGGCGGCGCAGCTCCACACCCCCTCCGTCTGGGCCTGGGACCCCGACCAATCCAGCCAGGCAACCGTCGCTGCGCAGCCGGCCGGCGTCGCCGTGACCCCTGTAGATGGGTGGACAGCGCCTTACGTCGTCGTCGCGCTGGAAAACGACCGCGTCTATATCTACTCGGCCACCGCCGACAGCCTGGTGGGCGGCGGCCAACTCGCCATCGGCGCGGCGGGCGACGTCTCCAACGCCGCCCCCGACGTCGCCTGCAACGACGACGGCGTCTGTCTCGTCGTCTGGACGGCGCACAACGGCGGCGACCACACCCTCCGCTGGCGGCGCGTGCTGCCCACCGCGCAGCTCACGGGAACCGTCGAGAGCGCCGCCGCCCCCGCCGGGGCACAGACTACCGGCGGGGCCGTCGCCGCCGGCGGCAGCGGCTTCCTGGCCGTGTGGGCCGTGGGTGATGCCGTCAGCCGCACGCTGGTGGCCGGGGCCATCAACGAATACGGTGCCGTCTCCTCCCCCACGCTGACCCTCGACCGCGGCCTGGTCGGCGGGATGGACGTCACTTATGCCTTCGACCGCTACCACGTCGTCTGGGAGCGGGACGGCGACCTCTACGCTGCCCAGGTCTACGGCGCGCAGGTGACGACTGCTACCGTCGCTGCCAGCGCCGCCATCGAGGCCGAACCACGCATCGCCTACGACCCCCTCTCCCAGCGCTCCCTCGTCGTCTACCGCCGCGCCACCGGGGACGCCAGCCCCACACTACTCGCCCGCACCTTTGCCGGCGGTCACGTCGGCGCGCCGACCACCCTGGCGCAGACCGGCGCGCTCGACGCTTCGATGTCGCCCGCCGTCAGCGCCGACCCGCTCAACGGCGGCTGGGTTGTCGCCTGGCGGCCCGAGAGCAGCGGCAATAACAGCATCCGCTACCAGGCCGTGGGCATGAACGGCGAGCTGCGCGGCCGGACGCAGGCATTGTGGGCCGGGCGCTACACCCCGGTCCTGGACATCGCTTGCGCCGCGCCGCGCCCCGCCGCCCAGTTCCGCTTTGATGAAGACGCCGGCGTGACCGAGTTTGCCGACATCTCTGGCTTCGGCAACGACGGCTATTGTGTAGACGACGCCAACTACGATTGCCCCCTCTCCGGCGTGGGCGGCAAGAACGGCAACGCCGTCCGCTTTGACGGCACGGGCGACATCGACCAGATCAGCGTGCCGCTGGACGCCTCGGAAAGCGCCTACGCGGCGGCGCTCTGGTTCAAAGCCTCTTGCCAGACCTGTGGCATGTTTGAGGTAAGCAACGACACTGTCCCCGGCGCCGGCGGCTATGCCGCCGACCGCAGCCTCTACCTGAAGAACGGCGATGTCTGCGCCCGGTTGGGAAGCGAGAACGGCGAGCGGATCTGCTCTGCCGGCGCGAACTATGGCGATGGCGCCTGGCACCAGGTGGTGCACACCTTTGGCGGCGCCGTCGGGGGGCAACGGCTGTACGTGGACGGCGAGTTGGTCGCTTCCGGTCAGCGGGACGTCTCTGATTTTGACGGCGGCGACCGGCTGCGGGTCGGCTATGGTGAACACGGTTACGGCGGCGCCTTTACGGGCATCATTGACGCGCTCAGCGTCTATCCACGCGCCCTCTCCGACGGCGAGATCCGCGATGCCTACCGCGACGCCCTGGTGATTTACCCCTTCGACGAGCCGGAGGGCGCCACCCGCTTTGAGAACGTCGCGCACAACGGCTACGGCGCGTCCTGTGCCCCCCTCACTGGGGGGGATGAAAGGGGGGGCTGCCCCACCGCCGGCCTGGGCGGCCGCGCTTATGCCGCTGTCGAGTTCGACGGGGTCAACAACGCGCTCATCGTCGGCAACCAAGAGAACACCGTGGCCGAGTATGTCTATGACTTTGAGAGCGGCGTGCCCGCCGAATGGAGCCACACCACCCGCGCCACGACGCCCCAGGGCGACCGCACCTTCCTGGGCCGCTTGGGCAACGACACGGTGACCCTTGCGCTCTCCAACCTGCCCGGCCACGACCGCATTGAGGTCGAATTCGACCTGTTTATCATCGACTCCTGGGATGGAAACGAGACCATCAATGACCACGGGCCTGACTATTGGTCGTGGTATGCGGACGGCACACAGCAACTGCGCACCACCTTTTCCAACTTGAACCCGCCCTACCATTATCAATTCTATCCCGACGAACCGTGGACGCCCTCCGGCGTCACGCTCGAAGGTACGACAAATTGGTTGGGATCTAGGCACACCTGGCACTTTAGTCAAGACGAGCCCAACATCGAACCGAATATCTATAACTTGTGGGATCAGGATGTCGGAAGCGATACCGTCGCCCGGTCGTATTCTTATCATGACTATAGCGGTTGGTCCGGCACCTGCGACGGCAAACAGTACGCCAGGAACGGGTCGGCCTGTCAGGGGTTGGACGGCGATTCGATCCGCGTGTGGGCCGCAGCCAACCCAGGCGGGACCGGCGCGGCGGAACGCAACGCGCTGGGCTATGACCGCGACACGGTCTACCACTTGGAGCAATCCTTCGATCACATCACCGACACCTTCCAGCTCAGATTTGAGGGGGCAAATCTGGAAGCGCTGGACAATGAATCGTGGGGACTGGACAACGTGCGCGTGCGCGTGATCAACCGCAACGTGCCCCTGATGAACACCTCCTTCACCGCCGCCTTTTGGGCCAAACGGGCGCAGTCGGGGGAGAGCACCTGCTTTATCAGCCAGGGCAGCGGCGCGCCCAACGAGGACCTGTGCATCGGCTTTTTGACGAGCGACCGCTTCGTCTTTACCTTCGGCGGATCCGGCAGCGAGCTGCTCACCCCGAACGCCTACACCGACGCCGACTGGCGCCACTGGGCCGTCACCTACGACGCCGACACCGCCACCCGCACCATCTACCGGGACGGCCGGCAGGTCGCTCAGGACACCGCCCCGGCTGCCTATCAGGGCAGCGGAGAGCTGCGCATCGGCAAAGCCTTTTACGACCACAACTACAACGGCCGGCTGGACGAGCTGGCGATCTGGCGCGACGCCCTCACCGCAGCCGAGATCGAGACGCTGTACGAAAAAGTCAAGGCGCTGGATGATTCCGTCACCGAGTGCGTCCTGCCGCGCGCGATGCAGGGCGAGAGCAAGCTGTACGTCAACCGCCTGGCGGTGCGCGAGACGACCACCTTCCTGGGCAAGGCCGAGCAAGAGACCCGCGACACCCTCACGATAGACCGCACGCCGCCCACCTCCACCATCACCTCGCTGGCAAACGGGCAGCGCATCAACGTCACCGGCACGCTGATCATCGGCGGCGAATCCCGCGACAACACCTTTGTAACGGGGGTCGACGTCCGTGTGGACGGCGGCGCGTGGGAGGCGGCCGAGGGGGCCGAGACATGGACTTATGCCTGGGACACCAGTGGGTTGGTGGAGGGCGATCACACCCTCGAGAGCCGCGCCACTGACGCCGGCGGTAACCTGGAGACCTCTTTTGCCAGCGTGACGGTCAACATTGACCGCACGCCCGCGCAACTGGCCGCCGACGCCCCGCCGCAAACGGCAAATCAGGATGGGAATGGGAACTGGATCGTGCCGCTGAGCGGCACCGTCGCCGACGTCAATTCGGACACCGTGGAGGTGTTGCTCCAGGGTCGGGCTGGCGCGGCCGCGGGCTTTGGCTGGCAACCGGCCACAATTATTGGCAGCAACTGGAGTATCGACTATCGCCTATCCGACTTTGACAAGGACAATCGCGCCCTCACCAACCCCACCGGTGTCTATACCCTCAGCCTGCGGGCCGTGGACCTGCCCGGCAACTGGACGCCGGAGGCGGGCTATGCGCCGCTGGTCGAACTGGACAACACCGCCCCCGAGACGGCGCTCACCTTCCCCTTTACCGACACCGGCGCGCTCACCGATACGGCCCGCTTCATCACCGGCATCATCACCGACGTCGGAAGCGTGGTCTATGGCGCAGGCGGCGTCGAGATCGCCTTGGTGGATTCGGAGGCAGAGGACGATCCGCCCGTTTTCGACTGGCAAGACGCACTCCTCATGAGCCCCGGCGCGATTACTTCCACCTGGGCCTACACCCTGCCGGCCGACATGGAGGGTTTCTACGAAATCTACGTCCGGGGCACGGA